>JBBINK010000001.1:0-3879 GCA_037443925.1 Betaproteobacteria bacterium
GGGCGAGCCGCGTGACCTTGTGCTCCTCGCTGTGGGGCTGGCTCTTGAGCTTGCGGTAGTCCCGATAGACGAACGTGCCGACGATGGCCAGCACGATCACGAAGATCACCGAGACATAGAGGTCGGTGCCCACGGCGCCGAACTCGTTCTTGATGCCCGTCATGACCTGTTTGCCGTAGAGCATGCCCAGTTCGGCGAAGACGCCCATGACCAGGCCCAGCTTCACGTCCACCTGGCCGTATTTGTGGCGCTTGATGGCGCCCACCAGCGCCTTGGGGAACTTGTGGCAGATGTTGGACGCCACGGCGACGATGCCGGGCGCGCCCAGGGTCATCATCGCGGGCGTCAGCACGAAGGCTCCGCCCGAGCCGATGAAGCCGGAGACCATGCCGCCGACGAAGCCGATGAGAATGAGCAGGATGGCGCCGGTGAGATCGAGTTCGATGAATTGGATCAGTTCCATGTCCGGGCGCTCCCGCTACGACTTCTTCTGCGCGGCCTTGAGGCCGAGGGAATCCCAGAACATGGCCGTGAAGGCCCCGTGGGCATAGGACATGATGAAGGCCACCACGATGGGAACCAGCACGTTGAGCGCATTGCCCTCGACCAACGTGCCGCCCTTCTCGGCACAGGACTCGGGCGTGGGTTTGGTGTAATAGACCGTCTCCCCGTTGGCCACGACCACGCAGGCATCGGTCGTGGTGCGGGCCAGCCGGACGATCTCATCCTGGTAGTGGAACAGCCCCCAGTACAGCAGGGCGACCAGGGCGCCCCACAGCAGGGTCTGCCCCCAAGGGGTATGGGTTTTGCTCATGCTCGCTTCCCTGAAATGAATGTCAAAAAAACGTTAAGTTATCATGACGAGGGGAGCGAAATCAAAGGGCTAGGTGAACGTTCAGCGTGGCCGGCCGTCCGGCAAGCGCTCCTGGCACTCGGGAAAGATGCGCGCGGAACAGGTGCGGCAGATCTCCGGATCGAGGCGGGAGTAGATGTGCTCGATGGGCCGGCTCTTGGTGGGGAAGATGTTCTCCTTGCCGATCTCCTCGGCGTAACTGCCCCGGCGCAGCGTTTCGCAGGCGCCCTCCTTGACGCGGTAGAAGTAGAGGCCGCCGCCGATTTTGCGTCGGCGTTTGGCTTCTTGTGCGAGGAGTTCGGCGCCGGCGATGTCGACGAAGTTGATGCCGGAGGCGACGATGAGGAGGTGTTTGGCGAGGGGGTTGCGGGCATCGACCTCGAGGAAGTGTTGCTGGACGTGGTTGACGGCGCCGAAGAAGATGGAGCCGTTGATGCGGAGCATTTTGACCTGTGGGCACTCGGGGTGGCCGGTGGCGTCGATGTAGTGGTAGCTGCCGGGCTGGGGGTCGGGGACGACGGCCTGGATGGTGGGGCGGGAGGTGCGGTAGAGGTAAGCGCCCAGGGAGAGGGCGATGCCGACGAAGATGCCTTTTTCGAGGTCGATGAGGGTGCCGATGAGGGTGGCCCAGAGGATGAAGCTTTCGGCGCGGCTGGCTTTCATGATGGCGCCGATGTGATGGAAGTCGATGAGGCCCCAGGCGACGAGGAAGAGGATGCCGGCCATGGCGGCGGTGGGCAGGAAGGCGGCCAGGGGCGCGACGAGGAGGAGGATGAGCACCAAGGCGAGGGAAGCGAAGACGGCGGCGAGGGGGGTCTGGGCGCCGGAGGCGTAATTGACGCCGCTGCGGTTGAAGGAACCGGAGGAGGCGTAGCTGGAGAAGAAGCTGCCCAGGATGTTGGACAGGCCCTGGCCGATGAACTCCTGATTGCCGTCGATGCGCTGTTCGGACTTGGTGGCGATGGCACGGGAGATGGAGACGGCCTCGGTGAGGGCGAGCATGGTGACCACCAGGGCGGGGAAGAACATCTGGCGGAGGGCTGCAAAGGAGAAATCGGGGGTGGACAAGGGCGGCAGCCCGGCGGGCAGGGCGCCCACGGTGCGGATGTGGGTGAGGTTTTCGCCGAGGGTGTCATTGAGCCAGAAGGCGAACAGGCTGCCGGCGAGCATGGCGGCGATCATGTAGGGGAAGCGGGGGAAGAAGCGCTTGACCAGGATGCCGCAGGCCAGGGTGACGGTGCCCACGGCGGTGACGTAGGGGTTGATGTTTTCGATCTGCAGGACGAACTGATGCAGGATCTCGTGGAAGGGGGCGCCGCGGGGGATGTCCAGGCCGAAGAAGTTTTTGATCTGGCTGGAGGCGATGAGCACGGCGGCGCCGGCGGTGAAGCCGATGACCACGGTGTGGGAGATGAAGTTGACCAGGGTGCCCATGCGGGCGAGCCCCAGGATCAGCTCGAACACGCCCACGAGGAAGGTGAGGGTCAGCACGAGCCGGATGAATTCCGGGCTGCCGGGGACGGCGTGGGGGGCGACCGAGGCGAACACCGCGATGGAGATGGCGGTGGTGGGCCCGGAGACCAGATGCCAGCTGGATCCCCACAGGGCGGCGACGACGGCGGGCACCATGGCGGCATACAGGCCGTATTCGGGCGGCAGGCCGGCGATGGTGGCAAACGCCACCCCCTGGGGCAGCACGATCAGCGCCCCCGTCAGCCCCGCCAAGGCATCCGCCCGCAAACTCCTCTGGTCCACCAGCGGCCACCAGCGCAGCCACGGGAACAGGCGGTAAAGCCACAGGGGACAGGCGGGCGTCGATGCGGAAGGGGCGGGCTCGGCCATGAGGGCAATACCGGGTTGGTTGGGGAAGAACATTAGCAGTATCTGATATTTACGGGCGCCGAGCAAACGGCCGCGGGTTGCGGCAGCCCGCGGCCTGCGCATAAAATAGCCGCGCATCCCATGCCTCGTCGCGCCGGGCGCGCCCTCCGGGAAGACAACAACACGCGCGGCGGACCCGATTCTTGAAACCCGAAAGAGTGAGGAAAATGAGGAAACACATCCTAGCCAGTGTGCTCGTGATGCTGACCGCCGTGAGCGGCAGCGCGTTGGCGGCGGGGAATGCCGCAGCGGGCAAGAACAAGAGTTCCATGTGTGCCGGCTGCCATGGCATCGAGGGTTACCGCAGCGTCTATCCCGACACCTACCGGGTGCCCAAGATCGGCGGACAGCACGCCGAGTACATCGTGGCGGCCCTGAAGGCCTACAAGGCGGGCGAGCGCAGGCATGCCACGATGCGGGCCATCGCCGGCAGCCTGTCGGAACAGGACATGGCCGATCTCGCCGCTTACTACGCCGACGCCAAATAACACGAGGGAAGGCAGACCATGAAAACACGTATCCTCATCGTCACGGCCATCCTGGGGCTGGCCGCAAACCTGCCGGCAGCCGCGGCCGGCAATCCCGCGGCGGGGAAGAGCAAGAGCACCGTGTGTGCCTCCTGCCATGGCGCGGATGGCAACAGCCCGACCCCGGCCTTCCCCAAGCTGGCGGGTCAGAACGACGACTATCTGATGCACGCCCTGAAGGCCTATCGCAGCAAGACCCGGGTCAATGCCATCATGAACGACCAGGCGGCCAAGCTGTCCGACGAGGACATCGCCGACCTGGCGGCGTATTTCTCCAGTCAGACCGGCCTGAAATACAAGCGCTGACGTATCGCGCCCTGAAGTACCACGCGGCAAACCCGGCCTCGGCCGGGTTTTTCGTTGGGGGCGCCGGTGGCCCCGTCCGGCGCGCGATCTGTGGTATAAATGCGCAGTTTGCGTTTCACGATTGGGGAGCCTTGCCATGGCACATGCACAGCTGATCGGCGCCGTACTGACCCTGGGACTGGCTTTGGCAGTGGGTGGCTGCGGCCAGAAAAGCGAAACCCAAGACGGTGCCCAGGTCGTGCGCATCGGTTCGGTGGCGCCGCTCACCGGACCCCAGGCCCACATCGGCAAGGACAACGACAACGGCGCGCG
>JBBINK010000002.1:0-3517 GCA_037443925.1 Betaproteobacteria bacterium
GTGTTTCTCATCGCCGTAGGCAAGAAGCTGGGGCTGCCGGGGATCGGCAAGGGAGGCTTCGGCAAGTACGGCGACCTCGACCGGCCCGAGGACTTCTACCTGCGGCTGGCCGCCAACCTGGCTTTCGGCGACAAGGAGGACGGCTCCGACGCCGTGCCTGAGGCCGGCGACGAGGAGCTGGCGCTGTTCCGCCAGGCCCGTCGCCACCTGCCACCAGCCGTCTTCGACGAGGCAAAGTGGCGGCGCGCGGTAGGGGATGACGAGTCCCTGTGGCGCCGGGTGGTGTATCTCCTCAACCGGGGCGGCCGCTTCGAGCACTTCAGTCAGGCCTACGATGGCCCCTACATGAGGCATGCCTTCAAAAGCCAGCTCTATTTCTACATCGAGTCAGTAGGCCAGGCGAAACATAGCCTGACGGGAGAGAACTTCGATCCTTTACCCCGGGTGCAGCCGGCGCTGGACGCGGCTGGCAAGGAGATCCCGGACGACGAAAGCGAGTATCCCTTCCAGCTCATTACCTTCAAGGAGATCTACGGTGGTCAGAGCCGTACCATCGGCACCTACTGGAACATGAGCCAGTTGCTGCCCGAGAACCGGGTGCTCATCAACCGGCAGGATGCGGAACGGCTGGGCATCGCCGACGGCGACCGGGTGCGGCTGATCTCGGCCAGCAACCCGGCCGGCGCCGCCGACCTGGGCAACGGCCGTCGCAGTGAGGTGGTAGGCCGCGCTCAGGTGGTGGAGGGTATCCGCCCTGGCGTGGTGGCGGCCTCCTGGCACTACGGCCACTGGGCCTATGGCGCACGGGAGATCGTGGTGGATGGCATCGTCGTCCCCGGCGACCCCCGGCGGGGCACCGGGCTCTGCCCCAATCCGGTCATGCGCCTGGATCCGGCCCTGGGCAACGTCTGCCTAACCGACCCCATCGGCGGCAGTGCCAGCTTCTATGACACCCGGGTGAAGATCGTGAAGGCATGAGGCTAGGTTTCCTGACGAATGCAGGCCCGACGGATCTCCCGCAAGACCTGTCGGGCCTTTTTTCGAAAAGCCCTGGCGCATCCGGACCTTATCCGGCCGACATGGTTATCGAACACGAGGTACCCCATCCCCTCCCAGAAGCCAATGCGGCTGACTAACCGTCCCAGCTTCGACCGGGGTTGACCGTTCTGCGTGCAGAACACCCAGGCGAAACGGCGTATAGGTGCCGTCGAGTCCATCCGCCGCTACGGCTGGCGGGCGCCGCCATCGTAAGCCGATCTACCTCTTTGCCGGGGGCGGTCGCGCCCTGGCGCTGGCCGGGCTCCTGGTGCTGCTGCGAGACGTCCGGCCCGTCGTGTTGCTGAGCGGCGCAGCACCTTCCTGGCCATGCGCTTCTTCACTAGGCATCGTGAAGGTATATAAAGATGGCGGCAATGGAGGGGATTCCATTCTGGATGATCGCCTGAAATCGCCCCAGGGCAGCCACCACGACCGCGTGGAACTACAGTGGGCCTTCGCGCCCTCCTGGGCGAATCATGACGGCCGGGCTGCCGGTGCCCCTACCCGCCGATTCGCCTATAGATGTTCGCGCCATCTGGCGCTGGACAGGATGGCCGAGAACTTGTACGCTACATAGAGGATGTGATACTTTGCACAAAATGGATGCTGACCACAAGGGGGAAGGATTATGAGCTCCAAAAACCGTAGAGAGCGGGCGGCACGACGAGCGCGGCAAAAGACGATCCGCATCGTCACCTTTGGGGTCATTGCTGTGCTTGTCCTCAGCACGACAGGCTATCTGCTCGCTTCGGCCTTCACGCCCAAGACGCCGCCACCCGCCGCCAACACGATTGACACGATTGACATTGAGGCGGACATGAACGGGTTTAATC
Source organism: Betaproteobacteria bacterium (assembly GCA_037443925.1). GTDB lineage: Bacteria > Pseudomonadota > Gammaproteobacteria > Burkholderiales > Thiobacteraceae > Thiobacter. Next base: position 1,872 of record JBBINK010000002.1, read on the forward strand.
TGAAGGAGATCCGTGTCAAAGCCGGCGAGCCGGTGACCATTCGTCTCACCAGCCTGGACAATCAATATCATACGGACGGCGGCGGCAAGCACCAATGGGCGGTGGATGAGCTCGGCGTGAACATCATCGCCCCACCGCTGGGCTCGAATTCTGTCACCTTCACGCCCGATCAACCCGGCACCTATACCTTTTACTGCGATATCTGCTGCGGCGGGCGCGCCAATCCATCTATGCAAGGTACCTTGGTCGTAGAGGCCTAGCGGATGCACACCTCGGCTGTTCGCCGTATCCTCGTCTTTTCCGTGCTGGGGGTACTTGCCCTTGGCGCGATCGCTCTCACCGGGTTTGGGCATCCCAATGCGCCAGCGGCGGCCATGCAGGTCTATCTGCCCCCCATCACGTTGCCGACGGTCATCGCCGCCGGGCTGGTGGATGGTATCAACCCGTGTGCTTTCACTGTGTTGTTGCTGTTCATCACCGCCATGCTGGCCACATTTCAGGCCGGCGAGCAAACCGCGCATACCGTCCGCCTGCGCCTGGTGGGGATGGGCAGCATCTACATCGCCGCCATCTTCCTGACGTATCTGGCCCTCGGGGTAGGGGTGCTCAAATCGCTGGACTTGTTCACCCGGCAACACGCCCCAGCCCGCCTGGGTGCGCTGCTGGCGGTTCTGTTCGGGCTGTGGATGCTCAAGGATTACTTCCTGCCCGACCTGGGCTGGCGGCTGCAAGCGCCGGCGAAGGTGAGTGAGCTCGCGCGGCGATCGGCGAGGAAAGCCACCATCCCTGCGCTGATCGGTGGTGGCTTCCTCATTGGACTGTGCACCGTGCCATGCAGCGGTGCGGTCTACCTGGGCGTGCTGAGCTTGCTGGCGCTGCAACCGACGGCGCTCCTGGGCTATGGCTATCTCGTGCTGTACAACCTGGTCTTTGTGTTGCCGCTGGTGGTGATCCTGATCGCCGCTTCCGCTCGCCCTACGCTTAACCGTCTGGCGCATTGGAATCTGCATCACAAAGAGCAGGTGCGCTTGATCCTGGGCTCAGGAGTGGTGCTGATGGGGCTGGCCATCCTGGCCACGGTGTGAAGTTGATTCTCCCCGTAACGTTCTCCTGCAACGAGGCCCGATGATCCAATACGGTGAGGGACAGATCGAGCGCTTCGCCTCTACTGGTGGCTGGACGATTGGAGCCAAACCGGTCACGGATCTCTACGCCAGCACCCCGATCCTCACGCTCACACCCGAGCAGCAAGCGCGGCTGGAGGAGGTCGCCGCCGCTGTGTATCGGCCATGCTGCAACAACCCCACCAGCTTCCCCGACTGCAACCACGGCATGGCTATGCTGGGCCTGCTGGAGCTGATGGCCTCCCAGGATGCCAGTGTGGATGAGATGTTCACGGCCGCCAAGTACGTCAATGCCTTTTGGTTCCCCCAGCAAACGCTGGAACTGGCGATTTACTTCAAGGCCTCCCAGGGCCTGGATTTTGGCGAGGTGGACGCCCGCCAGGTTGTGGGGGTCAACTTCTCATCTGGAGCCGGCTTTCGAACAGTTCACCAGTGGCTGGCCACCAACGGTTTGCTGGAACAGGCCCCTGGCGGCGGCAGCAGTTGCGGCGTGTAATCTCCCCTTCATCCGCTCGACCAAAC
>JBBINK010000003.1:0-1408 GCA_037443925.1 Betaproteobacteria bacterium
GATGAAGCCAAAACCTTTGGCGTCGTTGAACCATTTAACGGTACCAGTTGCCATGTCTAGATTTTCCTAAATAGCAAATTGAAGGTGGGCGTTTGCCCGGGATGACGAGGATCAAGACGGAACAGCTGACGAACTGGAGTACCGGAAACGCAATGAGGCACAGCGAACGGGCTTACACACTGCTTGAACATCTCGCTGACGGCAGTATGGGGGAGAAGGGGTGGATATGCAAGCCTTATCCGAAAAAAGTTTTTCGCGTCCCGTCCCGCCGACCTGTTAACATGACGGCGCGGCATTCGTTCCAGTCATTCTGCCGCGTCCTGTTTCACCACCCCATCTGCCTCAGACTGGCGCCGTCACGCGGCGGCAGGCCGATGATCCTCTGGAGTCTTCATGTCTTTCGCCCAACTCGGCCTGGCCGAGGCCATCGTGCGTGCCGTCACGGAACACGGCTACACCACACCCACTCCCATCCAGGTCCGCGCCATTCCGGCCGTGCTCAGCGGCGGCGATCTGCTCGCCGCGGCCCAGACCGGAACCGGTAAGACCGCCGGTTTCGTGCTGCCCATCCTGCAGCGCCTGCTCGACGCCACGGACGCGAACACGGCGGGCCATCGGCCGCGCGCCCTGATTCTCACGCCAACCCGGGAGCTTGCAGCCCAGGTGGAGGCCTCGGTGCGCACCTATGGCCGATACACGGGACTTACCTCGATGGTCATGTTCGGAGGCGTGGGCATCCAGCCCCAGATCGAGCGCCTGCGCCGCCGCGTGGACATCCTGGTGGCCACGCCGGGACGCCTGCTGGATCACGTGCAGCAGGGCAGCCTGGATCTGGGCGCAGTGGAAATCCTGGTGCTGGACGAAGCGGACCGCATGCTGGACATGGGCTTCATCCACGACATCCGCAAGGTGCTCGCACGGTTGCCGAAGAAGCGGCAGAACCTGATGTTTTCCGCGACCTTTTCCGACGAGATCAAGACGCTGGCGGCCGGGCTGCTGAACACGCCCGAGTCGATCGAGGTGGCAGCGCGCAACGCCACGGCGGACACCGTGAGCCAGATGGTCCATCCCGTGGATCGTGACCGCAAGCGCGAGCTGCTCACCCACCTGATCCGGACCCATCAGTGGTTCCAGGTCCTGGTGTTCACCCGCACCAAACACGGCGCCAACCGGCTCGCCGAACAGCTGGCGAAGGACGGCATCCCCGCCATGGCCATCCACGGCAACAAGAGCCAGAATGCCCGCACCCGCGCCCTGGCCGAATTCAAGAGCGGCAAGTTGCAGGTGCTGGTGGCCACCGACATTGCCGCACGGGGCATCGACATCAGCGAGCTGCCCCAGGTGGTGAACTACGACCTGCCCAACGTGCCCGAAGACTACGTGCACCGCATCGGCCGCACCGGCCGTG
>JBBINK010000003.1:1482-3028 GCA_037443925.1 Betaproteobacteria bacterium
GATCAGGCGCAGACTGCCACGGCAGGTCGTGCCCGGCTTCGAGCCCGATCCCCACGCCCGGCCGCAACCGATCGAGCTGCGCAGCCGGCGGCACGCTGGCCAGGCAAGCCGCTCCCGGCCGAATACGGCCCGCTCCGCACCACCGGGGCGCCAGGGCGCGGCCCCGGGCCGGTCGGCCCGGACGGGGCGTCGGCCCTAGCCTCAGCGCCGGCGCGCGAAGACGTAGCGCAGGCGCGAGGGCGCATTGCGCTCGGCCTTGTCCAGCCACACCAGATGCAGGTCGCCGGACTCGTCCAGCGCCAGGGAGGGATCCGACTGCACGCCAGGGCCGGATGCACCCGGCACCGCGAGATTGTCACTCCAGCCTTCGGCCGTTTTCCAGGCCAGCCACAGGTCAGGCGTGCCGTCGCGGTCGTCGTCCCAGACGACCGCCACCGCACCGTGCCGGTCGGCGGCGATCGCCGGATGCCATTGGGCGATGTGGTCCCCGAAGGGATCCTGCACCTTTTCGTTGCGGCCGAACACGAAGTCGGGCGCGGCCGCGAAGGCGCCATAGACGTCGTAGCCGGACAGGAAATCGCGCTTGTCGGCCCACACCGCGGCCACGCCTTCGGCCCAGGGCGCGAGGGCCACGCGCATCACGCCGGTGCCGCGTCCCAGGCCCAGGTTCTGCCCGCGCCACTCCGATTCATTGAGCTGCCGGGGCCGGGTGAATCGCCGCCCTGCATCCCGCGAAACGGCATAGAACAGACGGGTGTGGCCCGCGCGCCGGTCTTCCCAGGCCAGGATCAGCCGCCCGTGGGCCAGCACGGCGAGACTGGGATAGGACTGGTCGGCGTGGGCACCTGCATCCACGAGCCGGCCGCGCCGCGGCCGCCCCTGTCCGTCCAGGGCCGCGACGAGGATCTGCCACGGCCCGCGTGTGGAGACGGCCCAGGCGGCGAACGACCCGCTGGCGGGATGATGCGCAAGGCTGAGCTGGGCCGAGGGCCCGACGGAGAGCCGGCGGGGCACGCCCAGGCCGGCGGCATGGGCTGTGCGCACCCAGACGCGGCCATCCTCCTCCCAGCCCAGCAGGAAGCGGCCTCCGGTAAGCGCCGCCACCGTGGGCTCGGCGCACTCGCCGCGGCCGCTCACCCGCATGGGCGGCCCGAAACGGGACGCGGCCAGGCTCTTGACCGCCAGATAACATGCGGGCCGGCCGTCGTGGTCGTCCTCCCAGACCACCGCCACGCGCCCGCCCGAGACCGCCACGTTCTTGCGGCCCGCCGATTCCAGATGGAAGAAGGCGGTGCGTTCCGGCACCACGTCGATGGGCGCCTCGAACGCCCACTCCGCCCGCGTGACACCCGCCAGCATCAGGCCGACGAGGGCCAGCCGCCATCTCATGGTCCTGCCCTCAGGAACTCCGCCAGGCTCTGGGTGCGGTAGTGGCCCTCCCGCACATAGCGGTCATAGTCACGAAAATTCTGCACGGTCTGGATGCCGGGGATGCGCGCGACCTCCGTGCCATCGGGCAACAAAAACAGGAACAGAGGCGTGGCGA
>JBBINK010000004.1:0-2630 GCA_037443925.1 Betaproteobacteria bacterium
CTCGAGGCGGGCCAGGTAGGGATTGTTCTCGAATCCATCCTCGGCCACGTTGGCCACGTACATGGCGGGCTTGGCGGTGAGCAGACACAGGGGTTTGATCAGCGCCCGCTCCTCGGCGGACAGATCCAGGCTGCGCACGGGCCTCGCTTCGTTGAGGTGGGGCAGCAGCCGTTCCAGCACGGCGACCAGCTTCTGGGCTTCCTTGTCCCCGGAACGCGCCTTCTTGACGTCGCGGGCGTGGGCTTTCTCCACGGTGGCCAGGTCGGCGAGCGCCAGCTCAGTACCGATCACCTCGACGTCGGCGACGGGATCCACGCGCCCGGCCACATGCACCACGTTGGGGTCGTCGAAACAGCGCACCACGTGGACGATGGCATCGGTCTCGCGAATGTTGGCCAGGAACTGGTTGCCCAGCCCCTCGCCCTTGGACGCGCCGGCCACCAGCCCGGCGATGTCCACGAATTCCACGATGGCGGGCACCACCCGCTGGGGTTTGACGATCTCCGCCAGCTTCTTCAGGCGGGGATCGGGCACCTCCACCACGCCCACGTTGGGCTCGATGGTGCAGAAGGGATAATTCTCCGCCGCGATGCCCGCCCGGGTCAGGGCGTTGAACAGGGTGGACTTGCCCACGTTGGGCAGCCCGACGATGCCGCATTTCAGACTCATGGTTCGATTCCCGTGTTGTGGGGCGGAAAGCCCGGTGGCCAGGCGCGCCCTATGCCTGTCCGGAGCCGCCTGCCGGCCTGGCCCTGGAATGGAGGCGGTGCATGGCCGTTTCCAGATCCCCGCGCACCACCAGGGGCAGAATGTCCAGGCTGCGCCCGATGGCCTCGGTGATGCGCTCGGCCTCTTCCCTGGGCGGACGTCGCAGGACGTAATCCACCACCTCGTCGCGGCTGCCCGGATGGCCGATGCCCAGCCGCAGGCGCCAGAAATCCGGTCCCAGCCGGGCGATGACGTCCTTGAGACCGTTGTGCCCGCCGGCGCCGCCACCCTTTTTCAGGCGGGCGGTGCCCGGGGGCAGGTCCAGTTCGTCGTGGACCACCAGGATCTCCGCCGGTGCGACGCGATAGTAGGCGGCCAGGGCGTGCACGGCCTGACCGCTGGCGTTCATGTAGGTCTCGGGCTCGAGCAGCCACAGTTCCTGCCCCGCCAGCGACGTGCGTGCCACCCGGCCATGGTAGCGGCGTTCCGGGCGCAGGCAGACATGGGTCTGCTGCGCCAGCGCATCCACCAGCCAGAAGCCGGCATTGTGCCGGGTATCCGCATATTCCGGGCCGGGATTGCCCAGGCCGACGACGAGACGGATGGGATTCATGGGCGGTCAATGAAAAAAGCCCGTCCCAGCGCCGGGACGGGCCCGCTGCCGGAAGACACCGCGCTCAGGACGCGGCACCCTCACCGCCGGCCGCCGCTTCCTCGGCGGCGCCACGGGGCACCACGCAGCTGGCCACCGCCGCGTCGTTGCCGTGGCGCAGTTCCACGAACTCCACGCCCTCGGGCAGCTTGATCTGGGACAGATGGAGGGAATGGCCCGCCTGCAGGCCGGACAGGTCCACCTCGATGTACTCGGGCAGATCCTTGGGCAGGCAGCTCACTTCGGCCTCGTTCATGACATGGGTGATGTTGCCGCCACCCAGCTTCACGCCCGGAGCCAGCTCGGCGCCGACGAAATGCAGCGGCACCTTGACGTGGATCTTCTCGTTGGGGTTGACCCGCTGGAAGTCCAGGTGAAGGACGAGGGGTTTCCACGGATGCATCTGCACGTCCCGCAGCAGGACCTGTTCCTTGTTGCCCTCCACGTCGAGGGTCAGGATGGAGGCATGAAACGCCTCGTGCTTGAGCTGGTGGAAGATGCTGTTGTGGTCGAGCTCGAGGGTGACGGGCGGCTGGTTGGCGCCATAGAGGATGGCGGGTACGCGGCCGGCTCGACGCAGGCGGCGGCTCGCACCCGTACCCTGCGTCTTGCGCACGCTGGCAGTGACTTCGAATTTCATGTCGAGGCTCCAAGGTTGTGTCGTCCGCGACCAGACGACGGGTTGACGCCGACCTGCCCGGGGCAGGGCGGCAGAAAAATCATTCCGTGAACAGGGAGGACACCGAATCCTCGTTGCTGATGCGCTGCATGGTCTCGGCCAGCAGCTCCGCCACCGACAGCTGGCGGATGCGCGGGCAGGCACGGGCATCGTCGCGCAGCGGGATGGTGTCGGTCACCACCAGCTCGTCCAGCGCCGAATTGGCGATGCGGCTCACCGCATTGCCGGACAGCACGGGGTGGGTGCAATAGGCCACCACCCGCGCCGCGCCGTGTTCCTTGAGCGCGGCGGCCGCCTCGCACAGCGTGTTGGCGGTGTCCACCATGTCGTCCATGAGCACGCAGGTGCGGTCCTTCACTTCGCCGATGATGTGCATCACCTTGGCCACGTTGGGCTTCGGACGGCGCTTGTCGATGATGGCCAGATCCGCTTCCAGGCGCTTGGCCAGGGCCCGCGCGCGCACCACGCCGCCCACGTCGGGCGAGACCACCATCAGGTTCTCGTAATTCTGCTTCCACACATCGCCCAGGAGGATGGGCGAGGCATAGATGTTGTCCACCGGGATGTCGAAGAAGCCCTGGATCTGGTCGG
>JBBINK010000005.1:0-2500 GCA_037443925.1 Betaproteobacteria bacterium
GCCTCAAGAAATCTGTGGCCTTGATCGCTCAAACATGAGAACACTGAAAAGCCCTACCTGCTGAAGGAGCAGTTCGGGGCTGTGCGTGTCGTTGTGTTCGGTTCCCTTGCTCATGGAGCCTGGTTTCATCCGGAATCGGGTCTTTATCCCTACGGCTCAATCAGCCCTCGGCGGATGGCATAGCGGATCAGTTCGCCCCGGTCGTGGAGGTTGAGCTTCTCCATGATGTTCCGTCGGTGGGTCTGGACGGTGTGGGGACTCAGGTTGAGGATCTCGCCGATCTCCCCTGTCGTGTGCCCTTCGGCGATGAGGCGCAACACCTCTATCTCTCGGTCCGTGAGGTTCGCATAGGGCGGCGTGACCTCTCGCTGCAGGTAGTCCGCCACCAGTTTCTTGGCCATGGAGGGGTCCAGGTACACCTCGCCCCGGTGCACCGTGCGCACGGCGGTGATCAGGTCCCCCGGATCCGCCCCCTTCAACACGTAGCCCGAAGCGCCGGCCTCCAACATGCGGAAGAAATAGTCGTCGGAGCGGTGCATAGTGAGGCCCAACACCTGGACGTGGGACCAGCGGCGCTTGATCTCCCGCGTTGCCTCCATGCCGCTGGCACCCGGCATGGCCACGTCCATCAGCACCACGTCTGGCTGCAAGGCTTCCGTCTGGGCGATGGCCTCCTGGACGCTGCCGGCCTCTCCCACTACCTCGATGTCCGGCTCTGCCTGCAACAGGAGCCGGATGCCGGCGCGGACAATGGTGTGGTCATCCACAATGAGGATGCGGATCTTCTCGCGGGACATACGAAGTGACCTCCTCACCGGTCTGGAGGGGCACGGCGATGCGGACGCGAGTGCCCTGACCGGGCCAACTGTCGATGGCGAGGGTGCCGCCCAGCAACTCGACCCGTTCCTGCATCCCCATCAAGCCCATGCCTCGTCCCTTGACGCTGGAGTGACGCACCGCTTCCATGTCGAAGCCCTGCCCATCGTCCTCGATCTCCCCCCGCAGCTGGCCCTCCTCCACTCTCAGCCGGATGTAGACCTGCTGCGCCCGGGCATGTTTCGCCACGTTCAGCAACGCTTCCTGGATCACGCGATAGCAGGCCGTCTCCACCTCCGGCGGCAGGCGCTGCTGCAGGCCCTCCACTTCCAGGTGCACAGCCACTCCCAAGGGCTGGAGGCGGTTCTCCGCGTACCAACGCACCGCCGGCATCAGCCCCAGGTCGTCGAGGATAGTGGGGCGCAGGTCGAAGATGAGGTCGTAGGTCTGGTCCAGGGTGTTGGCAGTGAGGGCCTTCACGCTTTCCAACTGCGCGCGCAGGGGGGTCTGGGACTCGGGAAGCGCCCGCTCCGTGGCCTCGATGCTCATGGCCAGGACGGTGAGGGCCTGGGCGTATTGATCGTGGAGCTCGCGGGCGATGCGGCGGCGCTCTTCCTCCTGGGCGGAAATCAGCTTGCGTACAAGCTCTCCGCGCAGGGCCTCCTTCTGCTGCAGTTCGCGGTACAGGCGGGCGTTCTCCACCGCCACGCCGATCTGATGCCCGATGGCGGTGAGCAGGCGCAGGTTCTCCTCGCTGCTCGGACACTCCCCATCTCGACACACCAGGTTCATGAGACCCAGGACCCGTTCGCCGGAGCGCAGGGGGATGGAGATGTGACAAGTGCTGGAGCCGCCGTTCCGCCCCAGCCGGTTGAGGCGTGGGCAATTCTCCACATTCTCCACCAACTGCGCCTGCCCGGATTGCAGCGTGCGCTGGCACACGCACGGTTCAGCCAACGGGCCCGCATCCGCATGGAACAGCTCCGCCGGCACCCCTTGCCGCGCCGCCACCGTGAGCCGGTGGCTGTCCTCCAGCAGGAAGACCCACCCCGCCGATAGCTTCATCAGTTCCAACACCTTGGCCAGGGCGGCATCCAGGACGGTTTCCATCTCCAGGGATTGCCCCACCGCGGTGGCGATGGCGTTCAGGGCGGAAAGCTCTTCGTTGCGGCGCAGCAGCTCATCCCGCGAGGCGGCCAGGGCTTCCGTCATGTGGTTGAAGGCGCGGGCCAACTCCTCCACCTCCACTCCGCCCGCGATGGGCGCCTTGTGGCGCAGCTCGCCCCGGGCCACCGCCCGGGTGATGCGCACTAGCTCCGCCAGGGGGCGTGTGAGGTACGTGCCCAAGGCGAACCCCACCCCGGCTCCCAAGGCGGTGATGACCCCCGTCAGGATCAATAACCCCAGCGTCTGACGGTTCACCTGCGCCCAGACGGGGGCCTCCAACAGCCCAACGCGCACCACACCCCCACGCCCCTCGGCGACGGGCATGGCGATGTCGTAGACGATCCCCTCGGTGGTGCGCAGGCGCCGCATCTGGTACCGGCTGCCCGGCGGCGGGACGTTGGCTTCGCGCAATCCCACCGGCAGGCCTTTGGGGAAGGTGGAGACCAGTACCCGGCCCTGCGCGTCCAGGATGAAAATGTAGCGCAGGTCCGGGTTGTTGAGCAGGAAGTCGTTGACC
>JBBINK010000006.1:0-2219 GCA_037443925.1 Betaproteobacteria bacterium
CGCTCCCACAGATAGGCTTCCGGGTTGTCGTGGGGTGGCACACCGCCCACGCCCAGCACGCGGCGCAGTCTCATGGAAGGCATGTTAGCAGCGCCGCGTTCGACTGCGAACCGCGCCGCCCCTATAATCCGGGGCCATGAACCGTCTGCTCGCGCTGGTCCGTCTGATCGACCGCCTCACCGAAACCGTCGGCCGCGGCGTGCCCTGGCTGATCCTGGTGCTGGTGCTGGTGAGCACGGGCAACGCGGTGAGCCGCAAGCTGTTCGACGCGAGCTCCAATGCCCTGCTGGAAATCCAGTGGACGCTGTTCGCGGCCGTGTTCCTCCTGGCCGCGGCCTACACCCTCCGGCGCAACGAGCACGTGCGCATCGACGTCTTGAGCGGGCGGCTGTCGCCCCGGACACGGGCCGTGATCGACATCATCGGCGGTCTGTTTTTCCTCCTTCCCTTCGCGAGCCTGGTGCTCTACCACGGCTGGCCCTTCTTCTGGGCGAGCTTCGTCTCGGCCGAGCATTCCAGCAGTCCGGGCGGGCTCATCCTGTGGCCGGGCAAGCTGCTCATCCCCCTCGGCTTCGCGTTGCTGTGGTTGCAGGGCGTGGCGGAGGTGCTGCGCCGCATCGCCTTCCTCGCCGGCCATGGGCCGGAGCCGGAGCCGCCCCGCTCGCCGGAAGGGGAAGACATGATCCTGCGGGAGAGGGGCCAGTGATTCCCCCGGAGTATCTGGCGCCAGCCATGTTCGCCACCCTGGTGGCGTTCCTGCTCCTCGGCTATCCGGTGGCCTTCTCCCTCGCCGCCAACGGCCTCCTGTTCGCAGCGATCGGCATCCATCAGAGCCTGCTCGGGCCGGAGCTGTTGCAGGCGCTGCCCTCGCGCATCTACGGCATCATGCAGACCGAGACCCTGCTGGCCATCCCTTTCTTCACCTTCATGGGACTCGTCCTCGAACGCAGTGGCATGGCCGAGGATCTGCTGGACACCATTGGCCAGCTATTCGGGCCGGTGCGGGGCGGACTGGCCTTCGCGGTGATCTTCGTGGGCGCCCTGCTCGCCGCCACCACCGGCGTGGTGGCCGCTTCGGTGATCGCCATGGGACTCATCGCCCTGCCCGTCATGCTGCGTTACGGCTATGACCGGCGCCTGGCCTCGGGCGTGATCGCCGCTTCCGGCACCCTCGCCCAGATCATTCCGCCTTCCCTGGTGCTGATCGTGCTCGCGGATCAACTGCGCCAGCCCGTGAGCGAGCTCTACCACGGCGCGATCGGCCCCGCGCTCCTGCTCACTACCCTGTATGCGGCCTATGTCGCGGTGCTGGCGCTCGCCCGCCCCGACATGGCCCCGGCCCTGCCAGCGGCGGCACGCAGCCTCGCGGGCCCGGCCCTGGCCCTGCGCGCGGCCCGTTCCCTGCTGCCCCCGCTGACCCTGGTCTTCCTGGTGCTGGGAACCATCTTCGTCGGCCTGGCCACGCCCACGGAGGGCGGCGCCATGGGCGCGGCCGGCGCCCTGGCGCTGGCCTGGGCCCGGCGACGGCTCGACCTTTCCCTGCTGCGTCAGGCCCTGGACAGCACGGCCAAGCTGTCGGCCTTCGTGCTGTTCATCCTGATCGGCTCCACCGTGTTCGGCCTGGTGTTCCGGGCGGTGAACGGCGACCTGTGGGTGGAAAACCTGTTTGCCGCCCTGCCGGGAGGGGTGCTGGGGTTTCTGATCGCCGTGAACCTGCTGGTGTTCGTCCTGGCGTTCTTCCTGGATTTCTTCGAGCTGGCCTTCATCGTGGTGCCGCTGCTCGCCCCGGTGGCGGAGAAGCTGGGCATCGACCTGGTGTGGTTCGGCGTGATGCTGGCCTTGAACATGCAGACCTCGTTCATGCACCCGCCCTTCGGCTTCGCGCTGTTCTACCTGCGCAGCGTGGCGCCCCGGGAGGCCTACGTGGACAAACCCACCGGACGGCGCGTGGAAGGGGTGAGCACCGCCCAGATCTACTGGGGCGCGGTGCCCTTCGTGGTGATGCAGCTGGCCATGGTGGCGCTGGTGGTGGCCTTCCCGGATCTGGTGGGCAGCCATCAAGAAGCCAAGGAGGAAGCCCTGCCCCTGCGCATCGAGCTGCCGGCGGAGTAGCCGGCCTACTTGACGGCGCTGAAGACGAAATTGGCGTAGTTGAGCTCCGCCACGCGGAACCACTGGAATTCGTCGGAGCGGAAGCGGCTCCACGAGTCGAAGATGCG
>JBBINK010000007.1:0-2187 GCA_037443925.1 Betaproteobacteria bacterium
GCGCCAAAGCCAGGCGCCCGCTTGGGCCGGAAAGCGGGCCCGTAGCGGGCTCACCGTCCGGGTGAGGGTGACCGGAGGCACAATCGGCTGCGTCATCGATCGGTTACGAACACAAAAGAGCGCTCAACTGAGGTTTTTAGGATCATGGTCCCTCATCTCACCACTGCCCTCACCGGCCCGCTCCTGTCCCTGGAAAAGCGCATCCTGGAGGCGATGCCGGAGATCGAGCACTGGTTCCGCCTGCAATGGCAGGAGCACCCCGTTCCCTTCTATGCCTCGGTGGATCTGCGCAACGCAGGCTTCAAGGTGGCGCCGGTGGACACCAACCTGTTCCCGGGAGGGTTCAACAACCTGAACCGCGATTTCCTGCCCCTGTGCGTGCACGCGGCCATGTCGGCCGTGGAGAAGATCTGCCCGGACGCGCGGCGTTTCCTCATCATTCCCGAAAGCCATACGCGCAATCTGTACTACCTGGCCAACGTCGCGGCGCTGGCCTACATCCTGCGCCATGCGGGCCTGGAGGTGCGCGTGGGCACCCTGATTCCGGACATCACCGCCCCCACGCCCGTCGATCTGCCCACGGGCGAGCACATCGTGCTCGAGCCCCTGCGCCGGGACGGCGAACGGCTGGTGCTCGAGGGCTTCGACCCCTGCGCCATCCTCCTCAACAACGATCTGTCCGGGGGCGTGCCCGACATCCTCACGGGCGTGCGCCAGCCCATCATCCCGCTTCTGCATGCGGGCTGGCACGTGCGTCGCAAATCGGTGCACTTCGCCAACTACTCGCAGGTGGCGCGCCAGTTCGCCGAGCTCGTCGGCATCGACCCGTGGCTGATCGACCCCTATTTCGAGACCTGCCGCGGCATCAACTTCCGGGAGCGCGCGGGCGAGGAATGCCTGGCGGCCAGGGTGGCGGACATGCTGGACAGGATCCGGGCCCGCTACCGCGAAAACGGCATCACCGAGGACCCGTTCGTGATCGTCAAGGCCGATGCCGGAACCTACGGCATGGGCATCATGACCGCCAAGAGTCCCGATGACGTGCGCGGCCTGAACCGCAACCAGCGCAAGAAGATGGCGGTGGTCAAGGAGGGGCTGGAAGTCACCGACGTGCTGATCCAGGAGGGCGTCTACACCTTCGAGAGCATCAACGAGGCCGTGGCCGAGCCGGTGGTGTACATGATCGACCACTACGTGGTGGGTGGCTTCTACCGGGTGCACACCGGGCGGGGCAAGGACGAGAACCTCAACTCCCCGGGCATGCACTTCGTGCCCCTGTCCTTCGAGACCGCCTGCTCCCTGCCGGAGACCGATGCCCGGCCCGATGCGCCGCCCAACCGCTTCTATGCCTATGGCGTGATCGCGCGGCTGGCCCTGCTGGCGGCCTCGCTGGAGCTGCAGCAGACCGACCCCAGACGCCAGCGCGTGGCCGCCTGAGATGACGACCATGCGGCTGGCCATCATTCTCGACCCGCTGGAGCACATCAAGACCTACAAGGACTCCACCTTCGCCATCCTGCGCGAGGCGGCGCGGCGCGGGCATGCCTTGCACGTCATGGAGCAGCAGGACGTGTGGCTGGAAGACGGCCGCGTGCTCTGCCGCGCGTGCAGGCTGGACCTGGTGGACGATGCGCTCCGATGGTACGCGCTGGGCCAGCCGACGATCCTTCCCCTCGCGGACTTCGACTGCGTGCTCATGCGCAAGGACCCGCCCTTCGACCTGGAATATGTGTTCAGCACCTATCTGCTGGAGCTCGCCGAGGCGCAGGGCGCCCACATCCTCAACCGGCCGGCGGCCATCCGCGACTACAACGAGAAGCTGTCCATCGCGAAATTCCCCCAGTTCATGGCCCCCACCCTGGTGACGCGGGATGCCGACCGCATCCGCGCCTTCGTGGGCACCCACCACGAAGCGGTTGTCAAGCCCCTCGACGCCATGGGAGGAGCCAGCGTGTTCCGCATCGCCGCGGGCGACGTCAACCTCAACGTGATCCTGGAAACCATGACCCAGGGCGGCAGGCGCACGGTCATGGCGCAACGCTTCATTCCCGAGATCGCGCAGGGGGACAAGCGCATCCTGCTCATCGATGGCGAGCCCGTGCCCTATGCCCTGGCCCGCATTCCCAAGGCCGGCGAATTCCGCGGCAATCTCGCCGCCGGCGGCCAGGGCGTGGCCAGGCCCCTTTC
>JBBINK010000008.1:0-2171 GCA_037443925.1 Betaproteobacteria bacterium
CGTGGTCACGCTGTTCGGTCTGCACGATCAGCACGTGTACTTCGAGGCCTCGGCCGCCGTGATCACCCTGGTGCTGCTGGGCAAGCTATTGGAAGCCCGCGCCAAGAGCAAGACCTCGGCGGCGGTGGAAGCCCTACTGCGGCTGGCGCCACGCACCGCACGCGTGGAGCGCGATGGACGGATCCTGGACGTGCCCATCGAGCAGATCCGCGTGGGTGACGTGTGCGTGGTGCGCGCGGGCGAACGCATTCCCGTGGACGGCGTGGTGATCGAGGGCGGCTCCAGCGTGGACGCGGCCATGCTCACCGGCGAGAGCATGCCCCGCTCCAAGGGCGCGGGAGACCGCGTGTACGCCGCGACCCAGAACCTGGATGGCATGCTGCGCCTGCGGGCCACGGGCGTCGGCGCCGACACCCAGCTTGCCCACATCGTGCGGCTGGTGGAACAGGCGCAGGGCTCGAAGGCGCCCATCGCGCGGCTCGCGGACCGCATCTCCGGCATCTTCGTGCCCGTGGTGCTGGCCATTGCCGTGCTCACCTTCGCCCTATGGTGGGGGCTGGCCGGGGATTTCTCCCGCGCCCTGATCCATGCGGTGGCGGTGCTGGTGATCGCCTGTCCCTGCGCCCTGGGGCTGGCCACGCCCACCGCGATCATGGTGGGCATGGGCCGCGGCGCCCAGGCCGGCATCCTGGTGCGCGACGCCCGGGCGCTGGAACGGGCAGGCCGCCTGACCACGGTGATCCTGGACAAGACCGGCACCCTCACCGAGGGGCGGCCCGCCGTCACCGACCTCGTGCCCGCGCCCGGCGTATCCGAGGCCGAGCTCCTCGCCACCGCCGCCCGGCTGGAGCAGGGCTCCCAGCATCCCCTGGCCCACGCCATCCTGGAACGCGCCCGCCTGGCCGGCGGCAGCATCGCTCCGGTCACCGGCTTCCAGAGCCTTGCCGGCCAGGGCGTGACCGCCGAGATCGACGGCGAGCGTTTCTACGCGGGCTCGCCCGCATGGCTGCGCCAGCTGGGCGTGCCCTGCGACGGCGAGGTGGCCCGATCCCTGCTCGGCCAGGGCAAGACCGTGGTGGCGGTGGGTAGCCAGGGCCGCTTTCTGGGTTACATCGCCGTGGCGGACCGGCTGCGCGCGGATTCACCGGCGGCGGTGGCGCGTCTGAAGGCCATGGGGCTCGAGGTCATCATGCTCACCGGCGACCAAGAGGAAACGGCTCGGGCGATTGCCGCCCAGGCCGGCATAGAGCATTACGTGGCCCAGGTGCGACCCGAGGACAAGGCGGCGGAGGTGGGCCGCCACAAGGCCGCGGGCCGGCGGGTGGGCATGGTGGGCGATGGCATCAACGATGCGCCGGCGCTGGCTGCCGCCGACGTGGGGTTCGCCATCGGCGCCGGCACCGATGTGGCCATCGAGGCCGCCGACTTCACCCTGATGCGAAACAGCCTGATGAGCGTGGCCGATGCCATTTCCCTGTCCCGCGCCACGCTGTCCAAGATCCGCCAGAACCTGTTCTTCGCCTTCATCTACAACGTGCTGGGCATCCCGCTGGCGGCGCTGGGCATGCTGAGCCCCCCGATCGCGGGCGCGGCCATGGCCGCCAGCTCGGTGTCGGTGGTGAGCAATGCGCTGCTGCTGAAACGCTGGCGGGGGTCGTGAAGGCTGCGGGCCGGGGGCAGCGCTCCTGTCTCCGGCCCCCAACCCTCACAGCAAGGAGAACGCGATGGAAACACTGACGCTCGACGTGAAAGGCATGACCTGCGGTGGCTGCGCCAACAGCGTGAAACGCGTGGTGGGCGCGATCGACGGGGTGTCCCTGGTGGACGTCGCCCTGGACAGCGGCAAGGTGAAGGTGACCTACGATCCCCAGCGTGCGCGTCCGGAACAGTTCCGGGCGGCCATCCAGGACGCCGGCTATGAGGTCAGCTGAGCCTGCCTGCCACGCCCCACCCGACCCCCCCGAGCGGCGCGTGGTCCAGCCCCACAAACGGGCGCTGCTGCGGCGGCTCAACCGGATCGAGGGCCAGGTGCGGGGCGTGGCGAAGATGGTGGAGGAAGACCGCTACTGCATCGACATCCTCACCCAGATCTCCGCCATCCGCTCGGCTCTGGACGCGGCTGCGCTGCAGCTCCTGGAGGACCATACGCGGGGTTGCGTGCGCAATGCGCT
>JBBINK010000009.1:0-2138 GCA_037443925.1 Betaproteobacteria bacterium
GAACAAGATGACCGGCGCGGCGGAGCAATACCAGTACATCCTGCGCGACGAGTCCATGCACTGCAACTTTGGCATCGACCTCATCAACCAGATCAAGATGGAAAACCCGCACCTGTGGACGCCGGAGTTCCGGGAGGAGATCCGCGGCCTGATCAAACGGGGCGTGGAGCTGGAATACGCCTATGCCGAGGACACCATGCCGCGCGGCGTGCTAGGCCTCAACGCCAGCCAGTTCAAGGAATACCTGCGTTTCATCGCCAACCGGCGCTGCCAGCAGATCGGCTTGGACGAGCTCTATCCCGGGGCCACCAACCCTTTCCCCTGGATGGCGGAAATGATCGACCTGAAGAAAGAGAAAAACTTCTTCGAAACGCGGGTCATCGAGTATCAGACTGGCGGCGCCCTGAGCTGGGACTGAACGAATACGAGAAGCGCAGGAAACTGCGCTTTTTTCTTCCGCCATCCCAGGGTGGGGGGCACGTCTCGCTCACGACGTCTCGACAGGTGGGCAGGGTCGGCGCGGGGTACGAGGCCCCCCGCACATCCCTTCGCGGGAGGAACACCACCCGTCCCCTTCACCGTGAATCCGACTCGCACACCCGCCCCCTCGATGGCGCGGTCGGGCCGCCGCGGACCATTCCCCCAGCCACCCCACGTTGCGCTGGGCCAGACTCCCCATGGCAGGAACCCTCCGCACGTGTTGACCTGACACATAGCCACGGTCAACGTTGTCCCTTGCCCCTCAGCATCTCCAGCTGGGCACGGAGGATGGCGAGCCGTCTTTCCACGGCGCGCACGTCGGGATGCGCCGGCGCGAAGCGCGTGAGCAGGTCGGCACGCCGGGCCTCGAGCGCCTGGATGTCGGCTTCGATGTCCTCGCGGGAGCGATGGGGCGCCGGGATGTCCGTGGTGTCCGGCTCCGCCCCCCGGCTAACGTCCGCCGGAATGGGGAAAACCGACTCGGCCGCGTGCGCCGTGCCCGCAAGGCCCGTCATCAGCATCAGAAGGAAAAGCATCCTGCCCATGAAAGTCCATTCCCGTGGAATGCGGCCGCAGACCGCGCCCGGCGTCGAATTGTGCGGAGAATGTTCTATCCTTTAGCAGTCGGATGGCCGATGCGCAAGGGAGCGGACATGCCCCGGTGGATGCGACTCGTGGCGGCCTGTGTGCTGTGCCTGGCGTTGGCCGTGCTCCTGGCCCTGCTTCTGGAAGGCTGGGGCTGAACCCGCTGCCGCGCATGCAACCGAGAAAGCCAACCCAAACCAAGGAGAGCCTGTCATGAAGAAAAACATGGGAACTGCCGACCGTGTCGTGCGCCTGATCGTCGCGGTCATTCTCGCCGTGCTCTATTTCACCGGCCAGATCAGCGGCACCCTGGCCATCGTCCTGGGCATCGTGGCCATTGCCTTCCTGGTCACCAGTGCCATCGGCTGGTGTCCCCTGTACGCGCCTTTCAGGATTTCCACCCGCAAAGAGGAGTGAGTCGGGCACACCCGACCGTGCTCGCCAGCGCGGCGCAGGCGCGTGTACGATCATGACTTCCACTCTGCTTGCCATGGATGACAACACCACTTCCACCGAGAACGGCCGTGCTCCCGGCACGGCCCACGGGATACGGCGCCACGGGCCGGGTGCGGCCCGGGAAGCGCGCCGGCGCCGCAGTCAGCGCCTGATGCTGGCCATCGCCCTCGCCGTCAGCCTGGCGCTGCTGGGCGTGGTGAGCGTCGTGTCCGGCATCCAGATCCGGCAGCTCACGGAGGAGAACGGCGCGCTGGCCAACGAGCTGTTCCAGCTCAAGCAGAAGCTCGCCCGCATCGAACCCGAGCTGGAGAACGCGCGTCAGGAGTTGGCCGCGGTCACCCGGGGACGCCTGCCCCACCTCAAGGAGCTCGTTCCGGACAAGGTCATCCCCCTCGATGCCGGCTATGTGAAGAACATCGTGTTCACCGTGCTCAGGCAGAACGGGCAGACCCGCTACGAATACCGGGTGGTGCTGGAGAACGCCAGCGACGGCATGCTGCGGCCGGCGGTGAGGGTATTCGTCTTCGATCAGCGCGGTGTGCAGGTGGGGTCGGGCGACATCACCGACCGTGCCGAGATGATTCCCGGAGAAAGCCGCGCCTATTCCGCCACGATCG
>JBBINK010000010.1:0-17200 GCA_037443925.1 Betaproteobacteria bacterium
TGATGAAGGAGCCGGAGATCCGGGTGCGCGTGGAACTCGGTCGGGGCACCGCCGCCGCCACCGTCTGGACCAGCGACTTCTCCTACGAGTACGTGAGGATCAACGCGGAGTATCGCAGCTGATGGACGAGATCGCGCGGCTCATGGCGCGCGCCGAGGGGCTGCTGGCCCGGCTGGAAAACCTGCTGCCCCCGGTGCCGCCGACCGTGTCCTGGAACGAGGCCATCGCCTTCCGCTGGCGCAGAAGTGGCGGCCGGGGCCATCTGGCTCCGGTGCGGCATCCCCATCGGGTGAGGTTGTCCGACCTGAAGGGCATCGACGAGCAGAAGAAGATCGTGGACCGCAACACCCGGCAGTTCGTGGAGGGCCGGCCCGCCAACAACGTGCTGCTCACCGGCGCGCGGGGCACGGGCAAGAGTTCCCTGGTCAAGGCGATGCTCAACCAGTATGCCCGGCGCGGTCTGCGCCTGATCGAGATCGACAAGGCGCACCTGGAGGATCTGCCGGACATCGTGGATCTCATCTACGAGCGGCCCGAGCGGTTCATCCTGTTCTGCGATGATCTGTCCTTCAGCGCCGACGAGCCGGGCTACCAGGCCCTGAAGGCCATCCTCGACGGCTCCATCGCCTCCTGCAGCGACAACCTGCTGGTGTATGCGACGTCCAACCGGCGTCACCTGATGCCGGAGTATTTCGAGGAGAACGCCCTCACCCGCCACGGCGGCGGCGAGATCCATCCCGCGGAGGTGGTGGAGGAGAAGATTTCCCTGTCCGAGCGCTTCGGCATCGCCCTGTCCTTTCACCCCTTCGATCAGGACCAGTACCTGCGCATCGTCGAGCACTGGGTGGGCCTGTTGGGAACCCTGCCCGCCGATCGCGGGGAACTCCACCGCGCCGCCCTCAACTGGGCACTGGGGCGGGGCTCCCGCAGCGGCCGGGTGGCCTGGCAGTTCGCCCGCGACTGGGTGGGCATGGGCGGCCGGTGAGCGGGCCCATCGTTCCGGTCGCGGCCGCCGTCCTGCTGGCTTCCGACGGTCGGGTGCTGCTCGCCCGTCGGCCGGAGGGCCGGGCCTACGCCGGCTGGTGGGAGTTTCCGGGGGGCAAGATCGAGCGCGGCGAAGCGCCCGAGCAGGCCCTCGCCCGGGAGCTGGCGGAGGAGCTGGACATCGAGGTGGTGAGCGCCTATCCCTGGCTCACTCATGTGTTCAGCTATCCCCATGCCACGGTGCGGCTGTACTTCTACCGGGTCACCCTCTGGCGCGGCGAGCCCCGTCCCCGGGAAGGCCAGCGGCTGGCCTGGCAGCGGCCGGAGCATCCCGAGGTCTCGCCCATCCTGCCGGCCAACGGCCCCATCCTGCGCGCCCTGTGCCTGCCGCCGGTGATGGGGATCAGCCACGTGGCGGAGCTGGGGGTGGCTGCCTTCCTTGCCCGCCTCGAGGCCGCCCTGGCGGGCGGACTGCGCCTGGTGCAGCTGCGGGAGCGGGGACTGACCCCGGCGCAGTTCGAGCTCCTGGCCCGCCGTGCCCTGGAGCTCACGCGCCGCCACGGGGCGCGCCTGGTGGTCAATGACGAGCCGGCCGTGGCCGCCCGGCTGGGGGCCGATGGCGTGCATCTGACCAGCGCCCGGCTGGCGGCCCTGGGCGGGCGGCCGGACCTGCCCTTGTGCGGCGCGTCCTGCCACGACCGCGAGGAACTGGATCGGGCCGCGCGGGTCGGGCTGGACTACGTGGTGCTCGGCCCGGTGCAGCCCACCCCCAGTCACCCCGGGGCCGCCACCCTCGGTTGGGAGGGCTTCCGCCGACGGGTCCATGACTATCCCCTGCCGGTCTATGCCATCGGCGGCATGGCGCCCCACACCCTCGAGACGGCCTGGCGCCACGGGGCCCACGGCATCGCCATGCTGCGGGGCGCGTGGTGAGGGCAGCCGGGCTTGTCCTCGTGCTCCTGCTGGCCGCGGGCTGCGGTCCGGCCCCGTCCGGCACGCCGGTCGCCTGTGCCGACCTGGAAGCGGGCTGCGCGGCCGAGGGCATCCGGGTTCGGAGCGATGCCCCGCCTTCGGCCCTGCGGCCCTTCCGGCTGACGGTGGAGGCCCCGGCGGCCGCACGGGTGAGCGCGGAGTTCGCCATGGAGGGCATGGAAATGGGGCTCAACCGCTATCGCCTGTTGCCCGCCGGGGCGGGGCGTTTCGAGGCGCGGGTGGTGCTGCCCGTGTGCGTGAGCGGCCGGCGCGATTGGCTGCTCTGGGTGGAAGCGGATGGCAGGCGCGTGGGCTTTGCCTTCCAGACGCGGTGACGGGCTCAGGAATCCGGCTCCCCCGGAGCGGGGTGGTCGGACTCCCCACCACCCGCCTCGGGCGCCGGTGGCCCGGGAATGCGGTAGCGTTCGTTGGCCCACTGGCCCAGGTCGATGAGCTTGCAGCGCTCGCTGCAGAACGGCCGGAAGGGATTGCTGGCGTCGAAGGCGGCGGCCTTGCCACACACCGGGCAGGCCACCAGGCGGGGCGGCGTCTTCACAGGGAACAGAGGGTCAGTTCGAAGGGCACGTCCCCGTCGCAGCCCCGGGGCCGTTCGCTGCCGCCCGGTGCGGCGAAGCGGATGTTGATGGCGTACTTGTTGGCGCTGATCTCGGGAAAGCAGGGCAGGTCGGCGAGCAGCGTCACGCGCAGCATCTGGGCCACGCGCCCCGACAGCATCTGCTGGTAGGAGCCCTGGATCGCGGTCTTCTGCACGGGTTCGCCGCTGTCGCGCAGGATCTGCAGCACGATGTCCACGGCGTTGCGCAGCGGCTTAAAGGGCGCGACCCAGTCGTAGAGATGGGTGCGCCGGACGTCCGCGGCGAGGCTCAGCCAGTAGTGATAGGAGGGCAGGTCGAACTCGCACACGCCCCCGGGAATGCAGGCGCGCTGCTTGATGCTCATCAGCCACTCGTTGTCGCGCAGATGCTGCCCCAGCTTGCCGGGCATGGCCTGCAGCTCCAAGACCGTCCGGCTCATCTTCTGCAGGATGTCGTCGAGGGTGTCCTGCTTGACGCCGGGATTGTGGCGCAGGGGCTCGAGGGCGGCTTTCTGGCGCTCCAGTTCCTGGATCAGGTCGGATTTGAGATCGCCCCGGGCCACCTCCAGGGTCTCGAACAGCGCGAGCAGCGCCGCATGGTGCTCCAGGGCTTCGTCCTGCGCGGCGAAATGCTCGAACTTGGCGAACAGGTCCTCCAGGCGCATCAGGGTTCGGATGCGCTCGTTCAGGGGATGCTCGTAGACGATCACGGCGAAGGCCCGGCTGGAAATGGGGTATTCTGGAACAGAACCCCCGAAAATACAAACGGCCGCGCGGGCCGTCAGGCGCCGGCCAGGCTCCGGTAGCGCCGGTCCAGCTCCCGCACCGCGTCGTCCAGGGCGCCGGGATCACCGGTATTGGCCAGCACGTCGTCGGCTGCCGCCAGCCGTGCCCCGCGGCTGGTCTGGGCCGCCATGATGGCCCGGACCTCCTCCTCCGCCAGGCCGCTGCGCGCCATGGTGCGCCGGATCTGCTCCTCTTCGGGGCAGTCGATCACGAGGACGCGCTGCACCAGGTCCCGGTAGCCGCCGGTTTCCACCAGGAGGGGCACGACCAGGATCACATAGGGCCCGGCCGCCCGGGCCAGCTCACGTTCCACTTCGGCGCGGATCATCGGGTGCAGGATGGTTTCCAGCCGCCTGCGCGCATCGGGGTCGGAGAAGACCCGTTTCCGCAGGCGCGCGCGGTCGATGCGGCCCTGGGCATCCAGGATGTCCGTGCCAAAGGCGGCGACGATGGCGTCGTGGCCGGGCGCGCCGGGGCGGGTGAGGGCATGGGCGATCTCGTCGGTGTCAATGACCGCCCGTCCCAGCCGGCGGAAGCGTTCCGCCACGGTGCTCTTGCCGCTGCCGATGCCGCCGGTCAGGCCAACGACGAAGGGCATCTACACGCCAGCGAGGTAGAAGCGGGTGAGGTGCTCACCCCAGAACAGGGCCACCAGACCGCCGCCGGCCAGATAGGGGCCGAAGGGGATGGGCACGTCGCGGCCATGGCGCGCGAAGACGATCAGGCCGATGCCCACCACCGCCCCCACCAGCGAGGAGAGCAGGACGATGGCGGGCAGCATCGTCCAGCCCAGCCAGGCGCCCAGCGCGGCCAGCAGCTTGAAGTCACCGTGGCCCATGCCTTCCTTGCCGGTCGCCAGTTTGAACGCCCAGTAGACGGACCACAGGAAGCCGTAGCCGGCCATGGCTCCGATCACTGCGGAGCGCAGGTCGGTGAACACGCCAAAGAGGTTGACCAGCAGCCCCAGCCAGAGCAGGGGCAGGGTGAGGTCGTCGGGCAAGAGCTGGGTGTCGAGGTCGATGCAGGTGAGGGCGATGAGCAGCCAGATCAAAAGCCATGCCGCCACGGCCTGGGCGCCGGGGCCGAAATGCCAGACGGCATAGGCGCTGAGCAGGCCGGTGGCGGCCTCCACCAGGGGATAGCGCAGACCGATGGGCCGGCCGCACTGGCTGCAGCGGCCCCGCAGCCACAGATAGCTCAGGACGGGAATGTTCTCCAGGGCGCGAATGCGGTGTCCGCAATGGGGGCAGGAAGAGGGCGGCAGCAGCAGGTCGTAGCGTTCGGCCGGATCCGGCGCGCGGCCCTCCAGCTCGGCGCACTGGCGGCGCCATTCGCGCTCCATCATCCTGGGCAGACGGTGGATGACCACGTTGAGAAAGCTGCCCACCACGAGGCCGAGCAGGCCCGCGGCCAGGGCCAGGACCTCGGGGGATGCCGCGAGCGGGGCCGGCAGGTTCATGGGCCGCGCTTCCCGCGCGGCGCGCGCCACGATCCCGTCACTAGACTGCCTGCCCCATCTTGAAGATGGGCAGGTACATGGCGATCACCATGCCGCCGATGAGCGTGCCCAGGACCACCATGATCAAGGGCTCCATCAGGCTGGAGATGGCTTCCACCGCTTCGTCCACCTCCCGCTCGTAGTAGTCCGCCACCTTGGACAGCATGGAATCGAGGGCGCCGGACTCTTCGCCGATCTGGGTCATCTGCAGCACCATGTTGGGGAACAGCTCACTGTTCTGCATCGCCACGGTGAGGCTGGTGCCGGTGGACACCTCCTGCTGGATGCGCTTGGTGGCCAGGTAGAACACGCGGTTGCCCGCGGCGCCCGCGACCGAATCCAGGGCATCCACCAGGGGCACGCCCGCGGCGAACATGGTGGACAGGGTGCGCGCCCAGCGGGCGATGGCCGCTTTCTCGATCAGCGGGCCGAACACCGGCAGCTTGAGGAACAGGCGGTCCATGAAATCCTGCACCTTGGTGGATCGCTTCCAGGCATAGAGGAATCCCCAGATGCCACCGCCAATCCCTCCGAAGATGGCCCGCCAGTATTCGACGAAGAAGTCCGAGATGGCGATCACCGCCAGCGTGGGCGCGGGCAGGTCGGCCCCGAAGCTCTGGAACAGGTCCTTGAAGGCCGGGATCACGTAGATCATGATCACCGCGGTGATGATGAAGGCGACCACGATCACCGCCGCCGGATAGAACATGGCGGATTTGATCTTGCCCTTGATGGCCAGGATCTTTTCCTTGTAGGTCGCCAGCCGGTCCAGGATGGTGTCCAGGATGCCGGCCTGCTCCGCGGCGTTGACCAGGTTGCAGTAGAGCTGGTCGAAGTAGAGGGGATGCTTGGCGAAGGCCTGGGCCATGCTGCTGCCGGCGGCGATGTCGTTCTTGACGTCCATCAGCAGCTTCTGCACGGAAGGATTGCTGTGGCCCTTGGCCACGATGTCGAAGGCCTGCAGCAGCGGCACGCCGGATTTCATCATGGTGGCCAGCTGCCGGGTGAACATGGCGATGTCCTTCTCGGTGATCTTCTTGCCACGGCCGAAGGTCACCTGCTTCTTCACCTTGATCGGATTGATGCCCTGGCGCCGCAGTTGGGCGGCCACGATGTTGGGGCCGCTGGCGCGCATGTCGCCCTTGAGTTTCTTGCCTTTCTTGTCCACCCCCTCCCAGAGGTAGGTGAACTCCTTCGCTACTGCCTTGCGTGCGACGGCCATGGTTCACATCCTATTCGTTGGTGACGGCTTCCACTTCCTCGAGGGAAGTGATGCCCGCCTTGACTTTCAAAAGACCCGATTGGCGCAGATCCTTCACGCCTTCGCGCCGGGCCTGGTCGGCGATGTCGTGGGAGGTGCCATTCTTCATGATGATCCGGCTGATTTCCTCGGAGATGGGCATCACCTGATAGATGCCCACCCGTCCCTTGTAGCCGGTGCCCTTGCAGTGCTCGCAGCCCACGTGGCGGAAGGGCTGCCAGCTGCCGTCCAGATCCTCCTCGCGGAAACCGGCCCGCAGCAGGGCCTCGGGGGGGATGTCGGCCGGCTGCTTGCACTGGGGGCACAGGCGCCGGGCCAGGCGCTGGGCGGTGATCAGGATCACTGAGGAGGCGATGTTGAAGGGCGCGACGCCCATGTTCGCCAGCCGGGTCAGGGTGCTGGGCGCGTCGTTGGTGTGCAGGGTGGACAGCACCATGTGGCCGGTCTGGGCGGCCTTGATCGCGATGTCCGCGGTTTCCAGATCGCGGATCTCGCCCACCATGATGACGTCGGGATCCTGGCGCAGGAAGGCGCGCAGCGCGGCGGCGAAGGTGAGGCCGGCCTTCTCGTTCACGTTCACCTGGTTGATGCCCGGCAGGTTGATCTCGGCGGGGTCTTCCGCCGTGGAGATGTTCACGCCCGGCTCGTTGAGGATGTTCAGGCAGGTGTACAGGGACACGGTCTTGCCGCTGCCGGTGGGGCCGGTCACCAGCACCATGCCGTAGGGGCGGCGAATGGCGTTGAGCAGGGCATCCCGCTGCTCCGGTTCATAGCCCAGGGCGTCGATGCCCAGGGTGGCGCTGGAAGGATCGAGGATACGCATCACGATCTTCTCGCCATAGAGCGTGGGCAGGGTGCTCACGCGGAAGTCGATGGCCCGGTTCTTCGACAGCACGAGCTTCATGCGGCCGTCCTGGGGCACGCGCTTTTCCGAGATGTCCAGCTTGGAGATGACCTTGATCCGGGAGGCGATCTTGTCCTTGATCGCCAGCGGCGGACGGGCCACTTCATAGAGCACGCCATCCAGGCGGTAGCGGATGCGGTAAAACTTTTCGAAGGGCTCGAAGTGGATGTCGGAGACGCCCGAATTGATGGCATCCAGCAGCACTTTCTGGATGTATCTGACCACCGGCGCATCGTCGATCTCCGCATTCGCCTCGTCCCTGCTGGCGGCCGCGGCCTCGTCCTCGAGCAGGCTGACGTCCACATCCTCGCCGATCAGCTCGTCCAGCTTTTCGGTGGCCGTTTCCGTGACCTTCTCCAGCAGCTTGCCCAGCTTGTCGTCTTCCACGACGATGGGATCGACGATCATGCCGGTCTGGAACTTGATGTCCTCCTGGGCCTGCAGGTTCGTGGGATCGGACATGGCCACGAAAACGCGCGTGCCGCGCTTGAACAGACCGAGCACACGGCGTTCCAGCATCAGCTTGGCCGGAAGGAGATCGCGGGGGATGTGCTCGCTGTCCATCGCCTCCAGATCCAGCAGGGGATAGCCGAAGGTCTGGGCGGCGAACTCGGCCACTTCGCGGGCGCTCAGCTTGCGGCTTTGCACCAGCTGGGTGACGAAGGTGATGTTGGAGGCATTGGCCTGGGACTGGATGGCCTCCGCATCGGCTTCGGGCAGGAGGCCTGCCTGGACCAGCGTGCGGGCCAGCCCGGAGAGGGGAGTGTGAAGGGATGCAGCGGCCATGGGTTTCGGGTCTTCCCCTGTGTTGCCGATCAGTAAGACACCTTCATAAACCTGATAAATACTGCCCGCGATCACTCTGTTTGTAAAGGCGATTTCGCGGCGTCCCCGCCTTCCGCGGCGGGATAGACCCGAACCACCTTCACCACCCGGTCCTGGGTCTGGATGATCTCCAGCGGATGCCCCGCGATCTTGAGGCTGGTCCCCGCCTCGGGGATGTCCTGGAAGTGCTCCAGGATCAGCCCGTTCAGGGTGCGGGGGCCGTCCAGGGGGAAACGGGTCCCCAGCTTGCGGTTGAGCGTGCGCAGGGGCGTGGTGCCGTCCACCAGCCAGCTGCCGTCGGGCTCCTGCCGGAACTCCCCGCCACGGGTGGGCGCGTGGGTGGTGAATTCCCCGACGATTTCCTCCAGGATGTCCTCCACCGTCAGAAGCCCCTGCAGCTCGCCGTATTCGTCCACCACCAGGCCGATCTTCCGCTGATGTTCCTGAAAATTCCGTAATTGGGTGAACAGCGGCGTGCCCATCGGGATGAAGTACGGCTCCCGCAGGATTTTCTTGAGCGCCTGGGCATCCACCGGCCCGCCCTGGGCCTGGTGCAGCACCTGGCGCACGTGCACCAGACCGATCACGTTGTTGAGCTCGCCCTGATAGACCGGCAACAGGGTATGGTGGGCCGTGGTGAGCTGGGCCCACAGCTCGTCGTCGGGGGTGTCGATGTCGATGGCCTCGATCCGGCCGCGGGGCGTCATCACGTCGTCGACGCTGATCCGTTCCAGGTCAAGCAGGTTGAGCAGGATGGCCTGATGGGCGCGGGGCAGGTAGCCGCCGGCTTCCAGCACGACCGTGCGCAGCTCCGCCAGGCTGAGCTTGTCCCGTTCCGCCAAGTGGGGACGTAGGCGCATCACCGCGAGCAGGGCGCGCACGAACAGGTTGACCACCCAGACCGCCGGATACAGCAGGGTCTGCAACGGCCGCAACAGGTAGGCTGCGGGGAAGGCCAGGCGCTCGGGGTAGGCCGCCGCCACCACCTTGGGCGTGACCTCGGAGAACACCAGGATCAGGAAGGTCACCGCCAGGGTGGCGATGGTCACCGCCAGCTCGCTGCTGCCCAGCAGGCGCACCACGATCACGGTGACCAGCGAGGCCGCGGCGGCATTGACCAGGTTGTTGCCCAGCAGGATCACGCCGAGCAGCTGGTCGGTGCGCTCCAGCAGGTGGCTGGCCAGCCGCGCGCCACGATGACCCTCCTTGGCCAGATGCCGCAACCGGTAGCGGTTGAGGGACATCATGCTGGTTTCGGAAAGGGAAAAGAACGCCGACAGCAGAAGCAGCACTGCCAATGCCGCCAGCAGTGCGCTCAACGGAATGTCATCCAAGGATGCAAAGCCTGTACGAAGGGATGCGGGGATTGTGGGAGCCGCCGTCGCGGCCTGTCAAGCGACGGCCCCGTGGGCGGGGCGGCCGGGCTGCTCGTACACCACGTGGCCATCCACCAGGGTCATGCGCACCCGTCCGGGCAGGCTTGCGCCGAGGAAGGGCGTGTTCTTGCCCTGGCTTTTGAGCTGGTGCGGCTCGATGACGGTGGTGGCTTCCGGATCGAACAGGCACAGGTCGGCAGGCCGGCCGCAGGCGATCGAGCCCCGGTCGATGCCCAGGATGCGTGCCGGCTCGCTGGTGACCCGCGCCAGGGCCTTGACCAGCGGCTGGTCCATCTCCCGGGCCCAGCGCAGGGTGAGGGGCAACAGCAGCTCGAGCCCCGTGGCGCCGGGCTCGGCCTCGCCGAAGGGGCGCTGCTTGGCGTCGTCGTCCACGGGCGTGTGGTCGGAACACACGGCATCGATGGTGCCGTCCGCCAGCGCCGCGCGGAGGGCGGCCCGGTCGTCGCGGCTCCTGAGGGGCGGCACCAGCCGGCAGTGGGGGTCGAACCAGCCGATGTCCTCGTCGGCCAGGTGCAGATGGTGGATGGACACGTCGCAGGTGATGGGCAGGCCGTCGTGCCGTGCGCGCCGGACCATGTCCACCGCTTCCCGGCTGGACAGCCGGCACAGGTGCACCCGCGCCCCCGTGGCCCGCACCATGAGCAGGATCACGGCCAGGGCGACGGTCTCGGCGCAGGTGGGGATGGGCCGCAAGCCCAGGCGGGTGGCCACGGCCCCGTCGTGGGCGACCCCGTCCTTGGCGAGGAAGTAGTCCTGGGGCCGCAGCCACACGGGAAAATCGAAGGTGGCCGCGTATTCCAGGGCACGCAGCAGAAGCTGCGTGTCCACCAGGGGGGCATCGGCCTGGGAGAAGGCCACACAGCCTGCCTCGCGCAGCACGGCCAGTTCCGCCAGACGCTCCCCGGCGAGCTTCTGGGTGAGGGCGCCCACCGGGAACACCCGGGCCAGATTCAGGCTGCGGGCGCGGTACTTGAGCATCTCCACGAGCCCGGGTTCGTCCAGCGGCGGATCGGTATCGGGCGGGCAGGCCAGACTGGTCACGCCACCCGCCGCGGCGGCGAGCATTTCCGACTCCAGGGTCGCCTTGTATTCGAAACCGGGTTCGCGCAGGCGCGCGGCCAGATCCACCAGGCCCGGGCAGGCCACCAGGCCGCTGGCGTCGATCACCCGGTTGGCATGGAAGCCTTCCGGTGCCTGCCCCAGGGAGACGATGCGGCCGGCCGCGATGAAGATGTCCTGCACGGCGTCGGTGCCGGTGGCCGGGTCGATCAGCCGGGCGTTCCTGATGTGGATCCTCATGCCGTGCCGCCTCCCGCCAGCAGGCTCATCACCGCCATGCGCACCGCGATGCCATAGGTGACCTGGGGCAAGATCACCGCCTGCGTGCCGTCGGCCACGCTGGAGTCGATCTCCACGCCGCGGTTCATGGGGCCCGGGTGCATGACGATGGCGTCGCGCCGGGCCAGCGCCAGCTTGTCCGGGGTGAGGCCGTAATACTTGAAGTATTCCCCCGCGCTGGGCAGGAAGGGGCCCCGCATGCGTTCGTTCTGCAGGCGCAACATCATGACCACGTCCACGTCCCTGAGTCCTTCCTTCATGTCGTGATAGACGCGCACGCCCAGATCCTCCACGCCCTTCGGCAACAGGGTGCGCGGCCCCACCACCCGCA
Organism: Betaproteobacteria bacterium; assembly: GCA_037443925.1. Classification (GTDB taxonomy): domain Bacteria; phylum Pseudomonadota; class Gammaproteobacteria; order Burkholderiales; family Thiobacteraceae; genus Thiobacter. The sequence goes on from JBBINK010000010.1 coordinate 10,892, forward strand.
GATCCGGCACCCCGAGCGCGATGAGCGCATGGATTTCGGAGCGCGCCACGCGCGAATGCATGATGTCGCCCACGATGGCGATGGACAGTCGGGTGAAATCGCGCTTGTAGCGGCGGATCGTGAACACGTCCAGCAGCCCCTGGGTGGGATGGGCATGACGTCCGTCGCCGGCATTGATCACGCGGATGTGGGGCGCTACGTGGCGGGCGATGAAATGGGCCGCGCCCGACTCGGAATGGCGCACGATGAACATGTCCGCTCCCATGGCGGAGAGATTGTCCACGGTGTCGAGCAGCGTCTCGCCCTTGGTCTGGCTGGAGGCGCCGATGTTGAGATTCACCACGTCCGCCGACAGGCGCTTGGCCGCGATCTCGAAGGTGGTGCGGGTGCGCGTGGAGGGTTCGAAGAACAGATTGAAGATCGCCTTGCCCCGCAGCAGGGGCACCTTTTTCACTTCCCGTTCGCCCACGCCCACGAAGGATTCGGCGGTGTCGAGGATGGAGTGGATGAGTTGGGCGCTCAGACCTTCGATGGTGAGCAGATGGCGCAGCTTGCCGTGTTCGTCGAGTTGGGGATTCGGCGTCATGGAAGCGTTCGTCAGTGTCGCTTGTCGTGCAGGCTCAGGCTTAAGCGTCCCTGGGGATCGCGGTCGAGTTGGATGTGCTGGTGGGGCGGCAGCGGGATCACCGCGCCCACGTACTGGGGGGCGATGGGCAGCTCGCGCCCGCCCCGATCGATGAGGACGGCCAATTCGATGGAAGCGGGCCGTCCGAAGTCGAACAGCTCGTTCATGGCGGCCCGCACCGTGCGGCCGGTGTAGAGCACGTCGTCCACCAGGACGATGTGGGCGCCCTCCACCGGGAAATCGATGTGGGACGGCCGCACCTGGGGATGCAGTCCCATGCGGCTGAAATCGTCACGGTAGAAGGCGATGTCCAGGGTGCCGAGGGGCACCGCCGGCCCCAGCAGGGCATGGATCCGCTGGGCCACCCATGCTCCTCCGGTGTGGATGCCCACCAGCGCGCTGTGGTCGGTCAGCCGTGCCGAGATCTCGTCCGCCAGTTTGCGGATCAGGGCATCGACCTCAGGCAGCTGCATGCAGGCGCCCCTCGAAAAAGCTCTGCAGGATGTGCTGGGCGGCGACCTGGTCCAGCACCGCCTTGCTGCGGCCGCGCCGAATGCCGGCCTGGCGCAGGTCCTGCTCGGCCGCCGCGGACGTGAGGCGCTCGTCCACCAGGACGGCGGGTTTGCCGAAGCGCCCCTCGAGCTGCCGGGCGAAGCGCCGGCAGCGCGGGGCCAGTTCGTGTTCGGTCCCATCCAGATGCCGCGGCAGGCCCACCACGAACGCCACGGGCTGCCATTGGGCCACCAGAGCGGCAATGGCGGCGAAGCGCTGCTCCCGCTTTTCCCCGTGGAGGGTCGCCAGGGGATGGGCCAGGTTGAGCTCCAGCTCCCCCACGGCGACGCCGATGCGTTTCTCACCGTAGTCGAAGGCGAGGACGGTGCCCGAGCGGGGCAGCTCACGCATGGCCCGCGTCCTCGGACAGATTGGCGGCGTTGAGCCCCAGCAGGTTCATGGCCGCCTGGAAGCGGGCCTCGAGGGGCACCTCGAACACGATGGAAAGGTCCGCCGGCACGGTGAGCCAGGCGTTCTGGGAGATTTCGTGCTCCAGTTGCCCGGGCGCCCAGCCCGCATAACCCAGGGTGATGAAGAACTGGTCGGGACCCCGGCGCTGGGCGATGGCTTCCAGCACGTCGCGGGAGGTGGTGAGCCCGACGTCGTGCCCCACCATCAGCGTGGCCTGCCAGGGGCCGGCCGGCCGGTGCAACACGAAGCCGCGGTCGGTCTGGACCGGCCCGCCGAAATGGATGGTCCGGTCGCCGAGCTCGGGCGCTTCCAGCTCGATGCCCACCTGTTCCAGCAGGGTGCGCAGGGTGAGATCCAGGGGGCGGTTGACGATCACGCCCAGCGCCCCCTGCTCGTTGTGCTCGCAGATGTAGGTGACGGAACGGGCGAAATAGGGGTCGGCCATGGCCGGCATGGCGATGAGGAAGTGGTGCGTGAGATTGGCCCGTTCCATGACGGGGATTATCGCACAGGCCGGCGGGGCGGCGGGATTCCTTCACGGCCGCCCGGTTTTTGAGCCGCAAGCTTTGTGGGACAATCCCCGCGGCGAGTCCGTGGCCTCGCCCGTCGAGCCCAACAGCAAAGGAGAGTTGCATGTCGAACCAGAACGCCCCCTACGAAGTCAAGGTGGAGGCCGGTCAGGAGTACTGGTACTGCGCCTGTGGCAAGAGCAAGAATCAGCCGTGGTGCGACGGCTCCCACGAAGGCACGGGCGTGGAGCCGATCGCCTTCACCCCCCAGGAGACGGGCACCGTCTGGCTGTGCGGCTGCCGCATGAGCGAGAACCTGCCCTATTGCGACGGCAGCCACAACGAGCTGTGAGGGCTTGCCCCGACCGCGCCCGGCTTGCCGCGCCGGGCGTTTTCATTTCAACCTCGATGACCCGGCGACACGACAAAAGCGGTCAACCGCGCGTATCGGGGTGCAATGCCGCCACCACCTCCGCCACACAGGCGCTGAGTCTCCGCGCGTAGGCCAGATCGAGGAATTCGTTGGGGCCGTGGGCGTTGGAACCCGGTCCCAGCACGCCGGTGAGGAAGAACTGGGCGCGCGGAAAGGCCCGTCCCAGCATGGCCATGAACGGAATGCTCCAGCCCTCGCCCTGGAAGGCGCAGGTGCGGCCGAAATGCCTGTGGGAAGCCTGGCTGAGCGCCGCGGCCAGCCAAGGCGCAGGCGCGGGCGCCTGCCAGCCGTCGGCGGCCTGATCCAGCTGGAACCGCACCTGCGCCCCGTAGGGCGGGTCGGCCTCCAGCACGGCCTTCACACGCGCCATCGCGGCTGCGGCGTCCACCGTGGGTGGCAGCCGGAAGGAAAGCTTGAGGTGGGTGGCGGGCCGCAGCACGTTGCCCGCGCTCGCCAGGGGCGGCAGCCCGTCGGCGCCGGTCACCGTCAGGGTTGGACGCAGACTGCGGTTTTTCACCAGTTCCGCGAGATCGTCGCTCACCGGCCCGGCCGGGGGCAGGAAGGGGAACTTGCGGTAGATCGAAGGGCCGAGGATCTGCGCCGTCTGGGCGGCATGGCGTTCCGCCGCCTCGTCCGGCGCGCCGTGGCATTCCGGGATCAGAATCGCGCCCGTGCGGGGATCCTCGATGCGGGAGAGCAGCAGCCGCGCGATGCGGAAGCTGTCGGGCACGATGCCGCTGGCGTCGCCCGAATGCACGCCTTCGCGCAGCACCGCCACCGAAAGCGTTCCGCTGGCCATGCCACGCAGGGAGCGGGTCACCCACAGGCGTTCGTAATCCCCGCAGCCGGAATCCAGCCCCACCACGAGGTCCGGCGTGCCGATCCGGGGCGCGAGATGCTCCAGATAGGCCGGCAGATCGGGGCTGCCCGATTCCTCGCTGGTTTCGATGAGCATCACGCAATGGGGCAGGGGCTGGCCCAAGCCGGCCAGTGCCGCCAGGGCCGAGACCGCGGCGAACACGGCGTAGCCATCGTCGGCACCCCCGCGGCCATACAAGCGGCCGTCTTCGATCACCGGCGTCCAGGGGCCCAGCCCTGCCCGCCAGGGCTCCGCGGCGGGCTGTTTGTCCAGATGGCCGTAGAACAGCACCCGGCCCTCGCGGCCACCCGCGACCGCCACGAGCAGGAGGGGCGTGCGTCCCGGCAGACGCACCGTTTCCACCGTAAGCCCCGGCACCGGCTGTGCGCTCGCCCATTCGGCAGCCAGACGCACGGCCTCGTCCAGATGGCCGTGGGCCGCCCAGTCCGGGTCGAAGGCGGGCGAGAGCGCGGGGATGGCGATGTACGCCTGCAGCCGGGGCAGGATGTCCTGCTGCCACTGGCGGGCGAGGTGGGCGTCGAGGGCGTGGGAATCGATCATTGCCGGCCGGGTCCTGGACAAGCCGCGATACGATACCACGGGCCGGCTCGCCCGGGCCGCGCCGCCGGCCACCGGACGAGGGCCGTCACGGGCGGCGGTTCGGTCCTTCAGCCGCTCACGCGGCCGAGGAGTTCCAGGATGGCGCGGTCGAACTCCGGCAGGTCACCGGGCACGCGCGAGGTGACGAGATTGCCGTCCACCACCACCGGCAGGTCGAGGACCACGGCACCATTGTCCCGCAATTCCTGATGGATGCCCGGGTAACCCGTCATCCGGCGGCCTTCCACCAGGCGCGCGCTCACCAGCACCAGCGGGCCGTGGCAGATCGCCGCCACGGGTTTGCCGGTCTTGAAGAACTGCTTGGCGATGCGCAGGGCATCGGCGTCCTCGCGCAGCGTCTGGGGGGCCTTGCCACCGGGGATGAGGAGCAGGTCGTAGGCGGCGGCGTCCACGTCCCGCAGGACGAGATCGGCAATCAGCGTCCGGCCATGCTTGCCGTGGAAGGCATGGCCCTTTTCCGGCGTGGCCACGTGCACGGTGACGCCGGCCTTCTCCAGGGTTTCCTTGGGCACGAACAGCTCGCTGTCCTCGAAACCCTCGGCGGTGATGATGAGTGCCTGCATGCCCGAGTCCTCCCAAAATCCCTTTATAGGCCATGCGCAGTCGGGTCCGTGCCCGGCCGCCGGCCGTGGCCGGGTTCCGGCCTCGTCCGTGGCCACGTCATCCGGACCGTGGAAAGCACAACGCCCCGGCGGACCGGGGCGTTGCGGGCCGGCGGAACGGCCGCGGTCAGGCCGCAGCCGCGGCGCTTTCCCGGTGATAGGCGACGATGCGCTCCACCTCGTTCTTCGAGCCCAGGATCACCGGCACGCGCTGGTGGATGTGGGTGGGCTGGAGTTCCATGATGCGCTCGCGCCCGGTGCTGGAGGCACCGCCCGCCTGTTCCACGATGAAGCTCATGGGGTTGGCCTCGTACATCAGGCGCAGTTTGCCGCCTTTTTCCTTGAGCTTGCTGTCCATGGGGTACATGAACACACCGCCCCGGGTGAGGATGCGATGCACCTCCGCCACCATGGACGCGATCCAGCGCATGTTGAAGTCCTTGCCCCGGGGGCCTTCCTTGCCGGCGATGCACTCGTCCACGTAGCGGCGCACCGGCGCTTCCCAGAAGCGGTAGTTGGACATGTTGATGGCGAATTCCTTGGTGTCTTCCGGAATGCGCATGTTCTCGTGGGTGAGCACGAACTCGCCGACGTTGGGATCGAGGGTGAAGCCGTTTACGCCGTGGCCCGTGGTGAGCACCAGCATGGTGGATGGGCCGTAGATGGCATAGCCGGCGCACACCTGCTTGACGCCCGGTTGCAGGAAGGCTTCCACGGGGGTGGGGCCATCCACGTTCTTGTCGCCGGGGCAGCGCAGGATGGAGAAGATCGAGCCCACGGACACGTTCACGTCCATGTTGGAGGAGCCGTCGAGCGGATCGAACAGCAGCAGGTACTTGCCGCGGGGATTGCCCGGGGGAATCTGATAGGGCTCGTCCATCTCCTCCGAGGCCATGGCGGCGAGATGGCCTGCCCATTCGTTGCGCTTGAGGAAGATCTCGTTGGAGATGACGTCCATTTTTTTCTGCTCTTCGCCCTGGACGTTCTCCGACCCGGCGGCGCCCAGCACGCCCAGCAGACCGCCATGGTTGACGCCGTTGGAAATCATCTTGATGGCGGTGACCACGTCGTTGAGAAGACCGGTGAAGTCGCCGGTGGCGCCCTGGACGCGGCGTTGTTCCTCGATCAGGAACTGGGTGAGGGTGGTGCCGAGATGCATGCTTGCTCCTTAAGGGATTCCGAAAATTAGAATCTGCTGATTATATCGAAAAATCCCGTTTATTCAAAAGGATACGCATGTCCGCTTTAGGCCGGCATGCCGCGCGGCATGGTCATCCGCTTCCGGCCGGGGGCGCGTTCCCGGAACACGGGCTGCGCCGGCGGTGGAAGACGCCCCGCTGGGGGAGGGTGGGGATGGGCCGGGCGTCCGCCCGCACCTCATTGGCTGGTGAGCTGATCCTGGCGGGTGAAGGTCCAGGTGCGGGTGATGGCGAGGATGTCGGTGTCCTTGCGGATGTTTTCGGGGAAGGGGGCGAAGGGGGCGGCGAGCCTGACGATGCGCACGGCCGCGTCGTCGAGGATCTTCGAGCCGGAGGACCGGTCCAGGTCGATGCGCTCCACGCTGCCGTCGGAACGGATGTGCACCGTCAGCAGGAGGCTGCCGTAGATCTTCTTCTCCCGCGCTTCCTCCGGGTAATTCAGGTTGCCGATGCGTTCCACCTTCAGCCGCCAGTCCTCGACGTACTGGGCAAACCGGT
>JBBINK010000010.1:17210-19506 GCA_037443925.1 Betaproteobacteria bacterium
CCTCCGTGCGGGCGCCCACGAAACGCCGCTTGGGCCGTTCCTGATAGGACTGGTAGTCGCGTTCGATCTGGGCCTGCAGGCGCGCCAGCCGCAGGCTTTGGGTGATCAGGTCGGTGCCCTGGGCCGGCGCCGCCTGGGGCGAATCCTCCCGGTGGGGCGTGGGAGTCGGCGCGACCGCGCCCGCGCGCAGCTGGGTGAGCAGGCGTGTGGCCTCCTGTTCCAGCGCCGTGACGCGCTGTTGCTTCTGCTTGAGCTCCGGTTGCGGGTCCTCGTCGCCCAGGGCGGGCAGGGGCGAGGTGGCGCGCAGCTTGCGGTCGGTGTTGCCGCCGCCATCGAGGTTGGCCTGGGCCAGGGCGTCGGCCTTGTGGGGCGGGCGCGCCGACTTGGCGTTGGTGAGCACCACCTGCAGGGCATGGCTGGCTCGTTCCGGCTTGGCTGCGGGAAACGTGAAGTGGATGCTGAGCACCGCCCCATGCAGCGCGGCCGACAGCGCCAGGAACACGACGATGGCCGGAACCTGCATCGGCAGGGCGTGGAGAAAGCGATTCACCAAGACAGGCACACCGTGGACTCGATTGCCGGGGATTCGATTGCCCGAAACCCGGCCATTTTACCCGAAGATGCGCCGCCAACCCGGGTCACGGGACGGAGGCCACGACCTCGGCGAAGACACAGGCGAGTTCCAGGGTGAGCAGATCGACGCTCCGGATCGTCAGCCGCACACGGGTTCCTGGCGCGAGCTCGGGCAGGGCAGCCACCGGGGTCACCAGGGGCAGTCCATCGAAGCGCACCAGATGCTCACGGATCACCGTCGCGGTGGCCTCCGTGATGTTCTCCTGCAGCAGATAGCGCAGGGTCCAATACCGTTCCATCTGGCGCTGGAACTCGTTGTAGGCTTCATAGGCCGTTTCGAAGTCCCTGATGGCGGCCTGCAGCTCCGGGTCGCTGGCCCGGTGGGCGGGCGTGTCGCCCCGCACGTGGGCCAGCAGTTGGCGCTGGTTCACCAGGTCCACGTAGCGGCGCAGGGGCGAGCTGGTCCAGGCATAGTGGGCCACGCCCAGCCCCTGATGGGGCGAAGGGGTGGTCGTCATGCGCGTCTTGCCATTGGTCTGGGCACGGTAGAGTGCGGCGAAGCCCTGCTCGGCGGCCAGCTGACCGGCGCGGCTGTTGACCAGGATCATCATCTCCGCCACCACCTTGTCGATGGGCGTGCCCCGTTCCCGGTGCAGGATGCGCACCCGCTCACCCTCCACCCGGAAGGTGTATTCGGGCACCAGGCTGCGGCCTTTGTCCTTCGCTCCCCGCTTTTCCTCCAGATGCTCGGCGAAGTGCCACAGCCACTCCAGCTCTTCGCGATAGCGGTAGTCGGCCTCCTGGCCGATGGTGGCGATGTTGAACAAGGGCTCCAGGGTTTCGTGGCGCAGGTTGGCGGCGATGGTGACGCGCTCCAGGCGCAGGGCCATGCCGGTGATGGTGTAATCCGGCGCCACCGTGAAATACGTGGACAGGGCCGGGCAGGCCGCGCCTTCGCGCAGCGTGAAGCATTCCACCACCGGGTCGGGCAGCATCGTGATCTTGTCGCCGGGCATGTACACCGTGGACAGGCGCTTCTTCGCGATCGCGTCCAGCTCGGAACCGGGTTCGATGGCCAGGGCCGGGCAGGCAATGTGGATGCCCACCTGCCTCGACCCGTCCGGCAGTGTCACCAGCGACAGCGCATCATCGATCTCGGTGGTGGTCTCGTCATCGATGGAAAAGGCGGACACCTCCGCCAGCGGCAGATCGGCGGGCGGCGCCACCGGGGCGACGGGCGGAAAGCCGCGGCCTTCGGGAAACCACTCCCGCAGAAAGCGGTTGAGATGGTAGTCACGGGAGGAGGGAATCGCGCCGCACTTCTCCAGGAGATGGGGAATGGACAGATGCGTGGCGGCCGCGGCCTGTTCCAGCGCCTTGGTCTCCAGCGCGTTCCTGTCCGGCGCGTAGAGCAGCCTGTCGAGCTGGGGCTGGAACTCGTCCGGCAAACGGAAAGCCGTCAGCATGTCCACCCAGCGCGCGAGCTGTTCGGCCTGGCGACGCTTGCGTTCTTCCGCCGCCAGGGCCGCCTTCAGCGCCTCCTCCGGCGCGGGCTTGTAGCGGCCGCGGCCCTTTCGATAGAAATACATGGGCGCGCCATGCAGCCGGAGCAGCATCGCGGCCGCTTCCACGGCGCTGGGCTCCCGCCCGAAATACTCCCGTGCCAGCGTCTGGTAGTCGAATTCCGCGCCCCCCGCCGCCTCCCAGAGGAAGTCCAGATCCA
>JBBINK010000010.1:19615-31230 GCA_037443925.1 Betaproteobacteria bacterium
ATTCTTGCACCGCCTTGGGCGATTGCTCATAGGCACGGCGTATTGGCTTTTGCGTGGCCATCCTCGAAATAAAAGGCGTACATGGAAGAACCGCGGCGAAAAGGGCCGCAAGTTTACCCCAAGCCTCCTCCCCCGAAAAGGGACACCGGGGTCAGGCCTTTAATTTATAGTCGTCCCCGCTGGTCCGGGCTGGACGCCGATGGGCAAGCCGCGCGGACTATAAATTAAAGACCTGACCTCGATCCGTGACCCCGATCCGCTCAGGCCGGGGGTCAGCCGCGATGGAGGATCATTTCCAGCACCGCCTTGCTGCCGACGTAGGCGAGGAGCAGGGCGCTGAAGCCGGCCAGGCTCCAGATGAGGGCGACGCGTCCCCGCCAACCGTAGATGCGGCGGCCGGCGAGCAGGGCCGCGTAGATGAGCCAGGACAGCAGGGCGAAGACGGTCTTGTGCTGGGTGAAGTAGGCAAAGGACAGCGGTTTGCCGAACAGCTCCTCCGAGAACAGCATGCCGCTGGCCAGGGTCACCGTGAGCAGGACGAAGCCGGCGCCGATGAGGCGGAACAGCAGGCGTTCCATGGTCATCAGGGGTGGCAGCCCGGCCAGCGCGGACGGTTCCCGCGCGTGGAGCCGTTTTTCCGCCAGGGCCATGACGATGCCGTGGAGTGCGGCGATGGTGAACAGCGCATAGGCCAGGAACGCTGCGGCGAAGTGCGCCTGGAACAGCGCGTAGCCGCCGTAGGGCAGCAGGTGATGTTCGCTCACCAACAGGGGCAGCAGGGCGCCCACGCCGGCGATGGGCAGGACGATGGGGTTGAGGGCCTGCAGGTGGTAGCGCACGCCGCTGGCGGCGTAGATCACCAGGGTGAGCCAGGTGATGCCGGAGATCGCGTTGGCCACGCCGATGTCCAGGCCTTCCGGCACGAAGATGCCCCGGTACAGGAGCCAGGCGTGCAGCAGCAGTGGCACCAGCAGCGCGAGGCGTTCCCTGCCCGCGAAGGGGGCGGTCGCGTCCTTGCCGGGCTGCCTGCGGGCGCAGTACCAGGCGAGGCCGCCATAGAGCAGGGCCGTGAGCAGGGACAGAACGGACAGAGGCATCGGGTGTAAAATGGCGGCTTTGGGCGAACGTGCTGCGGGGATTATAGCGCAGCGTCGCCCCCATCCCGACCCGATCCCATGCTCGACACGCTCACCAGCCGGCTTTCCGGCATCATCAAGCAGCTCCGTGGTCAGGCCCGTCTGACCGAAGACAACATCTCCGATGCCCTTCGGGAGGTGCGCATGGCCCTGCTCGAGGCCGATGTCGCCCTGCCGGTGGTCAAGGACTTCATCGCCCACGTGAAGGAACGCGCCCTGGGGCGGGAAGTGATCGGCTCCCTCACCCCGGGCCAGGCCCTGATCCAGGTGGTGTACGAGGAGCTCACGCGTCTGATGGGCAGCCACAGCGCGGGGATCGACCTGGCGACCACGCCGCCTGCGGTCATCCTCATGGCGGGCCTGCAGGGTTCGGGCAAGACCACCACCAGCGCCAAGCTTGCCCGCCTGCTCAAGGAGCAGAAGAAGAAGGTCCTGCTGGCAAGCTGTGACGTGTACCGCCCCGCAGCCATCGAGCAGTTGCGGCAGCTCGCGAAGCAGCTCGGGGTGGAGTTCTTCGAGGCGCCGGCCGAGGCCCGGCCCGTGGCCATCGCCACCGCGGCGCTGGATTATGCGCGCCGGCACTACCACGACGTGGTGATCGTGGATACGGCGGGCCGGCTTGCCATCGACCAGGAGATGATGGACGAGATCAAGGCCCTGCACGGGGCCTTGAAGCCCATCGAGACCCTGTTCGTGGTGGACGCCATGCAGGGACAGGACGCGGTCAACGTGGCGCGCGCCTTCAACGAGGCGCTTCCCCTGACCGGTGTGGTGCTCACCAAGCTGGACGGCGATGCCCGGGGGGGTGCGGCCCTGTCGGTGGTGAGCGTGACGGGCAAGCCCATCAAGTTCGTGGGCGTGTCGGAAAAACCCACCGGGCTCGAGCCCTTCCATCCGGAGCGCATGGCCTCGCGCGTGCTCGGCATGGGCGATGTGCTTTCCCTGATCGAGGAAGCGCGCAGGCAGGTGGATCAGGCCGAGGCGGCCAAGATCGCCAAGAAGCTCAAGTCGGGCAAGGGCTTCGACCTGGAGGATTTCCGCGCGCAGCTGCAGCAGATGCAGAAGATGGGGGGGCTGACCGCCCTGCTCGACAAGCTGCCCGGCAATCTGGCCCAGGCTGCCCAGGGCCAGCGGCTGGATGACCGCCTGCTGCGCCGGGTGGAAGGCATCATCAATGCCATGACCCCCCAGGAACGCGCCAACCCGGCGATCATCAAGGCCTCGCGCAAGCGGCGCATCGCGGCGGGTGCGGGCGTGCAGGTGCAGGACGTCAACCGGCTGCTCAAGCAGTTCGAGGACATGCAGAAAATGATGAAATCCCTCGGCAAGGGTGGCCTGGGCAAGCTGCTGCGGGGCATGAGGGGTCGGCTGCCCGGGATGTGAGGCGCGCCTTTTGCCGCCGTCCCAGCCGGCTTGGCCGCGTCAGCGACGCTCGCGTGGCGGCTTTTCCGGCATCCGCTGCCGGATCTCTTCCAGGGTCTTGCGCGCTTCCGGGTTCCCGGCGGCCAGCGTGACGGCGCGCGAAGCGGCGGCCAGCGCCTCCTTCCAGCGCTTCTGCTCCGCCAGCGCCAGGGCCAGGTTGTTGAGGGGCGCCCATTCGCCGGGGTGATCCGCCGCCGCCTGGCGAAAGGCCGCCTCCGCCTCCTTCCACTGCTTCAGGGTGCTGGCGGTGTTGCCCAGCCCCATCTGCGCCACCAGGTTGCGGGGCCAGCGGGCAAGCGCCGCGCGGTAGGCCTCCTGGGCCGCCGCGGCCTGGCCGGCCCGCTCCAGCGCGACGGCGGCCTGGACATACACGGCTTCCCTGGCCGTGGCCGGCAGTTGTCCCGGCGGCAGCACCAGGATCGCCCAATGCCCGCCCCGGGCCCAGGTCCGCTCGAAGGTGGAAAAGGACATCGTCTCACGGGGGGTGAGCCCCGAGCGCAGGATCAGCGTCTCCGTTTCCAGGTCGTAGCCCACGGCCACCGCATAGTGCCAGAGGGGCAGGGTGGACAGCCCCAAGTTTTGCAGCACGATCACCGGCTTGCCGGCCGCCAGCTCCGCCAGGAGATCCGACAGGGAGGGGGCCAAGGGATAGGCCAGCATGCCCTGGCGGCGCGCCGCGGCCATCACTTCCACCTGCAGGCTGCCCTGGCGTTCGGGCAGATAGACCTGGGGCGTGAGGGCATCGGGTGTGGCCGGCCGGCCCGCGGCGGTGAGCGCCATGGCGAGGGAGGCCGGGCCGCACTGGTGGGTTTCCTGCGGGTAGAAGGGCACGGCCACGAGCTCCACCCGGGGTGGCAGCGGCGGGGGCGCCTGACGCAGGGCGGCGAGCTGGGGCGGGGTGGCACAGCCCGTCAGCCCCACCAGAAGCAACACGCCCGCACAGAGGCGGGCGTGTCGGGCGATGCAGCCGGCCGTGGCGCGCACGGCTCAGCGCACGGAGCGGGTGAAGGGGAAGACCTTGGTGAAGCCCAGGATGTCGGTGACGAGTAGCACCAGGAAGATGAAGACGATCACGCCCAGCACGTCGCCACCGGCAGGCACGTCGTCGAGCTTGCCGGCAAGCTGGGCCACTTCCTCGTCGGTGAGGGCTTCCACGCGTTGCTTGGCCTCGTTGACGTCGACGCCCCGCGCCTCGAGGGCGGCGCGGACATCGGCCCGATCCAGCAGGGTGATGACACGCTCGCGGTCGGCCGAATGGCGGCCGGCGAGCTGTTCGGTGCCCACCATGCCCGCCTGGGCGGTCTGCAGGGGCAGGGTGACGGTGAGCATCAGGGCCAGGGCGAGCCGGGCGGTGATGCGCAGGAAGCGATTGTGCATGGCCTGTTTTCCTTTCTCGAACGGGGTGAACGAAATTTTAGCCGCGGCCCGGGCCTGCGCCCCATTACCGCTTGTTCATCGGCAGGGCCTCAGCAGGGAGCCAGACTCTGGACCAGCTGCTGCACCAGCTCGGGTTCCAGGTCGATGCCCAGCTCGTCGCCCGGGTTGATCACGATGCCGAAGCCCGGCTCCATGCGCTCCAGCACCCACCTGAACTCCGTCAGCAGCCCGCCGCGGAATTCCGGGTAGTGCTGCAGGAAGGGCTTGGCCCGTTCGGGGCTGGTGAACAGCACCAGCACCGACAGTCCCGAGGGATCCTCGACCACCAGGGGCTGGGCCCGGGTGGAGCGCTGGATGCCTCCCGTGGCGACATCGTCCCGCACGGGCATGAACACCTGCGCCGCCACCAGCTGCTTCATGAACACGGCGCTCGGCGTCTCGCCCACTTGCGCCGCGTAGAGCTGACGTTCCAGTTCGTTCTTGAGATCGGCTTCCTGCATGGCTGGCGATCCTCCTTCGACCTTCCAATCCGGCGCCCGCCACGCCCCTGTGGCCCCCGGCAAGACGGCGCCTAGGGCGCGAGGCGGGTTTCGACGAGTGTGACCCAGTAGGCTGCGCCGATGGGCAGCAGCGCGTCGTTGAAATCGTAGCGTGGGTTGTGCAGCGTGCAGCCGCCCTCCCCAGGCCCGTTGCCCAGCCAGACGTAGCAGCCCGGCTTCTCCCGCAACAGATAGGCGAAGTCCTCCGCACCCATGGAGGGGGGCAGGTCCAGGCGTACCTGGCTTTCGCCCACCAGTCGGGCGGCGATGTCGCGGCAGAACGCGGCCTCGCGCGCGTCGTTCACCGTGGCCGGGTAGCCCCGCCGGTACTCCAGCCGCGCCTGCATCCCATGGGCCTGGGCAATGCCCGTGGCCAGGCGCTCCAGCTCGGCCTCGACGCGCTGTTCGACCTCGGGGCGCAGATAGCGCACCGTCCCGCCGATCACCGCCTGCGCCGGAATGACGTTGTAGGCCTCCCCCGCATGGAAGCGGGTCACGCTCACCACGGCCGCATCCAGGGGGTCCAGGCTGCGGCTCACGATGGACTGTAGGGCCTGCACGAGCACGGCGCCCGCCAGCACCGGGTCCCGTCCCTGGTGGGGCATGGCGGCGTGGGCGCCGTGGCCGCGCAAGGTGATCTCGAACTGGTCGGTGCCCGCCATCACGGGTCCGGCGTGCACCGCGAACTGCCCCAGGGGCAGGCCCGGCCAGTTGTGCAGGCCGAACACCGCGTCCATGGGGAAACGCGTGAACAGGCCATCCTCGATCATCGCCCGGGCGCCGCCCTCGCCTTCCTCGGCCGGCTGGAAGATGAAATACACCGTGCCGTCGAAATGGCGTGTGGCGGCCAGGTATTCCGCCGCGGCGAGCAGCATGGTGGTGTGCCCGTCATGGCCGCAGGCATGCATGCGGCCGGGGTGGCGCGAGCGATGGGGGAAGGTGTTCTCCTCCTCCAGGGGCAGGGCATCCATGTCCGCGCGCAGGCCGATGGCCCGCGCCGAGCGGCCGCCACGCACCACGCCCACCACGCCGGTGCCGGCGATGCCCCGGTGCACCTCCACCCCGGCCCGTTCCAGAAAGCGGGCCACCACGTCGCTGGTGCGGTGTTCGTCGAAGGCCAGCTCGGGGTGGGCGTGCAGATCGTGGCGGACGGCGGCCAGGCGCGGCAGTTCCGACTGGAATCGTGGGATCAGGGACATGCGCGTGAGCGAGGGTCGCAATTGCCCCATTATGCCACGCCCCGCACGCCGGGCGGGGCAAGACATGGGCTATAGTGGGGTCTTGCACCCGGCCGCTGCCGGCTCGAACATCGCGCAACCGATCTGCCCTCCACTCCGCCATGAGCCGCAAGGATGCCCCGACCACCTGCCCCCGCTGCGGGGATGCGCTCACGCGCGTGCATCGCCGTTTCGTGGACCGGCTGTGGTCCCTGCTGCGGCCGGTGCGGCGCTACCGTTGCGACAATCCCGGCTGCGGCTGGGTGGGCAACCTGCCCGCGCCGCGACGCTGAGCCCGCCTCAGCGCGGCCTGGCCGTCCTGCGTGGGATGCGGGTCCCGCGGGAGGGTCGGCCATGGGGCGCGCGCACCCCTTCGGGCAGGCGGCCGGTTCCGGGCGGCTGCCAGGCGGGCACCAGATGCCGCTTGCCATTGCCGATGAGGTCGGCGCGTCCCATGCGTTTCAGGGCCTCCCGCAGCAGTGGCCAGTTTTCGGGATCGTGGTAGCGCAGGAAGGCCTTGTGCAGCCGCCGGATGCGCCCCTGACGCACGGTGTCCACGGGTACCGGATGCTTCAGGCCCTTCAGGGGATTGAGCGCGGTGTGGTACATGGTGGTGGCCAGCGCCATGGGCGTGGGCAGGAAGGTCTGCACCTGGTCCAGGCGGAAGCCATTGCGCTTGAGCCACAGCGCCAGGTTCAGCATGTCTTCGTCGGTGGTGCCCGGATGGGCGGCGATGAAGTAGGGGATCAGATACTGTTCCTTGCCGGCTTCCTTCGAGAAGCGGTCGAACAGGGTCTTGAAGCGTTCATAGCTGCCGATGCCGGGCTTCATCATGTGCGCGAGCGGCCCTGGCTCCGTGTGTTCCGGCGCGATCTTGAGATAGCCGCCCACGTGGTGCTGGGCCAGTTCCCGCACATACTCGGGGGAACGCACCGCCAGATCGTAGCGGACACCGGAGCCGATCAGCACCTTCTTCACCCCGGGCAGGGCGCGCGCCTTGCGGTACAGGGCGATGAGCGGGCTGTGGTCGGTGTTCAGGTTGGCGCAGACGTCGGGATAGACGCAGGACAGACGCCGGCAGGCGGATTCGATCTTCGGGCTTTTGCAGGCCATGCGGTACATGTTGGCCGTGGGTCCGCCCAGGTCCGAGATCACGCCGGTGAAGCCGGGCGTCTTGTCCCGGATTTCCTCGATTTCCCGCAGGATGGATGCTTCGGACCGGCTCTGGATGATGCGGCCTTCGTGCTCGGTGATGGAGCAGAAGGTGCAGCCCCCGAAGCAGCCGCGCATGATGTTCACGGAAAAGCGGATCATCTCCCATGCCGGGATCTTCGCGTTGCCATAGGCCGGATGGGGACGGCGCGCATAGGGCAGGCCATAGACGTAGTCCATCTCCGCCGTGGACAGGGGGATGGGCGGGGGATTGAGCCAGACGTCGCGTTCGCCGTGGGCCTGCACCAGCGCCCGCGCATTGCCCGGGTTGGATTCCAGGTGCAGGGTGCGCGAGGCGTGGGCGTAGAGGACGGGATCATGGGCCACCTGCTCGAAGGAGGGCAGGCGGATGACGGTCTTCTCCCGGGCCGGGCGTGGCCGCCTCTGCAGCAGCATGGGCTGCACCCCGCCTTCGGGCCGTGGCGTGGCCGCAGCGGGCTGTTGCGCGTAAGGATCGGGATGGGGCGACACCGGGCCGGGCGTATCCACCTGGGTGGAGTCCAGTTCCACCCAGTCCTCGGCCGGCAGCCAGCCGCGCGGACGCATGAAGGCGGTGCCACGCAGGTCGGTGATGGCGGCGATGGGCTCGCCGCGGGCGAGGCGGTGGGTGAGTTCCACCAATGCCCGCTCGGCATTGCCGTACAGCAGCATGTCCGCCTTGGAATCCGGCAAGATCGAGCGTCGCACCTTGTCCGACCAGTAGTCGTAATGGGCGATGCGGCGCAGGCTCGCCTCGATGCCGCCGATCACGATGTTGGCATCGGGGTAGGCCTCCCGGCAGCGCTGGGCGTACACGATCACCGCGCGGTCGGGGCGGCGGTTGGGCTCGCCGTTGGGTGTGTAGGCGTCGTCGGAGCGGATCTTGCGGTCCGAGGTGTAGCGGTTGACCATGGAATCCATGTTGCCCGCGGTCACCCCGAAGTAGAGATTGGGCCTGCCCAAGGCCCGGAAGGGCTCGGCCGAGTGCCAGTCGGGCTGGCTGAGGATGCCCACGCGGAAGCCCTGCGCCTCGAGCAGGCGACCGACGAGCGCCATGCCGAAGCTGGGATGGTCGATGTAGGCATCGCCCGTGACCAGGATCACATCACAGGAATCCCAGCCGAGCGCCTCCATCTCTTCCCGGCTCATGGGCAGGAAAGGCGCGGTGCCGAAGCGCCTGGCCCAGTAGGGACGGTAGCGCATCAGCGGTTTGGGAGGGGCGTAGGACGTGTTCATCGGATGATTCTAACCTCGAACGGCAAGCCGCGCCGGACAGACCGTCGGCCGCCACGGCGGTTCCCGCCCGCGCCGGGCCGCCCGCGATGCTGGTAAACTGAGCGTGACCGTGCAACCGTAGCCGAATCGAAATCAAGGGAGCCATCATGCAACTTCCCCTCCAAATCACGTTCCGGGATGTGCCCCATTCCGACGCCATCGAGGCCGCCATCCGCGAAAAAGCGGAAAAGCTCGACCGCTTCTACGACCGCATCATGGCGGTGCGGGCGGTGGTGGGCACCATCCAGCGCCACCATCATCAGGGCAAGCTGTTCAACCTGCGCCTGGACATCACCGTGCCCGGAGGCGAGATCGTCATCAACCGGGATCGGGCCGAGGATATCTACGTGGCGATCCGCGATGCCTTCGATGCCGCCAAGCGGAAGCTGGAAGACTATGCCCGCAGGCAGCGGGGCGAGATCAAGACCCACGAGGTGGAGCAGCGCGGACGCATCGCCCGGCTGTTCCCCGAGGAGGGCTATGGCTTCATCGCCACGCCCACCGGCCAGGAGCTCTACTTCCACCGGTTCAACGTGGTCCACCCCGAATTCGAGCACCTGAAGGTGGGGGACGAGGTCCGCTTCCTGGAAGAGACGGCGGACGAAGGTCTCCAGGCCAACCGCGTGCACCGGGTGTCCTGACGGGCACCGCCCGCGCCCAGCCTCGCCGGCGGTGCCGCGACCCTAGGGCGTGGACGCAGGCGGCGTGGCGCGGGCCATGCGCTTGAGCTCCCCGGCCTCCTCCCGGCTGAGGCTGCGCCCGGGCAGCGGGATCAGGCCCGGCACGCGCCGCCGGTAACGCCGGTACGCCTCGCCATAGGCGGCGATCAGTTTGTTTTCCTCCAGCCGGCTGCCTATCAGCAAATAGCCCGTGATCACCAGGGCCGTGACCAGCCAGGCGGCGTTCATGTCCCGCGTCCACAGGAACAGCAGACCGAGCGCATACCACGGGTGGCGCACGTGGCGGTGCAGCGGTGAGATCGTGAACGCCTCGCGCTCGCCATCCGGCCCGACGCGATCGCGCCACTGGCGCAGCCCGAGGAAGGTGGCGCCGTCATACCAGCGCAGGCTCCAGACGAAGCCCACCGCGGCGGCGATCGCTGCCGGCCACTCCAGCCAGATGGGCACGTCCCAGACGAGCGGCCCCTCGTAGCGCCAGGCAAGCCAGAGCGGTGGAATCAACAGCAATGCCGATGCCCCGTTGAACAGCAGCCGGTAGGCCGGCATGGCGTCCGGCCAGCGTCGGGCGACCGCGGCCTTGAAGCGCAGGCTCGAACCCAGGGAGTGCACCGCGCCGTAAGCGGCCCAGGCCAGGGCGATCAGGCTGAGGGCGGCTGTGTCCATCATCCTAAAAACCGCAGTTGAACGGGGCCGAAGGGCGGGCCAAGCGGGTGGCTGGCGCGAAGCGACGACACCGCAGGGTCGGTCCCTGCCAGGAGGAGCGCCAAAGCCAGGCGCTCGCTTGGGCCGGAAAAGCGGGCCCGTAGCGGGCTCGCCCGTGGGGTGAGGGTGACCGGAGGCAAACTCTCTTGCGTCATTGATCGGTTAGGCAACACAAATCAGCGGTCAACTGCGGTTTTTAGGATCAGTGCTGCAGGGCGCCGTACAGGCGCGCGTAGAGACCGTCGGCACGGATCAGCTCGTCGTGGGCGCCTTGCTCCACGATCTGGCCGTTTTCGAACACCAGGGCGCGGTCCGCCTGCTTCACCGCCGACAGACGGTGGGCGATGATCAGGGTGGTGCGCCCTTCGAGGAAGGGACGCAAGGCGCCATGGAGTCTCGCCTCCGTTTCGGCATCGAGCGCGGAAGTGGCCTCGTCCAGGATCACCACATGGGGTTCGGACAGCACCAGGCGGGCGATGGCCAGCCGCTGGCGCTGCCCGCCGGACAGGCGCACGCCCTGGCGCCCGATGAGGGTATCGAGTCCCTTGGGCATGGCCCGCACCGTGTCGGCGAGCTGGGCCACCTCCAGGGCCTGCCACAGCCGCGCATCGTCGATCTCGCGCCCCAGGGTGAGATTCATGCGCACGGTGTCATTGAACAGCGCGGGATGCTGCAGCACCGTGCCCACGTGGGAGCGCACCACGTCCAGGCCGATTTCCGTCACCGGCACCCCGTCGAACTTCACCACCCCGGACTGGGGCGTATACAGGCCCAGGATCACCTGGACCAGGGTGGACTTGCCGCCCCCGGAAGCGCCCACCAGGGCGACCTTCTCCCCCGGCGCGATGGCCAGACTCACGCCGTTGAGCACGGGGGTGTCGCCGTAGCTGAAATGGACGTCCTCCACCTCCACGCCCACCGTGCGCTTGCCCGGGAAGGGGTTTCTGAGATGGGGGTAGTGGGGTTCCTCCTTCAGGCGCAGCAGCTTGTTCACCCGGGAAAGCGCCGCCTTGGCGCCGTAATAGGCATACTGGATGCCCAGCACTTCCTGCACCGGGCCCATCATGAACCACAGATAGCCGAACACCGCCATCATCTGCCCGATGGTCAGCCCCGAGTACAGCACCATCAGCATGGCCAGCGCGCGGAACACGTCGAAGCCGAACAGGAACACCAGGAAGGACAGGCGGCCCGCCGCATCGGACTTCCAGGAAAAGGCGGCGGTATGGGTGCGGATGCCCCGCGCGCGGTCGATCACCTGGGCGATGTAATGCCGCTCCCGGTTGATGGCGCGAATCTGGTGAATGGCGTCCAGCGTCTCCGTCAGGGATTGCTGGAACAGCTCGAAGGCGGTGTTTTCCCGCTTCTTGAGTTCCTTGACCCGCTTGCCCAGCACCATGGTGAAGTAGATCACCGCGGGGTTGAGCAGCAGGATGAACAGCGCCAGCTTCCAGTGCATCCAGAGCAGCACCGCGGCCGTGCCCAGGATGGAGAGCACCGCCACCACGAACTTGGAAATGGAGGCCCCGATGAAGCCATCCACCGTGTCCAGGTCCTTCACCAGGTGCGAGGCCACCGTGCCGCTGCCCAGCGTCTCGTACTCCGACAGGGCGATGCGGGACAGACGCAGCAGGATCTGCTCCCGGATGCGATAGACCACGTCCTTGGCGATGAGCACGAACTGGCGCGCCTGCCACACGCCGAGCACCAGGGCGGCCAGGCGCAGCAGCAGCGTGAGACACAGCGCCGTCACGATATAGAGCACTGGCCCATGCCAGGCGGAAGGCGCGATGCGGTCGATGGCGGCCACCATCGGCCCGGGCTTGTGCAGCAGCACCTCGTCCACCATCAGCGGCATCAGCAGCGGAATGGGCACGCTGGCCAGCGCGGCGGCGATGGCCACCAGTTGCGCGGCCACCAGCTGCCGCCGGTGCTCGCCCACCATGGCCAGGATGGAAGACCAGGTATAGGTGGCGCGGGGCATCGCGCTACTGGGTCTGGATGGCATCCTCGATCACCACCGGCTGGCGCGGAACGTCCGAGGCGAACATGCCGGCCGGCCCCGTCGGGACCTTG
>JBBINK010000010.1:31270-40570 GCA_037443925.1 Betaproteobacteria bacterium
GCCGAACACCGCATAGCCCCAGCCCCGGAGGGTGGGTGCGGTGTGGTTCAGGAAGGCATTGTCTTTCACGTTGATGAAGAACTGGGCGGTGGCGGAATGGGGATCCATGGTGCGCGCCATGGCGATGGTGTACCGCTCGTTGCGCAGGCCGTTGTTGGCCTCGTTGGGAATGGGCGCCCCCGTGGGTTTTTCCCGCAGGCGGGTGTCGAAGCCCCCACCCTGGATCATGAAGCCATCGATCACGCGGTGGAAGATCGTGCCCGCGTAATGCCCGCTTCTCACGTAGTGCAGGAAGTTCTCCACGGTACGCGGCGCCTTGTCCGGATACAGCTCGAGGGTGATGGTGCCCAGGTTGGTTTTGAGCTCCACCATGGGATTGCCAGCCCAGGCGCAGAAAGGGAGGAACAGCCCCATCACGAGGGCGATCAGCGCGTGTTTCATCGGCAGGTCTCCAATGGCGGAAAAGCCCCATTCTAAGGCGGAGTGGCGGTGGGTGCATGCATGCCTTGGGCGGGGGCGCCGGGTGCCCGCCGCCCGGCTGCACATGCTGCCGGAATGAGCTACATTGAGTCCACGTGGGGAGCGCTGGGTATGCACGGTTTTGGACGTTTGCTCATTCTGGCGGTCTGGATCGGGCTGGTCGCGGCGGAGCCGGCCCGTGCCGACCCGCCGGCGGGTTACCCCTTCCTGAGCTTCGACGCGGGGCTGGCCCGCGCCCGGCAGGAAAACAAGCCGGTTCTCGTGTATTTCGGGCGCTTCGGCTGCGGCTGGTGCGACGAGGTGAACGAGAAGACCTTCACCGATCCGCAGCTCAAGGCGCGGTACACGCGCCACTACGTGCTGGTGTACGTGGACGCCGAAAGCGGGCGGCGGCTGCGCCTGCCCAGCGGCGAGCGCATCACGGAGGCCGAGTTGGGGACGCGCCTGAGGGCCTTCGCCACGCCTCTGTTCCTGTTTTTGTTGCCCGATGGCACGGAGGTCGCGCGCATCCCCGGCATCCAGACCGTGCAGAATTTTCGTGACTATGACCGCTATGTGCGGGAGGGCCACTACCGCACCCAGAGCCTGGCGGAGTTCCTGAGGGCAGGACCATGAGATGGCGGCTGGCCCTCGTCGGCCTGATGCTGGCGGGTGTCACGCGGGCGGAGTGGGCGTTCGAGGCGCCCATCGACGTGGTGCCGGAACGCACCGCCTTCTTCCATCTGGAATCGGCGGGCCGCAAGAACGTGGCGGTCTCGGGCGGGCGCGTGGCGGTGGTCTGGGAGGACGACCACGACGGCCGGCCCGCATGTTATCTGGCGGTCAAGAGCCTGGCCGCGTCCCGTTTCGGGCCGCCCATGCGGGTGAGCGGCCGCGGCGAGTGCGCCGAGCCCACGGTGGCGGCGCTTACCGGAGGCCGCTTCCTGCTGGGCTGGGAGGAGGATGGCCGCGTCTGGGTGCGCACAGCCCATGCCGCCGGCCTGGGCGTGCCCCGCCGGCTCTCCGTCGGGCCCTCGGCCCAGCTCAGCCTTGCGCATCATCCCGCCAGCGGGTCGTTCGCCGCCTGGGCCGTCTCCACACGCGGGCCGTGGCAGATCCTCGTCGCGGCCCTGGACGGACAGGGGCGGCCGCGGCGCGGCCGGCTCGTGGATGCAGGTGCCCACGCCGACCAGTCCTATCCCAGTCTCGCCGTGCTGGCCCACGGGCGGCTGATCCTGGCCTGGGAAGACCGGCGCGCGGGCCACACCCGTCTGTTCTATGCCGTTTCGCGGGATGCAGGGCGGCGATTCACCCGGCCCCGGCAGCTCAATGAATCGGAGTGGCGCGGGCAGAACCTGGGCCTGGGACGCGGCACCGGCGTGATGCGCGTGGCCCTCGCGCCCTGGGCCGAAGGCGTGGCCGCGGTGTGGGCCGACAAGCGCGATTTCCTGTCCGGCTACGACGTCTATGGCGCCTTCGCGGCCGCGCCCGACTTCGTGTTCGGCCGCAACGAAAAGGTGCAGGATCCCTTCGGGGACCACATCGCCCAATGGCATCCGGCGATCGCCGCCGACCGGCACGGTGCGGTGGCGGTCGTCTGGGACGACGACCGCGACGGCACGCCTGACCTGTGGCTGGCCTGGAAAACGGCCGAAGGCTGGAGTGACAATCTCGCGGTGCCGGGTGCATCCGGCCCTGGCGTGCAGTCGGATCCCTCCCTGGCGCTGGACGAGTCCGGCGACCTGCATCTGGTGTGGCTGGACAAGGCCGAGCGCAATGCGCCCTCGCGCCTGCGCTACGTCTTCGCGCGCCGGCGCTGAGGCTAGGGCCGACGCCCCGTCCGGGCCGACCGGCCCGGGGCCGCGCCCTGGCGCCCCGGTGGTGCGGAGCGGGCCGTATTCGGCCGGGAGCGGCTTGCCTGGCCAGCGTGCCGCCGGCTGCGCAGCTCGATCGGTTGCGGCCGGGCGTGGGGATCGGGCTCGAAGCCGGGCACGACCTGCCGTGGCAGTCTGCGCCTGATCAGACGCTCGATGTCCGCGAGAAAGGACTCCTCGTCCACGCAGACCAGAGACAGTGCCTGGCCCGGGCTGCCGGCACGGCCGGTGCGGCCGATGCGGTGCACGTAGTCTTCGGGCACGTTGGGCAGGTCGTAGTTCACCACCTGGGGCAGCTCGCTGATGTCGATGCCCCGTGCGGCAATGTCGGTGGCCACCAGCACCTGCAACTTGCCGCTCTTGAATTCGGCCAGGGCGCGGGTGCGGGCATTCTGGCTCTTGTTGCCGTGGATGGCCATGGCGGGGATGCCGTCCTTCGCCAGCTGTTCGGCGAGCCGGTTGGCGCCGTGTTTGGTGCGGGTGAACACCAGGACCTGGAACCACTGATGGGTCCGGATCAGGTGGGTGAGCAGCTCGCGCTTGCGGTCACGATCCACGGGATGGACCATCTGGCTCACGGTGTCCGCCGTGGCGTTGCGCGCTGCCACCTCGATCGACTCGGGCGTGTTCAGCAGCCCGGCCGCCAGCGTCTTGATCTCGTCGGAAAAGGTCGCGGAAAACATCAGGTTCTGCCGCTTCTTCGGCAACCGTGCGAGCACCTTGCGGATGTCGTGGATGAAGCCCATGTCCAGCATGCGGTCCGCTTCGTCCAGCACCAGGATTTCCACTGCGCCCAGATCCAGGCTGCCCTGCTGCACGTGATCCAGCAGGCGTCCCGGCGTGGCCACCAGGATGTCCACGCGGCGGCGCAGGCGCTCGATCTGGGGCTGGATGCCCACGCCTCCGAACATGACCATCGAGGTAAGTCCCGTGTATCGGCCATAGGTGCGCACCGAGGCCTCCACCTGGGCTGCAAGCTCCCGGGTTGGCGTGAGAATCAGGGCGCGCGGCCGATGGCCCGCCGTGTTCGCGTCCGTGGCGTCGAGCAGGCGCTGCAGGATGGGCAGCACGAAACCGGCGGTCTTACCGGTTCCGGTCTGGGCCGCGGCGAGCAGATCGCCGCCGCTGAGCACGGCCGGAATGGCGCGGACCTGGATGGGAGTGGGTGTGGTGTAGCCGTGTTCCGTGACGGCACGCACGATGGCCTCGGCCAGGCCGAGTTGGGCGAAAGACATGAAGACTCCAGAGGATCATCGGCCTGCCGCCGCGTGACGGCGCCAGTCTGAGGCAGATGGGGTGGTGAAACAGGACGCGGCAGAATGACTGGAACGAATGCCGCGCCGTCATGTTAACAGGTCGGCGGGACGGGACGCGAAAAACTTTTTTCGGATAAGGCTTGCATATCCACCCCTTCTCCCCCATACTGCCGTCAGCGAGATGTTCAAGCAGTGTGTAAGCCCGTTCGCTGTGCCTCATTGCGTTTCCGGTACTCCAGTTCGTCAGCTGTTCCGTCTTGATCCTCGTCATCCCGGGCAAACGCCCACCTTCAATTTGCTATTTAGGAAAATCTAGACATGGCAACTGGTACCGTTAAATGGTTCAACGACGCCAAAGGTTTTGGCTTCATCACTCCGGACGGCGGCGGCGAGGATCTCTTCGCCCACTTCTCCGCCATCCAGGGCAGCGGCTTCAAGACCCTGGCGGAAAACCAAAGGGTCACGTTCGACGTGACCGAAGGCCCGAAAGGCAAGCAGGCTTCCAACATCCGCCCCGCGTAAGCCGGCGCTCGTAGGACCTGGAAAAAGCCCGGTTTACCGGGCTTTTTCATTTCTGTGGGAAAATCGCCCGGGGCCGCTGCGGCCCGCGGGCAGGAGACGATCCGAGCATGGCAAAAGAAGAACTGATCGAAATGGAAGGCACGGTCACCGAGGTGCTGCCGGACACGCGCTTCCGCGTGCTGCTGGAGAACGGCGTGGAGGTGATCGCCTACGCCTCCGGCAAGATGCGCAAGTTCCGCATCCGCATCCTGGCCGGCGACAAGGTCACGGTGGAGATCTCCCCCTACGACCTCACCAAGGCCCGCATCAGCTTCCGCCACAAGGACGAGCGTCCCGCGGGTGCGCCTGCCCAGTCCGGCCCCGGCCGGCGGCGCTGACCGCGACCCCCCGGCGGGCTCCGGCGCGACATGGGCAGAGCACCCAAGCCGGCCCTGCGGTAAAATATCGACCCGAAACGGTCCCATGACCCCCTGGCCTTCGCTGCCCATGGGCAGCAGCGGCCAGGCGTCGCGCGTCCATCGTGTGCAGCTTTCCTCTCGTCCCATGAACGGATCTCACGCCACATCCCCCGACGGCCTGCACCACATCGTCATCGTGGGCGGTGGTGCGGGGGGGCTCGAGCTGGCCACCCGTCTCGGCGATACCTTGGGTCGCCGCGGCAAGGCGGCCATCACCCTGATCGACCAGGCCCGCACCCACCTGTGGAAACCGCTGCTGCACGAGGTGGCGGCGGGCAGCCTCGACTCCCATGACGATGAGCTGGAGTACCTGGCCCAGGCCAAGTGGCACCATTTCCGCTTCCGGCTGGGGCGCATGGAAGGACTGGACCGCGCGAGGAAGGAGGTGTACGTCGCGCCCACCTACGACGAGGCGGGCAACGAGATCGTGCCCCGGCGGACGTTCCGCTACGACACCCTGGTGATCGCGGTGGGCAGCGTGACCAACACCTTCGGCACGCCGGGGGCGCGCGAGCACTGCCGGATGCTGGACACCACGGAACAGGCCGCGCGCTTTCACCAGCACCTGATCAACGCCTGCCTGCGGGCCCATACCCAGCCGGGTCCCATCGAGCCGGGCCAGCTCACCGTGGCCATCATCGGCGCCGGGGCCACGGGCGTGGAGCTCGCGGCGGAGCTGCACGAGACCACGCGCGAGCTGTCCGCCTACGGGCTGGAAAAGATCGAGCCGGAGAAAAACGTGCGGCTGGTCATCATCGAGGCCGCGCACCGCATCCTCCCGGGCTTGCCCGAGCGCCTGTCCGCCGCCGCCGACCGCGAATTGCGCAAGCTCAAGATCCACGTCTTCACGGGCGAACGGGTGGTGGAAGTCACGGGCGAAGGGGTGCGCACGGCCAGCGGCCTGTTCATTCCCGCGCGCACCGTGGTGTGGGCGGCCGGCATCAAGGCGCCGGATTTCCTGGCGCATCTGGACGGGCTGGAGGTCAACCACCTCAACCAGCTCAAGGTCCTGCCCACCCTGCAGACGACCCTCGATCCCGACATCTTCGCCATTGGGGACTGCGCGTCCTGCCCCCAGCCCGGTTCCGACCGCCCGGTGCCGCCACGCGCCCAGGCCGCACACCAGCAGGCGACGCTGTTGGCCCGTTCCCTGGCCAGGCGGCTCAAGGGCAAGCGTCTTCCCACCTATGTGTATCGGGATTATGGTTCCCTGGTCGCGCTGGGGCGCTACACCACGGTCGGCAATCTCATGGGCGGGCTGGCGCGGGGCAGCATGCTGATCGAAGGCTACGTCGCGCGCTTCGTGTACTGGTCCCTCTATAAAAAGCACCAGATCGCGCTGCACGGCCTGTTCCGCGTGATGCTGTCCACGCTCGCCACCTTCATCAATTCGCCCAACAAGCCCCGCGTCAAGCTGCATTGAGCGCGTGCTGGCGTTTCGGGATGGGCGGCGACTTCGACTGCCGAGACGGACAACGAGACCGACAAAAAAGAAAGCCGGCCATGACGGCCGGCTTGGTTCAATGCGGGAACGTCCCGTGATGTTCTGGTCGGGGTGAGAGGATTCGAACCTCCGACTCCTGCGTCCCGAACGCAGTACTCTACCAGGCTGAGCTACACCCCGTTTGCGGACCGGACGGCTGGGCACCGGCCGGCGACGAAAAGACCTTGGCGGTCCCCCGTGCCGAAAATGCTAGTGGTTCCGGGAAACCGCGAAAGCGGCTAATTCTAACAGCGTTCGCTTGTAATTTGAATCGGGCAGATGCGCGATGGCCGCGCAGGCGGTGGCGGCTTCCTGCCGCGCCTGGTCTGCCGCATAGGCCAGCGCGCCACTTTCCCGGATGGCGGCCGACACGGGCTCGAAGTCGTCCAGGCCGCCGTTCTCGATCGCCCGGCGCACGATGGCGGCCTGAGCCGGGCTGCCGTTGCGCATCACGTAGATGAGCGGCAGGGTGGGCTTGCCCTCGGCGAGGTCGTCGCCCAGGTTCTTGCCGATGGCGGCCTGTTGTCCGGAATAGTCCAGGACGTCGTCGATGAGCTGGAAGGCCGTGCCCAGATGCATGCCGAAGGCGGCCATGGCGTCCTCGTCCGATGGGCTGGCGCCTCCCAGCACCGCGCCCAGGCGGCAGGCCGCCTCGAACAGCTTCGCCGTCTTGTAGCGGATGACCTGCAGATAGCGCGCCTCGTCGATGTCCGGGTCGTGGCAGTTCATCAGCTGGAGCACCTCCCCTTCG
Source organism: Betaproteobacteria bacterium (assembly GCA_037443925.1). Classification (GTDB taxonomy): domain Bacteria; phylum Pseudomonadota; class Gammaproteobacteria; order Burkholderiales; family Thiobacteraceae; genus Thiobacter. The sequence continues at coordinate 38,074 of JBBINK010000010.1, forward strand.
GCGATGACGTTGGTGGCATCGGCCAGGATCTCCATCACGCGGTGGCTGCCCACGCCCACCATCATCTGGAAGGCGCGGGAGTACAGGAAGTCGCCCACCAGCACGCTGGCGGCGTTGCCGAACAGGGCATTGGCGGTCTCGCGCCCCCGCCGCAGGCTGGATTCGTCCACCACGTCGTCGTGGAGCAGGGTGGCGGTGTGGATGAACTCCACCACCGCCGCCAGCTCATAGTGCTGGTCGCCCTGGTAGCCGAAGGTCCCTGCGGAAAGCAGGACCAATGCCGGGCGCAAGCGCTTGCCGCCGCTGGCGATGATGTACTCGGAGACCTGCCGGATCAGCGCCACGTCCGAGTAAAGCCGCTGGCGGATCACCGCGTCCACGCGCTGCATGTCCGCTTCGATGAAGCGGCGGATCTGCTCGAGTTGCACGAAAGTCGCCGGAAAAAGGGAAACGCGTATGGTAGGGAGGCGGCCAGACCCGGTCAAGGCGCGCACCGAGCCGGGGCGGCCGTTTCCCGGCCCGCCGCGGCCTTTGACCAGGATGGGATTTTCCAGTACAATGCGCCGTTTTCCGAAATGGATTTGCGGAGATTCCCATGTATGCGGTCATCAAAACCGGTGGCAAGCAGTATCGGGTCGCCCCCGGCGAAAAACTGAAAGTAGAACAGATACCGGCAGACATTGGCAGCGAAGTCGTTCTGGATCAGGTGCTCATGGTTGCCGACGGCGACACCGTGACCGTCGGCGATCCCCTCGTGGCCGGTGTGAGCGTCAAGGCGCGCGTGGTGGCCCAAGGGAGGCACCCCAAGGTCAAGATCTTCAAGCTGCGCCGGCGCAAGCACTACCAGAAGCATCAGGGACATCGTCAGAACTACACCGAGCTTAAGATCGAGAGCATCGGCCAGTAAGAGGTGAGCATCCATGGCACACAAGAAAGCAGGCGGCAGCTCCCGTAACGGCCGCGATTCCGAATCGAAACGCCTGGGCGTCAAGCGCTATGGCGGCCAGCTGGTGAATGCCGGCGAGATCATCGTCCGTCAGCGTGGCACCCGTTTCCATCCGGGCGAAAACGTGGGCATGGGCAAGGACCACACCCTGTTCGCCAAGGTGGCGGGCAAGGTCCACTTCGCCACGAAGGGCGCCCTCAAGCGCCATGTGGTGAGCATCGAGCCGGTGGCGGCCTGAGCGCTTCCCTCCGTCTCGAGCGAAACCCGGCGGGGCCCTATCCACGGATAGGGCCCTTTGCTTTTCACCCATCGAAGGCGCCATGAAGTTCATCGACGAAGCCATCATCCGTGTCCAGGCGGGCCGCGGCGGGGACGGCTGCGCCTCGTTCCGTCGCGAGAAGTTCATTCCCAAGGGCGGCCCGGATGGTGGCGACGGGGGCCGCGGCGGCAGCATCTACGCGGTGGCCGACCGCAACGTCAACACGCTGGTGGACTATCGCTACCAGCGCGTGCACAAGGCCCGGAACGGTGAGCCGGGGCGGGGTTCGGATCAGTACGGTGCGGGGGCGCCCGACGTCATCCTGCGCATGCCGGTGGGCACGGTGATCACCGATCTGGCCACCGGCCAGGTGATCGCCGATCTGACCCACGATGGTCAGCGGGCGCTCCTGGCACGGGGCGGGCAGGGTGGCCTGGGCAACCTGCACTTCAAATCCAGCACCAACCGCGCTCCGCGCCAGTTCACCCGCGGCGAGCCGGGGGAAGAGCGGGAGCTCAAGCTGGAGCTCAAGGTGCTCGCCGACGTGGGCCTGCTGGGCATGCCCAATGCCGGCAAATCCACCTTCATCCGTGCCGTGTCGGCGGCGCGGCCCAAGGTGGCCGACTATCCCTTCACGACGCTGCATCCGAATCTGGGCGTGGTGCGGGTGGACGTCAACCGGAGCTTCGTCATTGCCGACATTCCCGGCCTGATCGAAGGCGCGGCCGAGGGGCTGGGGCTCGGTCACCAGTTCCTGCGGCACCTGGCGCGCACGCGGCTTTTGCTGCACATCGTGGACATCGCGCCGCTGGATCCGGGCGCGGATCCCGTGCGGGAAGCCCGTGCCATCGTGGAGGAACTGCGCAAGTACGACCAGGGCCTTTACGAGAAGCCCCGTTGGCTGGTGCTCAACAAGATCGACATGATTCCGGAGGAAGACCGCCAGGCGCGCATCGAGGCCTTCCTGCGGGATTTCGGCTGGGTTGGCCCGTGGTTTGCCATTTCCGCCATCAAGGGCGAGGGCTGTGACCAAGTCGTCCGCGCCGTGGCCGACCACCTGGCCGCCCAGCGCGCCGACGAGGCGACCGACGAGGCCGAAGGCGGCGCCGAGGCCGGCTGAGGGCCAGGGTTTTCGGGGATAATAGCCGCCATGCAATCCATTCTTCCCAAATGCCGGACTTTGGTGGTCAAGGTGGGCAGCAGCCTGGTCACCAATGAAGGCCAGGGGCTGGATTCCCACGCCATCGCCCAATGGGCGGACCAGATCGCCCGGCTCCGGGGGATGGGCAAGC
>JBBINK010000010.1:40586-45862 GCA_037443925.1 Betaproteobacteria bacterium
GTGGTGCTGGTGTCCAGCGGCGCCATCGCCGAAGGTATGCAGCGCCTGGGCTGGCGCAAGCGGCCCCGGGCTCTGCACGAACTGCAGGCCGCGGCGGCGGTGGGGCAGATGGGGCTGGTGCAGGTCTATGAAACCTGTTTCCGCAAGCATCAACTGCACACCGCGCAGGTCCTGCTCACCCACGAGGACCTGGCGGACCGCACGCGCTATCTCAATGCCCGTTCCACCCTGCGCACCCTGCTGGCGCTCAATGTCATCCCCATCATCAACGAGAACGACACGGTGGTCACCGAAGAGATCAAGTTCGGCGACAACGACACCCTCGGCGCGCTGGTGACCAACCTCATCGAGGCCGATGCCCTGGTCATCCTCACCGACCAGAAAGGCCTCTACTCAGCGGATCCGCGCAAGGATCCCCATGCCCGCCTGATCCAGGAAGCACGGGCCGGCGACCCCGACCTGGAACGGATGGCGGGAGGCGCGGGCAGCGCCATCGGACGCGGCGGCATGCTCACCAAGGTCCTGGCCGCCAAGCGGGCCGCGCGCAGTGGCGCGCATACGCTCATCGCCTGGGGCCGCGAACCCGACGTGCTGGTGCGACTGGCCCGCGGCGAGATGATCGGCACCCAATTGCTGGCCGACGAGACCAACAAGCTGGCGGCGCGCAAGAAATGGCTTGCCGACCATCTCCAGGTGCGGGGACGTCTCGTGCTCGATGCTGGCGCGGTGCGGGCGCTCACCGAGGAAGGCAAGAGCCTGCTGCCCATCGGCGTGAAGGAGGTGACCGGCGATTTCGCCCGGGGCGAAGTGGTGGCCTGCGTGGACGAAACAGGCCGCGAGATCGCCCGTGGCTTGGTGAACTACGGCGCGTCGGAGGCCCGCCGCATCCTGGGCAGGCCCTCCAGCGAGATCGAGGCCATCCTGGGTTATGTGGACGAACCGGAACTGATCCACCGGGACAGCCTGGCCCTGGTGTGAGCGCCCATGGCTGCCGATCCCCGCATCGAAGTGATTCTCGGCGACATCACCCATCTCGCGGTGGATGCCATCGTCAACGCAGCGAACAATCGCCTGCTGGGCGGGGGTGGTGTGGACGGCGCCATTCACCGGGCGGCTGGACCGGAACTTTTGGCCGAATGCCGGACCCTGGGCGGCTGCCCCACGGGCCAGGCGCGCATCACCCGGGGCTATCGCCTGCCAGCGAAATTCGTCATCCACACCGTGGGGCCCGTCTGGCAGGGGGGTGAGCGGGGAGAAGATGACCTGCTGGCGAGCGGCTACCGGGAAAGCCTGCGGCTTGCCCACGAGCATGGCCTCAAGACCATCGCGTTTCCCGCCATTTCCACCGGGGCCTACGGCTTTCCCCTGGAACGGGCCACGGCCATCGCCGTGCGCGAAGTGAAGGCTGGGCTCGAGCGTTATCCGGAGATCGAGAAGGTCTATTTCGTCTGCTTCAGCGAGCGGGCTCGGCAGGCCTACGAAGCGGCCCTCGCCAGTTCCTGAATGTGGGCCAGGGCGCTTCGGGCCAGCGCCGCCAAATCGTAGCCGCCTTCCAGAGTCGAGACCACGCGCCCCTGGGCATGGCGATCGGCGACGGCCAGCACACGGGCAGTGAGCCAGGCGTAGTCCGCTTCCACCAGATTCAGCTCCGCGAGCGGGTCGTCCCGGTGTGCATCGAAGCCGGCCGAGAAAAAGATCATCTCGGGCGCGAAACGCTCCAGCGCGGGCAGCCCCGCATCTTCCCAGGCGCGGCGGAATTCCCGGCTGCCGGAACCGGCGGCAAGGGGCAGGGGGATCACGTGGTCGTTGCCGGAATCCGCGCCGCTGAAGGGGTAGAAGGGGTGCTGGAAGCTGGAGACGAGCAGGACGCGGGGGTCGTCGTGGAAGATGTCCTCGGTGCCGTTGCCATGGTGCACATCGAAATCGACGATGGCCACGCGGGAAAGACCGTGGGCCGCGAGGGCATGGGCCGCGCCCACTGCGACGTTGTTGAAAATGCAAAACCCCATGGCCCGGGCCCGGCAGGCATGGTGGCCCGGAGGACGCACGGCGCAGAAGGCGTTGTCCACCTGGCCTGCGATGACTGCATCCACGGCGGCCACCACGGCGCCTGCCGCGCGGCGCGCTGCCAGAAGGGAGTGAGGGTTCAGGGCCGTGTCCGGATCGAGGTGGACGTGGCCCTGGCGAGGAACCACCGCTTCGATGGCCTCGAGGTAGGCCGGTTCGTGCACGCGTAGAAGCCACACGTCCTCCGCCAGCGGTGCGGGCCGGTGTTCAATCGCCTGCATGTCCGCCCGCGCCAGCGCGGAACCGATGGCGGCCAGCCGCGCCGGTTGCTCGGGATGGTGGGCGCCCATCTCATGGGCGAGGCAGTCGGGGTGGGTGTAATAGGCCGTGGCCATGGGGCGTGACGGTTTCAGGGCGCGGCCGGCCGATATTCGGGCAGCCATGCCTGGAGACGGGCGCGGACCTCGTCGGCCGGCGCCTCGGGCGTGTCTTGCAGCCAGTGCACCAGCTCGGCGAGGATGGCGCCATCGGCCTGCTGCGCCCGCGCGATGCGCAGCCGCGGATGGGGCGTGGCGAGGGTCGTCTCGCTGTCGGCCAGCACCTCTTCGTAGAGTTTCTCCCCCGGCCTCAGCCCCGTGAAGACGATGGGGATCTCCTCCTCGCTGCGGCCCGCCAGCCGGATCATGAGACGGGCCAGATCCACGATCTTCACCGGCTCGCCCATGTCCAGCACGTAGATCTCGCCACTTTTGCCCATCAGGCCGGCCTGGAGCACGAGCTGGGCGGCTTCGGGAATGGTCATGAAGTAGCGCGTCACCTCCGGATGGGTGACGGTCACCGGCCCGCCGGATTCGATCTGCTGGCGGAACAGGGGGACCACGCTGCCCGAAGAACCCAAAACATTGCCGAAACGCACGGCCACGAACTGGGTGCCTTCCCCCACCTGGGCCTGGCAGACCAGCTCGGCCAGCCGCTTGGAGGCGCCCATGACGTTGGTGGGGTTCACGGCCTTGTCGGTGGAGACCAGGATGAATTTCTCCACGCCCGCGGCGATGGCCGCCCGCGCGGCAACCCAGGTGCCCAGGACGTTGTTGCGCAGGCATTCCAGGGCATTGGCGTTTTCCATCAGGGGCACGTGTTTGTAGGCCGCGGCATGGAACACCCAACGGGGCCGATGGGCTTTGAGCAGCGCTTCCATCCGTGCCTCGTCCCGCACGTCGCAGGCGAGGTAATCCACCTTCGCGTCGGGATGACGCCGCGAGAACTCCGCCTCGCAGCGGTACAGGCCGTATTCGGAGGCATCCAGCACGACGAGCCGCGCCGGCTGAAGGGCGAGCAGCTGGCGGCACAGCTCGGAGCCGATGGAGCCCGCGCCCCCCGTCACCAGCACCGTCTGCCCGGCGAGCGCGGCGCGCAAGCCGCCCTGGTCCAGCGCCACCGGGTCCCGGCCCAGCAGATCCTCCAGCTCCAGTCCACGGAGGCTTTCCACCGCCACCCGGCCGGCCAGGATGTCACCCATGCCGGGCAGGGTGACGAGCTTCACGCCCGCATCCTGCGCCAGCTCCGCCACCCGTCGGCGCAGACGGTGGCCCGCCGAGGGGATCGCCAGGATTGCGGTTTCCACAGCCAGACGGCGGGCGAGCTCCGGCAACGCGGCGATGGGCCCGAGCACGGGCACTCCGTGGAGCTGGCGCCCCCGTTTGCCCGGGTCGTCGTCCAACAGACCCACCAACTCCAGCACGCCCGGCTGGCGGCGCTGGTCCCGCAAGAAGGCGTCGGCCGCGGAGCCCGCCCCGATCACCAGCGCCGGCCGGCGCTCCGGATGCACGAGGGCGGACAGACGATGCTCCTTCCAGGCACGGTAGGCCAGACGGCTGCCGCCCATGAGGAGAAGGAGCAGCACCGGATCCAGCAGCAGGACGGAGCGGGGCAGCACCACGCCCGGATGGCTCAGGAGCACCACTGCGGGCGAAGCCAGGCCCGCCACCGCCACGGTGGCGACGAGGCGCTTCAAATCCGGCAGGCTTGCATACCGCCAGATTCCCCGATACAGGCCGAAAGCGAGAAAAGTGAGCCCTTGGGTGCTCACCACCCAGGGCAGGGCGTCGAGCATGAGTCTCCAGAAAGGCTCGGGCCAGTCGGGACTGAAGCGTAGCCAGAAGGCAGCCGTCCAGGCGAAGGCCGCCGCCAGCAGATCATGGCTGAAGGCCAGAAAGGCGCGGGGATGATGAAAGGGTGAGGGAATGGCCTGCATCCTGGCGGAAGCCGGCGTTCGCGAGGCGCGTGCGATGGGGTCGTCGAAGCCGCGCCCTGCCAGGGTCAGGAGCAGACAGCGCAGGTAAAAGCCCACGTTCAGGCGGCGGACCATTTCCGCATCCACCTTGGCCAGCCGTTCCGGGTCGGACATGTCGATGCCTTGGATCTGGGCCAGGCCCGTGATGCCCGGGCGCACGGCGAACACCCCCAGCCGCTCGCGCGCGGCGATCAGCTCGGTCTGATTGGGCAGACAGGGCCTGGGGCCCACCAGACTCATGTCCCCTTTCAGCACATTCCAAAGCTGCGGCAGCTCATCGAGCTTGGTGCGCCGAAGGAAAGCACCCCAGCGCGTCACCGCCGAGGCATCCGCCATGTGCGTGGCGACCTCCGGCGTGCCCGGGCGCATGGTGCGGAACTTCACGAGTCGGAAAGGTCGGCGGTTCCTTCCCACGCGCTCCTGAATGAACAGCGGCGAACCCGTGTCGAAAAGGCCAACGACGTACAAGAACGACAATAGCGGCGATGCGACGATCAATCCGATCGAAGCCAGCACGCTATCCAAAACGCGTATAAGAATCATGGTTGTGTGTTATGCAGCATCTCCCGCAGCCCTTCGGCCAGGCCGATGCGCGCCCGCCAGGAGAGCTCCCGCTCGATGCGCGCCGGACTGTAGCAAGCCGAGCCGATCAGCCGATCGACGATCTCCCCCAGCCTCCGGTGCAGGCGGCCCGCCGCCCGCAGCGTCCAGGCCGGGAGGGTGAACATCGGCGCTGGCGAGACGGCACCCATTTCACTAAGCACCGCACGGATCGTATCGTCAATCTCCCGCCCGGAATAGGCATGGGGATCCGCGACGATATAGGTGCGCCCATTCGCCTCGGGTCGCGCGGCCACGAGGCGCATCACTTCCACCACATCCTGCACATGCACCAGCGAGCGCCGGTTGCCCGTCTCAGGCAGGCGCGGAAACCAGCCGGCGCGGATCGCGCGGGCCATGCGCTCCAGGTTCCCGC
>JBBINK010000011.1:0-21820 GCA_037443925.1 Betaproteobacteria bacterium
CCGGCCCGGCGCCGCGGGCCCCGGGCGCGCTTGGGGCCGTCCGGGCAGCGGACGGGTGCCGGGCTGCCGGCGGGCGGCCGTCCCCGGCCCGAGGGATCCGCCCGGGCCGGAGTCGCGTCCCAGGCGTCATCGGGGTGGCCGATGCCGGACCCGCAAACCGGGCACGGAGCCCACCCCACCAGAAAACACCGTATCAACAATGACTTGGACGTCATGCCCCGACGCGGAGCGACAGCCGCGGCGAAGGGCACACCGGCGTTGACTTCTCCCCACGCCGGGCTTATACTGTGTTCACAGTTTAGAATTAGTCTAACTGTTGAATGGTGTTCATTTCTTGATCAAGGAGAGCAACATGCCAAGCCTGAAAGGTTCCAAGACGTTCGAAAACCTGAAGTACGCCTTTGCCGGTGAGTCCCAGGCCAACCGCCGCTACCTCTACTTCGCAGCCAAGGCGGACGTGGAGGGCTACAACGACGTGGCGGCCGTGTTCCGTTCCACGGCCGAGGGCGAGACCGGCCACGCCCATGGCCATCTGGAGTACATGGAGGCCGTGGGTGACCCGGCCACCGGCCTGCCCATCGGCAGCACCGCCGACAACCTGAAGGCGGCCATCGCCGGCGAGACCCACGAGTACACCGACATGTACCCGGGCATGGCCAAGACGGCCCGTGAGGAAGGCTTCGACGAAATCGCCGACTGGTTCGAGACCCTGGCGAAAGCCGAGCGTTCCCACGCCAACCGCTTCCAGAAGGCCCTGGACTCCCTGGGTTCCTGATCGGCCCAGCCCCCGGCGACCCCGCCGGGGTTGTCAACACAAGGGCCCGCCTGGCGGGCCCTTGTGTTGACAACCCACCCCTGTGACCAACGAGAAGAGCCATCATGACCGTACGCGAAGGCAGCCTGGAAGCCCCGACCCGCCACCCCATCGAGTGGACCAAACCCGATTTCTACGACGAGGACAAACTGTTCCACGAAATGGAACGGGTGTTCGACATCTGCCACGGCTGCCGCCGGTGCGTGAGCCTGTGCACCAGCTTCCCCACGCTGTTCGACCTGGTGGACGAATCGCCCACCATGGAACTGGATGGCGTGAAGAAGGAAGACTACTGGAAGGTGGTGGACCAGTGCTACCTGTGCGACCTGTGCTTCATGACCAAGTGCCCCTACGTTCCGCCCCATGAGTGGAACCTGGACTTCCCCCACCTCATGCTGCGGGCCAAGGCCGTCAAGTTCAAAAAGGGCGAGGTGAAGTTCCGCGACAAGCTGCTGTCCTCGACCGACGCCCTGGGCAAGATCGCCACCATTCCCGTGGTGGTGCAGACGGTGAACGCCCTCAACAAGAACGCCACGGCGCGCAAGGTGATGGACGAGGTGCTGGGCATCCACCACGAGCGCATCCTGCCGGAATACGCGCAGACCCGCTTCCGGGCCTCGGCCAAGCCACGGGAGGACTTCCCGGTGGTGAACGGCCAGCGCACGCCCGGCAAGGTGGCGATCTATTCCACCTGTTACGTGAATTACAACGAGCCGGGCATCGGCCACGATCTGCTCGCCATCCTGGAGCACAATGCCATCCCGGTGCGGCTGGTGGAAAAGGAAGCCTGCTGCGGCATGCCCAAGCTGGAGCTGGGCGACCTGGAAGCCGTGGCGCGGCTCAAGGAAACCAACATTCCGCAGCTGGCGAAGCTGGCGCGGGAGGGCTATGCCATCCTCACCGCGGTGCCCTCCTGCACGCTCATGTACAAACAGGAGCTGCCCCTGCTGTTCCCCGACGACCCCGACGTGAAGGCGGTGCAGGAAGCCATGTACGACCCCTTCGAATACCTGATGCTGCGCCACCTGGATGGCCTGCTCAAGACGGACTTCAAGCAACCCCTGGGCAAGGTGTCCTACCACATACCCTGCCATCTGCGGGTGCAGAACATGGGGCAGAAGACCCGCGAGCTCCTGCAGATGGTGCCGGGCACCCAGGTCCACGTGGTGGAGCGTTGCTCGGGCCACGACGGCACCTGGGGCGTGAAGAGCGAGTTCTTTGCCAACTCGATGAAGATCGGCAAGCCCGTGTTCCGGGCCATGGCCGAGCCGGGTCCCGACTATGTCTCCTCGGACTGCGCCATCGCCGGCCGCCACATCATGCAGGGCATGGGCGAAGGGACGAAGGCCACCAAGGCCCATCCCATCACCCTGATCCGCATCGCCTACGGGCTGTGACACCCCACATCGAGGAAAAACACCATGCCACGACTGACCCGATCCGACCTGCTGACCCTGGAAGCCTATGACAAGGCGCGCCCCGAGATCCGCGCCAAGGTGATGGAGCACAAGAAGCATCGCACCGTGCATCTGGGCGAGCACATGACCCTCATCTTCGAGGATTCCCTCACCATCAGCTACCAGATCCAGGAAATGCTGCGCGCGGAGCGCATCTTCGAGGAAGAGGGCATCCAGGACGAACTGGACGCCTACAATCCCTTGATCCCCGACGGCACCAACTGGAAGGTCACCCAGATGATCGAGTATCCCGACATCGAGGAGCGCCGCGTCATGCTGGAGCGTCTGAAGGGCATCGAGGACAAGACCTGGGTGCGGGTGGCAGGCTTCGACAAGGTCTATGCCATCGCCGACGAGGACCTGGAACGGGAGACCGAGGAGAAGACCTCCTCCGTCCACTTCCTGCGCTTCGAGCTCACGCCCGAGATGATCGCGGCGGTCAAGGCGGGCGCCGCCATCGGCGTGGGCGTGGACCACCCGGAATACACCGCCGCGGTGGAACCGCTGCCGCAGGCCGTGCGCGATTCCCTGGCCGGAGATCTGGCCTGAACGGCCGCACCTGGCCGCCAAGGCGGGCTTTTCTCTATACTGTGCCCACGACATGGTGTTTTTCAACCCGGATTGTCCATTGGGACGCGGGAAGGCGCGACGTCCATGATCGATGCCGATTGCGCGCGACGGTCGCAGCCCGGATTGAACATCCGGGCGAGAAGTTGCGCGCAAGATGGCCGATCAGGGACGAGCGAGGCCCGCGTAGGCCATGCGGCCGTATCAACACACCCATCGTTGGCACCCAAAATGATCTGCCTCGAGGCACGGGCCGGTCTAATGGACAATCTGGGTTAAATCCAGCATCATGCTGCAAAGCCAGATGATCAAGCTGGTGGAGTCGCGCCTGCGGCGGCACAACGTGCCTGTGGCGCTGGAGCTCTGGAACGGCCATTCGCTGCAGCTCGCGGAGCAACCGGCCGTGAGGGTGAGGATCAACCGTCCCAACGCCCTGCTGCATCTGGCCAACCCCAGTCTCGGCAAGCTGGCCAAGAGCTACGTGGAGCGGGACATCGATCTCGCCGGCGCCACCCGCGACATCATCCGCCTGGGCGAGGCCCTGTGCGACGACGTGATGTGCGTGGACAGGAAAGGCAGCCGTTTCCTCTCCTGGTGGCGCCACTCCAAGCCCTCCGACCGCAAGAACATCAGCTATCACTACGACGTCTCCAACGACTTCTACGGCCTCTGGCTCGACGCGCGCCGCGTCTATTCCTGTGCCTATTTCCGCACGCCGGAGGACACCCTGGAAGCAGCCCAGGAACAGAAACTGGAACACATCTGCCGCAAGCTGAGGCTGGCTGCCGGTGAGCGCTTCCTCGACATCGGCTGCGGCTGGGGGGCGCTGATCCTGTGGGCCGCGGAGCGCCACGGCGTGCACGCCACCGGCATCACCCTCAGCCAGAACCAGTACGAGTACGTCCGGCACCAGATCGAGGCACGCGGCCTGCAAGACCGTGTGCAGGTCCACCTGATGGACTACCGCGACGTGCCCGAGGCCGAGCCCTTCGACAAGATCGCCTCCGTGGGCATGTTCGAGCACGTGGGGCGGGCCAATCTGGGCAAATATTTCGCCAAGATCCATCGCCTGCTCAAGCCGGGCGGGCTGGTCATGAACCATGGCATCACCGCCGCCAGCCTCAACAGCAAGGGCCTGGGCAGCGGCATCAGCGAGTTCATCGACCAGTACGTTTTCCCCGGCGGCGAGCTGGTGCACGTCTCGGAAGTGCTGGCGAGCCTGTCCGAACAGGGGCTGGAAGCCTGGGATGCGGAATGCCTGCGCCCCCACTACGCCCGCACCCTGTGGCACTGGGTGGAACGGCTGGAGGCCCATGAGGCCGAGGCGAAACGGCTGGTGGGCGAGGAGAAGTTCCGCATCTGGCAGATCTACATGGCCGGCTCGGCCCACGCCTTCGAGCGGGGCTGGATGTCCCTGTTCCAGGTGCTCGCAGGCAAGCCGCTTCCAGACGGACGGCTGCCCTATCCGCTGACACGGGAGCACGTGTACGCCTAGGTCGTGGGTGCGAAGCGCGCCCGCCGTCAAGGTACAATGGGCCCATGCGTGTCTTCGTCCTGCTGCTTGCATGGCTGCCCGGCCTGGCCCTGGGTGGCTGGGGTGACTTCGAATACGACTTCGACCAGGAAAAGCCCTGGGTCGAGCTCCAAGCCCAGCTGCCGCCCTATCCCGACGTGGCCTCGGCGCTGCCTTTCTTCGTGTCCGCGGCCACGGACAACCGCTTCCTGATCGACCCGGCCTCCCTGAGCGTCGGGGAAGACGGCGTGGTGCGCTATACGCTCATGGCGATCTCGCCCTCGGGGGCGACCAACATCACCTTCGAGGGCATCCGCTGCGCCACGCGGGAATACAAGATCTACGCCTTCGGTCGCGACGGCCAGTGGTCACGCAACCGCTACGCCGCCTGGACGCCCATCCGCTACCAGGTGCGCAACCGTCCCCAGCACGTGCTGTACACCGATTTCTTCTGCCCCGGCGCCCTCATCGCGCGGGATGCGCAGGAAATCGTTTTCGCCCTGAAGCGGGGCATCCATCCCCGGGCGGAGCAGCCATGAGCGGCGCGACCCCCGCGCTGCGGGTGACGGAGATCTTCTGCTCGCTGCAAGGGGAGTCCACCCGCGCCGGGCTGCCCACGGTGTTCGTCCGCCTCACCGGCTGTCCCCTGCGGTGCACCTACTGCGACACCGACTACGCCTTCACCGGCGGTGAAACCCTGAGCCTGTCCACCATCCTGGAGCGCGTCGGCCAGCACGGCACGCGCCATGTGTGCGTCACCGGCGGCGAGCCCCTAGCCCAGAGGCATTGCCTTGCCCTGCTCACGGCCCTGTGCGACCAGGGTCATCTCGTCTCTCTGGAAACCAGCGGCGCCCTGGACATCGCGCCGGTGGACGAACGGGTGGTGCGCATCGTGGACATCAAGACCCCTGGCTCGGGCGAGGTGGAGAAAAACCGCTGGGAGAACCTCCAACACCTGCGTCCGGGTGACGAGGTCAAATTCGTGCTGTGCGACGAGGCGGACTACCGCTGGGCCTGCCAGGTGGCTGCGGAATGGGAACTGGCGCGACGCTGCACGGTGCTGTTCTCGCCAGCCTGGGGGCAGATGGAGCCGCGCCTTCTGGCGGAGTGGATCCTGCGCGACCGCCTGCCGGTGCGCTTCCAGCTGCAGCTGCACAAGATCCTGTGGGGTACGGAGCGGGGACGTTGAGAAAGGATGGAGCCCATGAGCCGGCGTGATGCCATCGTGCTGCTGTCGGGCGGGCTGGACTCCGCCACCACCCTGGCCATCGCCAAGGCCGAGGGTTTTCACTGTCATTGTCTTTCCCTGGACTATGGCCAGCGCCACCGGGTGGAGCTGGAGGCGGCAAGGCGGGTCGCCACCGCCCTGGGGGCGACGGCCCATCGTGTCATCGCCCTCGATCTCGCCGTCTTCGGCGGCTCCGCCCTCACCGACCCGCATCTGGCCGTGCCGGCCGATCCCACGCCACCGGACGCGATACCCATCACCTATGTGCCGGCGCGCAACACCATCCTGCTGTCCTTGGCGCTGGCCTGGGGCGAGGTGCTGGGCGCCCAGGACATCTTCATCGGCGCCAACGCGGTGGACTATTCCGGCTATCCCGACTGCCGGCCCGAGTACATCGCCGCTTTCGAGCGCATGGCCAACCTGGCCACCCGGGCCGCCGTGGAAGGCCGTCCCACGCGCATCCATGCGCCCCTGATCGCCCTCACCAAGGCGGACATCATCCGTCGCGGCATGGCCCTGGGCGTGGACTATGCCCTGACCGTGTCCTGCTACCAGGCGGACGAGGCGGGCCGCGCCTGTGGCCGCTGCGACGCCTGCCGCCTGCGGCGCAAGGGCTTTCTCGAAGCGGGCGTGCCGGACCCCACGCGCTACGTGTGAGGCCAGGGACGGCACGGAGGCCTTGGCAAGCCCGGCCATCGGCTGCCAGACCCCGGGCCGCGCCGACCAGCCGGGCCCTGCCGCCGCGCCTGGTACAGACGTACCAAGTATCGGATTGGATTGAAAAAATTCCTCCTTCCCGCCTTGCCGCTGCCGGTGGCCGCTCGTACAATCCAGTCACTTTCCGCCAGCCAGCCGGGCCGGCGTTCCCGATAACCTAGCGCGAGGATAGGACGATGATTTTCGACAGCTTCGGACAGGCCCAGTCCGTATTCCTGTGGGCAGGCTTCGCCATTGCCCTCATCATGGGCGCGGTGGTGAACAAGACCAACTTCTGCACCATGGGTGCGGTCTCCGACTGGGTGAACATGGGGGATACCGGGCGTCTGCGTGCCTGGCTGTTCGCCGCGGCCATCGCCATGCTGGGCGTCTCCGTCCTCGAATACCTGGGTCTGGCCAAACCCGACCTGGCCTTCCCCCCCTATCGCGCCAACCAGCTCGTCTGGCTGGAAAACCTGCTGGGCGGGATCATGTTCGGGGTGGGCATGACGCTCGCCTCCGGCTGTGGCAACAAGACCCTGGTGCGCATCGGCGGTGGCAACCTGAAGTCGGTGATGGTGTTCGCCGTGATCGCGGTGATCGCCTACTACATGATCAATCCCTTCCCCAACAGCGACAAGACGCTGTTCACCGTGCTGTTCTACGACTGGATCCGCCCCGCCGCCGTCACCCTGTCCACCAAGCAGGACCTGGGCGCGATCGTGGGTGGCGGCAATCCGGCCATGGCGCGGCTTGCCCTGGGTGTGGTCATCGCCCTGGTGCTCATCGGCTTCGCGCTCAAATCGGAAGACTTCCGCAAGAGCTTCGACAACGTGCTGGGCGGGCTGGTGGTGGGCCTGGCCGTGCTGGCGGCCTGGTACGTGACCAGCAACGTCATGGTCACCGTCGACGGCGAGAAATACAGCCTGCAGAACTTCGTGGCCGAACAGTGGGATCTCCTGGCGTCGCCGGAAGACGTGAAGCCGGCCCAGTCTGCGGCCCTGTCGCCCCAGTCCTACACTTTCATCAACCCCATCGGCCAGACCCTGGGTTATGCCATGGGCGGCTTCAACAAGGCCCTGCTCACCTTCGGCGTGATGTCCGTGTTCGGGGTGGTCCTCGGTTCCTTCCTGTGGGCGCTGATCTCCCGCAGCTTCAAGATCGAGTGGTTCGCTTCCCTGCGGGACTTCATGAATCACCTGATCGGCGCCATCCTCATGGGCTTCGGCGGCGTGCTGGCCATGGGCTGCACCATCGGTCAGGCGGTGACCGGCGTGTCCACCCTGGCGGTGGGCTCCATCATCACCTTCGTGGCCATCGTCCTAGGCAGCGCCGTGACCATGAAGATCCAGTACTACAAGATGGTGTACGAATCGGAAGCCACCTTCGCCAAGGCCTTCGTCACCGCGCTGGTGGATCTCAAACTCCTGCCGGCCGCCCTGCGCAAGCTGGAAGCCGTCTGACCGCGGTTCCGGCTCGACGGGCCCCGCCTTGCGCGGGGCCCGTTTCGTTGACAGGGCAGGACACGCTCCCTATAATCCCCGCTTCTTTTTCGGGTCGTTAGCTCAGCCGGTAGAGCAGCGGACTTTTAATCCGTTGGTCGTTGGTTCGAATCCAACACGACCCACCAGATCCGGCAGGCCGCCTTGCGCGGCCTGTTTCGTTTTCCGCCCCGGCATCACGCCGCCCCCCTGGCCCCCTCGGGCACCCGCCTCGCCTCCCCCGCGAGGGCGCTTCCCACGCGGTTTTGCGGGCATGCCCCGTCGCAAACACCCACAGATCGGGCCCCGCGCGAAGCGCCTCGAGGCTTCGTTCCGACATCACCCCGGCATCATCGCAACTCATTGTTTTTAGGCCGAAAATCAGCAGGCCGTTTTTTGGTCAGCGGAAAAATCTCCTTGCCGGCGCACGCCTTAGGCTCACTTCCTACAAGTGATCCACAGGCTTGTCCACAGAATCTGTGGACACTCACAGCCGACGAACGGCCGCGTCGCGTTTAGCGCCCTGTCATAGAATGGAATGGGTCGAAACCCTTCACGGGCAACGCACGCGGAGACACGGATGGCCAGCGTCATCCTCACCCTGGACCGGAACATCGTGGGTGAGTATCCCCTCACCCAGGCACGCACCACCATCGGCCGCCGGGCCTACCACGACATCGTGATCGACAACCTGGCGGTGAGCGGCGACCACGCGGTGATCGTGCGCACGCCCGATGGCTATGTGATCGAGGACTGCGGCAGCACCAACGGCACCCTGTTCCAGGGCGAACCCATCACCCGCCACCGCCTCGCCGATGGCGACGTGCTCGAAATCGGCCGCTACCGGCTGCGTTTCGTCGCGGGGCCGGATCAGCCCGCCCTGGCGGCCATCGAGAAAACCGTGGTCATGAAAAAAAGCCCCTTCGCGGGCAAGTCCCTGGCCGAACTGAAAGGCGAAGCACCCCCCGCCGACGCCCCCACGGAGGCCTTTCCCACCACCTTCGCGCCGGAACTGTCGCCCCGCACCCATGGCGGCGTGGCCACCGTCACGGGCATCGAGGCCGCGGCGCATCCGGCCGTCCTGAAAGTCCTCTCGGGCCCGGACAGCGGGCGGGAAATCCCCCTGTACAAAGCCCTCACCTCCCTGGGCAAGCCGGGCGTGGCCGTGGCCCTGGTCACCCGCCGGCGGGCAGGCTACTTCCTCGCCCACGTGGACGGCCCCCAACGCCCCCTGGTCAATGGCCGCCCCATCAACGACAAGCCCTGTCCCCTGGATCACCACGACCTGATCCAGCTGGGTCCGGTAAAGCTCCAGTTCTGCCTGCGCTAGGCCGCCCAAAACCTGCCCGGGCGACGAACGGCGCCACAAACTGCCGCGCTACGTCACCCCGGACGGCCCGCGGGAAGCGAAACGCCCCGGCACGTCCCGCAGCCTATGCCCGAAAGGGCCCCAGGCCACGGCACTTCCGCCGCCGCGCGGGCCCCGCCCCATGGCCCGCGCAGCCTGGCACGGAGCTTGCTGAATGTGCGGCAGACACTTACGTGTTGGTTCTTTCCGTCAACGTTGCAAGGAGTACACCATGAAACGCGTCCAACAAGGCTTCACCCTCATCGAACTGATGATCGTGGTGGCGATCATCGGCATTCTCGCGGCCATCGCCATCCCGGCCTATCAGGACTACACCATCCGCTCCCAGGTGTCGGAGGGTCTCAACCTGGCTGCCGGCGCCAAGACGGCCGTGGCGGAGTTTTTTAACAATAGGGGAACCTTCCCCAGTAGCAATGCATCGGCTGGCCTCGCGGCGGCCAACGCCATCACCGGCAACTACGTGACGAGCGTGGACGTGGGCGCCACCGCCGGTCAAATTCGGATTACCTATGGCAACAAGGCAAACGCGGCCATCACCGGAGACACCGTCATTCTTTCGGCCGTCACCGCGGGGGGAGGAAGCGTGAGCTGGCGCTGCAAGGTTGGCACCATCAATTCCAAATACGTACCCTCCAGCTGCCGCTAAGCAGAGCAGATTGCTGGTCAACGCCCCGCTCGCGGGGCGTTTTCTTTTCCGGGTGCCACCGGCTTCCCACCACAAGCTGGCACGCGGGTTGCAATGCAAAGGACATCCCAACGAGGCGGAGCAGGCCATGTCGCACAGCAAACGGAATCAGAGAGGATTCACCCTCATCGAACTGATGATCGTCGTGGCCATCGTGGGTATCCTCGCCGCGGTGGCCCTGCCTCTGTATCAGGACTACACCATCCGCGCCCAACTGGCCGAGGGTGTGAATCTCGCGGGGGGCGCCAAGACCGCCGTGTCGGAGTTCTTTAACAATACAGGCAACTTCCCGAGCACCAACGCTTCGGCCGGCCTGGCGAGCGCCGGCTCCATCACCGGCAACTACGTGACGAACGTCGATGTGGGCGCCGTCCCCGGCCAGGTCCGCATCACCTTTGGCAACCGCGCCCATCTCAGCATCACGGGGGGCATCATGGCCCTGTCGGCCATTCCCGCGGATGGCAGCGTACAATGGGTATGCAAGGCCATCAGTGGCATTGATGCCAAATACTTTCCCACCAACTGTCGTTGAGCCGAGGTCTTGATCCGGTCGTCGCCTCAGGGGTCGGCCTGGTTTCTCGCGCCGGCCCTCGTCCTTGCCGCCCTCCTGTACGCCCCCGGGCTTGCGGGGGGGTTCGTTTTCGACGATTTTCCCAACATCCTGCGCAACGAGGCCATCCGCCAGGCCCGTTTCGATGCCGCGAGCCTTTGGGAGGCCATGCTCTCCTCGCCCAGCGGGCCGCTGGCACGCCCCATCGCGAGCTTGAGTTTCGCCCTGCAGGTGGCGTCGCAGGGGCTTGCCGCACCGGCGATGAAGGCCGCCAATCTGGCCATCCACCTCGGGTGTGGACTGTTGCTGTTTCTCTGGCTGAGGGCGCTCGTGGACGCGCCCCGCATCGCCCCCACCGTGAGTGCCGCGGAACGGCGGTTGCTGCCCTTGCTCGTCACGACGGCGTGGCTGCTGGCTCCGATCCACCTCACCACCGTCCTCTACGTGGTGCAGCGCATGGAAAGCCTCAGCGTCCTGTTCACCCTCGCCGGCCTGCTGGTGTACACGCGCGGACGCCTGCGCATGCAGGCCGGGCAGGGGCGCGTCTGGATGCCCTTCGCCGGCCTGGCGGTGATGACGGGGCTGGCCACGCTGACCAAAGAAACCGGCATCCTCACCCCCTTGTACGCACTGTTGCTGGAAGCCATCGCCTTCGGATTCCGGACGGGGCGGCGTCGGGATGGCGGGGTGATGGGCTACGCTCTGGGCGTGTGCGTCTTGCCCGTCGTGGCCACCATCGCCCTGACGCTGCCGGACGCCCTCAGCGGAGAAAGCTATGGAGCACGACCCTTCACGCTTGCCGAGCGGCTGCTCACGGAAGGTCGCATCCTGTGGGCCTATCTGGCCGCCATCGTCCTGCCCCGGCTGCCCGAATTGTCGCTCTACCACGACGATTTTCCCTTGTCCCGGGCCTGGCTCGCCCCCCCGACGACGCTGCTGGCCTGGCTGGGTCTTGCGTGCCTTGCCGGCCTCGCCATCGTGCTGCGCCGCCGCAATCCCGTGGCGAGCCTGGGGCTGGGCATGTTCTTCGCCGGCCATGCGCTGGTCTCCACCTACCTGCCTTTGGAGCTGTATCACGAACACCGCAACTACCTGCCGGCGGCGGGTATCTTCCTCGCCCTGGTGAGTGGAGGGTTGCGTCTGGCCCCGCGGCTGGAAACGCCCCGCGTGATGCTTCTGGCGTTCGTCGCCTGGCTCGTGCTCCAGGGCGGCACCACCCTGATGCGGGCCACGGAATGGAGTGATCCGGTACGGCTGGCCTATGTCGAGGCCACGCGTCATCCGGCATCACCCCGCGCCAACTACGAGCTGGGGCTCATGTTGAGCATCGTCTCCCAGGGCCCCGGCGACCCCCGCCACGGCCTGGCGCTGGCGACTTTTCGCGAAGCCGCGCAACTGCCCCACGCCGACCTCCTACCCCTGCAGGCTTTGATCTTCCTCACCAGCCGCCAGGGGCAGCCCATCGAACCGGAGTGGTGGCACGCGTTGGAGAAGGCGGCAAGCCAACGGGCCTTGTCCGCGGCCGACAAGAGCGCATTGTTCGCCCTGGTGGATTGCGTGACACGCCGGATCTGCGCTGCCCGCGATGCCCCCGCCCTGGACCGGGTATTGGCCGTCGCCGTCGATCACCATCCCGGCGATGCCACCGTGTATGCCATGGCGGCCCGGCTGAGGCTCCATGCCTTCGCCGACGAGGCAGGCGCGGAAAGGCTGCTTCAGGCGGCCCTGGCCCACACCCCACGCGACCCCGAACTGTGGCTTTCCTTAGCCGAGATCCAGGCCCGCCGGGGGGAGCATCACTGGGCGCTGCAAAGCCTCGAGCGCAGCGCCGAATTCGACCGCTTCGGACGGCTCGCCCGCCGCCGGGCGGCCCTCCACACGGCCCTGTCCGCGTCATGACCGGCTGGAAGAGCCGCGCCCCGATCCTGGTGATCCTGCTCGTGACGGCCCTGGTCTACTGGCCTGGGCTGAAAGGACCCTTTCTCTTCGACGATTTCAGCAACCTCGCGCTCCTGGCGGAAGCCGGGCGGCTGGATCGCCCCGAGAACGTCATCCACTATCTCCTGTCCGGTTTCGCCGGCCCCACGGGACGACCGGTAGCCATGGCGAGCTTCATTCCGCAAGCCGGGTACTGGCCCGACGACCCCTTCCCCTTCAAGGGCGTGAACCTGCTGCTCCATCTCGTCAACGCGCTGTTGCTGGCCCGGGTGATCGAAAGGGTCCTGACCGCCCGGCACCAGCCCCCCGCAACCGCGAGCGCGACCGCGGTGCTCGCGGCAGGCATCTGGGCGCTCCATCCCCTCTGGGTTTCCACGACGCTGTACGTGGTGCAACGCATGACGCTGCTGGCGGCCACGTTCACCCTCCTGGGCCTGCTGCTCTACCTGAGTGGCCGCGCCGCGATCGTCGCCGGTCGGGCAAGGCAAGGATGGTGGCGGGTGATCATGGGCGTGTACGGCATGGGTTTGCTGGCAGTGCTCTCGAAAGAAAACGGGGCCCTGCTGCCCCTGCTGGTGCTGGTGGTGGAACGCTATGGCCTCGCCGGCACACCCGTGGCCTCGCTCCGAGAACGCCGCCGTTTAGGGCTCGTGGTGGGGCTTCCGGCTCTGGCCGTGGTGTCGTATCTGGCGAGCGCCCTGCCGACCCTGTTCGTCGGCGATGCCGGAATCCGGCCTTTCACGCCCTGGCAACGCCTGCTCACCGAGGGCCGCGTCCTGTGGCACTATCTCGCCCAGCTCGTGTCGCCCCAGCTCGAACCGGGTGGACTCTACGCCCAGGAGATCCCCCTTTCCCATGGTCTGTTTTCTCCCTGGACCACGGCAGCCGCCTGGGCGGGTCTCGCGGCTGCCTGGATGCTCGCCGAACGGTGGCGAGCGAACCGCCCGAGCCTGGCCCTGGCCATCACTTTCTTTCTCGCCGGACATCTTCTGGAGAGTACGTGGTTGCCCCTCGAGCTGGCCTTCGAGCACCGCAACTACCTGCCCGCCATGTTCCTGTTCCTCCCGATCGCCGAAGCCATCGTGGGATGGAACACCATTCCACGGCGGGTCACAGTGGTCATCCTGCTGGCTTTGCTCGCCAGTCTCACCGCGCTACGCGCGGATCTCTGGGGCCGGCCATTTGCCCAGGCTTTGGCCTGGGCGGAGCGCAATCCCGACTCTGCCCGCGCGCAGGTCCATCTCGCCACGCTTTGGCTCGAAACCGGCCATATCGGGGAAGCGGCCCGGATCCTGGATCAGACCCTCGAGCGGCATCCGAAGGATCTCTTGGCCGCTGCCAACCGCCTGTTCGTCGCCTGCGCGGCGGGGCATCCCTCCCGCCGCGAAGTGGACGTCGTGCTGGCCGCCCTCGCTGCCGCACCCATTGCCCATACCGTGACGCAATACCAGATCACCCGCGTCCTGGCACCCTTGAGGGAAGGCCGCTGCGGGCCGGCCGGTCGCGAAGTGTTCGATGCGCTCTGGCGGGCAGCCTGGACGGCGGCCCGCGAGCAGCCGGCCTACCGCGCCAATCTCCTCCAGGAACGCGCCCTGCTGCACCTGGCCGATGGGCACATCGAAGCGGCCGACGCCGATCTGCGCCAGGCCCTGGCTCTGGCGCCGGGCCCGGACGCACAGCTCGCCGCCGCCGCTCTGCTTGCGAGCCACGGTGCCTTCGATGCGGCGCTGGCGCTGCTGGACCAGCCCCTCCCCCCGCGCCGACAGGCCGGGCCGGGAATCGTCCGTGTGCGGGAATGGTGGCTTGAACGCATCGGCTACTGGGAACGGGAGCGGCGCCATCTCCGTGCAACCATCCAAACGGACCGCGCCGGCGCGTTGCCGCGGCCCGTGGAATCGGCTAACGTAGCCACGCCATGAAACTCTCCGTCGTCATTCCCGCGCGCAACGAGGCGCGCGCTCTGATGCCTCTGCTGGAGAAGCTCCGTCGGGCCCTGCCCGACGCGGACATCCTCGTGGTCGACGACGGCTCGACCGACGACACGCGCCACACGGCCCAAGCCGGCGGCGCGCGCGTGATCTCCCATCCCTACCCGATGGGCAACGGCGCGGCGATCAAGACCGGCGCACGTGCCGCCCAGGGGGAGGTCATCGTGTTCATGGACGGCGACGGCCAGCACGACCCGGCCGACATCCCGCGCCTAATGGCAAAGCTCGAGGAGGGCTACGACATGGTGGTGGGCGCGCGTGACTCCAGCTCGCAGGCGAGTTTCGGCCGGGGACTGGCGAACCGCTTCTACAACCGGCTGGCGAGCTACATGACAGGGCAGCGGATCGAAGATCTGACCAGCGGTTTCCGTGCCGTCCGGGCGGAACGATTCCGCGAGTTCCTCCACCTGCTGCCCAATGGCTTTTCCTACCCGACGACGATCACGATGGCCTTCTTCCGCAGCGCCTACCCGGTGGCCTACGTGCCGATCCACACCGCACGCAGGATAGGCAAGAGTCATCTACGCCCGCTGCGCGACGGGCTGCGCTTCCTGCTCATCATCTTCAAGATCGCCACGCTCTATTCCCCGGTCAAGCTCTTCGCACCGATCGCCGCGGGGTTCTTTCTGGCTGGGCTGGGCTGGTACGCGCATACCTTCGCTACCGAGGGGCGATTCACCAACATGAGCGCGCTGCTCCTGAGCGCGAGCGTCATCGTGTTTCTGATCGGATTGATCTCCGAGCAGATCACTTCCCTGATGTACGCCCGGCACGAACGATAGTCCCGCTCTGATGGCCGGAATCGATTCTTTCTGGGGCCCCCATGACGTAGAGGCATGGGTACCCTCGCTTCGCTATCTGTTGCGGCGTGCCCGCATCCTTGCCTTGATGCATGATCTTCCCCGCGGCAGGCTCCTGGAAGTCGGCTGTGGCTCGGGAGCGCTGCTCATCGAGCTTCTGGCCATGGGCTTTCACTGCGTGGGCCTGGAAACGTCCCAACCAGCCCGCGCGCTGGCCCGCCACCTGTGCGAGCGGCATGGGGTCGCCGATCCTGCCATCGTGACGGAACCCGCTCCGGAATGGGCGGCCAGCTTCGATGTCGTCGCAGCCTTCGACGTGCTGGAACACATTGCCGATGATCGTGCCGCAATCGCGCAATGGGTCCGGTGGCTGCGACCAGGAGGGCGACTCTTGCTGAGTGTGCCTGCCCATAGCCGGCGTTGGAACGCCGGGGACGAATGGGCGGGACACTACCGCCGTTACGAGCGTGACCAACTCAGGGCCCTACTTGCCCGGGAAGGACTCACCATCGAAAAGATGGAATGCTATGGATTTCCCTTCGCCAATCTCACGGAAGCATTGGGTGCTTTCTACTACCGCCGCGCCCTGAACCGCCGCGCATCGTCCAGTACTGCGTATGCCTCGGCCCTGAGTGGAGTGGATCGCAAACCATGGATTGCGGCTCATGGGCTCCTCCAGTCGTGGCCGGGCAAGGCCGCCGTGCGTACGGCCATAGCCCTGCAGAAGCCTTTCCTTGGCACCGAGCTGGGCAGTGGTTACCTGGTCTTGGCGACAAAGTCATGCGCCGCCTAGGCAGATGGGTGACGGCCGCGGCAGCGGTTGTGCTGACCGGTTACTTTCTTTACGTGGCAGCGGGCATACTGCGCGATTTCAATACCCGAGTGCTGCTGTCGTCCGAACTCCTGGCGGCAACGATCATGATCGCCATCTGCTACGGTTTCATCATCCCGTTGTCGAGCTGGGCCTGGGTCAAGCTGCTGGAGACGTTAGGCGAACGCCGTAATATCGCGGAGCTGATGGGCATCATGGCGGTCAGCCAGTTTGCCAAGTATCTACCTGGCAATGTGGCACACGTCGCTAGCCGTGCGGCCCTGTCCCTCATGCACGGGCTGCGGGGACGCGCGCTGGCGACGTCCATCGCGGCTGAGACGGCTCTCAGCATGCTGGCAAGCGTGGCCATAGGTGCCCTTGCGTTCATCCTCTCGCCGCACCACCCGCCATTTGCTGTGGGCAAGCACTCCCCATGGCTCGTGGTTGTTTTAGTGGGAGGATTGCTGTTGATCCTGGTCACACTCGCCCTGGCCTTGCGAGGGAAGCTCGGAACGGTGCTCGTCCGGGAAGTTTTGGCGCCAGGCAGTAAGGCCAGACAGCTTGGTGCGGCATTCGCGGCCTATGGTGCCAACTACCTCATGATCGGCCTTGGGTTGTGGTTTCTCGCCCGCTCGCTGCAGCCGGGGATCCAGGCGGATTACTGGTATCTTACGGGCAGCTTCGCCTTCTCCTGGTTCGTCGGCTTCATCACGCCCGGAGCGCCGGCAGGCCTCGGTGTCCGGGAAGGTGCAATGATGCTGCTACTGACGGGACTCGGCCAGCCGGATACGTTGCTGGTACTCACCGCAGCAACTCGGGTGGCTACGCTCAGCGCCGACGTCGTTTGGTTCGGGGCAGGGCTCTGGTATCTTCGACGCAACGAAACACGAGGCTAGGTTCCGGCATGATCGAACCCACGGGAGAGCGCGTAATCGAAGAGGCATATCAGTCCTCGCGCGGGGGCTACCTCATCTATCTGATGCACGTCGCGAGCTATCGCCTCGCAGAAGAATACTGTCGGAACAAGGTGGTGCTGGAACTGGGCTGCGGCACAGGCTATGGAGCCAGTCGCATTGCAGAGGTGGCTCAGACAGTTCTTGCCGTAGACGTTGCCGCGGACGCGATCCAGTATGCCAAGAAGCATTACTCAAAGCCCAATCTGCGTTTCCAGTGCATCTCCGCTGAACAGCCGTTGCCTCTCCCAAAGCACTGCTTCGATGTCGTGCTATCTTTCCAGGTCATTGAACACATCGTCGACGACAACTTCTTTCTGGCCGAGGCAGCGCGCGTTCTTCGTCCGGGTGGCCGTCTTCTGCTCGTCACGCCCGACCGACAGTATCGGCTACTACCAGGGCAGCGCCCTTGGAACCGGTGGCATGTTCGTGAGTACGCCATGGATGACCTGTTAAGGCAGGTATCCCGCCATTTTCGGGTAGTCGATCACCTCTACATGAATCTACGCGCGGATGTCATGCACCTCGAGTTCAGACGTTACCGGCTGCTGAAATGGATCACCCTTCCCTTCACTTTTCCTGGTGCCCCAGAAAAGTGGCGCCAGCTCGGGTTAGGGTTGCTGCACTGTCTGGGCAAGCGCCACTCACCTGCTGGGGGGCCATACGTACCGGAGTTCGGCCTCGACGTCATTGAACTAGCCAGATCTCCAACCCACTCGGTCAACCTTGTCGTGATCGCGGCAGCCGATGGAAAAGCCTCGACCACCGATACCTGAAGAAAAGCCCGACAACCCAACTCCCTGCCATCTGCTGCTCGGCGGAACACACGCAGGAGGCGAAGGTTATCCCAATGCCTGGCATACCGTTCGTGTGCTCGAGCGTGAGCTGGGCATCCTTCCAGTCGAGTGCGGATGTTGGCTACCCGATGACACCTCCCTGTGGCGCTGGGCAAAGGCAGGCCCATTTGGGTTGCTGAAGCTGGGGGCCCGACTCGCGTGGTCCAATCTGGTGAGCGTGTGCCGTGTCTTGCGCGAGGTACGTGGGCGGGGGTGGGTCTACGTTCCCTACCCGGCCGTTTTCTTTCTGTGGTGGATATCCTGGCTACCCCGCCGCTGGCGCCCAACCATCATTGCCGATGCCTATATCTCGCTTTGGGATTCCTGGATCCGTGACAGGGGCCAGGGTAGGGCGTGGCCCTTCCTGGGCAGGCTGCTCAAGGCGATCGAGGGTCGGGCCCTCAAGGCGGCAGACTACGTACTCACCGATACCCGGGCAAACGAGGCCTTCTATGTCGAGTCTTTTGGCCTCGAACCCGCCAGGATTCACTCCTTTCCTCTCGCCATCGACGAAGATCGCTTCCTCTCCCTTGGCCCAAAGCTGGCCGAATCCGGTGGGCCCGTCACGGTGCTGTTTGTCGGAACCATGATCCCGCTCCACGGGGTGAAGGTCATTCTGGCCGCCCTGGACCGAATGCAGGAACGTCCGAATGTGCGTTACCGCCTCATCGGTGACGGGCAGCAGGGAAAGGAGGTGGAGCGGGCTCTCGAGTCGTGCGGTCGCAACGACATCACCTGGGTGCGGGAATGGCAGTCCATCGATGATCTTGCGCAAGAGATCGCACAGGCAGACATCTGTCTCGGTATCTTTGGAGGTACCCCGAAGTCCGCACGCGTGCTGCCGTTCAAGATTTACATGTATCTGGCGGCAGCAAAACCCATCATCAGCCAGGAGATGTATTCCTTACCCGCGCACCTGCCTCCACCGCCATTGGTTACCGTGCCGCCCGGAAATCCCCGCGCACTCGCCGAGGCCATTCAGGCGCTCTTGGACGATGCGGTGTTACGGGCACGCCTGGGCAAGGAAGGTCGCGAATATTTCAAGACCTACCTGGGTTCGGCCTCCCTCGTGGCGCGTTGGCAGGCGCTGCTGCGGCAGCAGTGACGGATTGGGTTTCGAGGGACTCAGATCGGGCCCGGTACACACCCAGGTTTCGCAAGGACGCACAATACGACGATTTCTACCGATGGAGGATGTACCGACGGCCCACAGGGCGCTGGCCGCCGGTTGAGTCGCGCACGGTGTCCTTTGGGGCGCCAGATGATACGGTCGCATCGTGCCGGCTGCTGAGGTCCGTCAAGGGAACGCACCCGTGCGGATGAAGGGGCAGTGGCCTGGGCGGGCGCCCGGGTTCTCGCCGGGAAGAAAAAAGGGGCCGGAGCCCCTTTCGTGAAGAGCGGAGCGCCGGACGTTCAAGCGAGGCCGGGGTTCTTGCCCAGGCCCACGATGGTCGGCCGGTTGAGCTTGACCTTTTTGACGACCTTCACGCTGCGCAGGTATTCGGCGACCACATCCCAGATGGGCGTGCCGGTCACGCCTTCCTGCACCGAAGCCCAGCCGGCGACGAGGTATTTCTTGTTGGGGTCCAGAGGCTTGCCCCTGAGCATCATGTTGCTGATGCGGCTGCCCATCTTGGCCGTGGGGTTGACCGAGTACTGGAGTCCGCCCACGCGCACCATGTCGCCCCCCTGCTGATAGTAGGGATCGGGGTTGAACAGGTTGTCGCAGACGTCTTCCATGATTTCCTTGATCTGCGTGCCGGTGAGCTCGTTCAGCGTGGTGGCCGGATAGGTGAGCGCCGTCTGGTCCATCAGGCGTTCCATGGTGATGGTGTCGCCCGGCAGCAGGGTGGTGCCCCAACGGAAGCCCGGCGAGAAGGCAATGTCGGCGCCTTTGACTTCCATGAGCGCATCCACGATGAGCTGGTCGAAGGTGCCATTGAAGTTGCCGCGACGGTAGAGCAGATCCTCGGTGACCGCCAGCTTCTCGTTGAGCTTGGCCTCGAAGGGGGCGCGCACCTTGCGAATGTAACTGGCCATGGCCGGGTCCGGCTCGATGAGATTGGAGAAGACCGGCAGCAGGCGGTATTTGTAGCCCTGCACCTTGCCGTTGCGCACGTCGAGGTCCATCACGCCGAGGAACTTGCCATTGGAGCCGGCGTTGGTGACCAGCGTGGTGCCCTTGGCATTCTTGACCGGGATCGCCTGGGGAACGGCGTCGTGGGTGTGGCCGCCGAAGATGACATCGACGCCGGTGACGCGGCTCGCCATCTTCAGGTCCACGTCCATGCCATTGTGGGAGAGGACCGCCACCACCTGGGCGCCCTTGGCGCGCACCTCGTCCACGTATTTCTGCAGACTCTCCTCCTGGATGCCGAAGGTCCAGTCGGGCACGAAGTGGCGCGGGTTGGCGATGGGCGTGTAGGGGAAGGCCTGGCCGATGATGGCCACGGGCACGCCGTTGACGTGCTTGATCACATAGGGCTTGAAGACCTGGTCGCCGAAGTCGGTGGTCCTGACGTTCTGGGCCAGGAAGTCCACGCTGCCGTTGAAGTCCTTTTCGACGATCTCCTTGACCCGTTCTGCGCCCAGGGTGAACTCCCAGTGGGGTGCCATCACGTTCACGCCGAGGAGTTTCTGGGCGTCCACCATGTCCTGCCCCTTGGTCCACAGCGCGGTGGCGGAGCCCTGCCAGGTATCGCCGGAGTCCATGAGCAGCGCCCCCGGACGCTGGGCACGGATGTTCTTCACCAGGGTGGCCAGATGGGCGAAGCCCCCGACCTTGCCGTAGGTACGGGCCGCGGCCACGAAATCCAGATAGGTGAAGGCATGGGCCTCGGGGGTGCCCGGTTTCAGGCCAAACGCCTTCAGGAGGTGCTCGCCCACGAGATGGGGCGCGCGCCCTGCGGCCTGACCAATGCCGATGTTGACGTCGGGTTCCCGGAAGTAGATGGGCATCAGCTGGGCATGGCAGTCCGTGAAATGCATCAGGCAGACGTTGCCGAACTTGGGCAGCTCATAGAAATTCGCCGGCACGTTGCCCGCCAGCACCTGCTTGCTATCAATGGCCAGGCCGGCAGCGGCGCCCGCCGCCAACACCTGCATGAATTCACGACGCGTCATGGACATCGGATTGGACTCCTGCAAAGTTGCGACTCGTTTCCCGCGCCCCGGAAGGCGCTCTCGTGCTCGAGCCGGTCACAAAAAAACAAGGCTTGCCGGCCATGCCCACAAGCCTTGTTCCACGTCGACCGGGTTTTATTTGCGGAACACCGATGCGTGCATCGGCAGTCCGTTGCTGATATAGGAGTGGAAGTATTCCAGGTTGTTGAATTCCTCGCTCCCGGGTTCATAGGGCTTGGCGCGCACCTGCTGGTTGCAGCCCCGGTAACGCATTTGCAGCGTCACGAGGTTCTCGCCGCCGCGGAAGACCGGCCAGTGGGTCGCCTGTCCCAGCGCCGGCGAGAGATACTCGGTGCGCAGGATGTTGCCGGCGTTCTGCACGTGGCAGGTGGCACAGGAGAAGTTGAGCTGGCCGCGGCGCTGATAGAAATGACGCTTGCCCTGCTCATAGGCCGCGAGGGCCTTCTCGCCCTCCACCCGGATCTGCATCTTCATGCCATCGGAGAGGGTGCGGGCATAGGCGGTGAGTACGCCCATGGTCTTCATGTCGTCGTATTTGTATTCCTCTTCCCCGTTGGCCTTGCGGCAGGCATTGATGGCCATCTCGAAGGTGACGACCTTGCCCAGCTTCTCGTCGAAATAGGGATACAGGCCGGCGATGTTCCTGCCCCCATCGGGGAAGCAGCTGGCATAGGTCTTGCCGTTCTTGAACGGCGTCTCCCACATCTTCTTGCCCTGCTCGATCACGGTGACGAAGGGGGGAAACTCCATGATCGCCTGGTACTGGGCGAAGGCATCGGGAGAGAAGACGAACGCGCCATGCACGTAATCTTCGAATTTCACGTTGGGGAATTTGTTCTTGAAGTAGTCCAGGAGCTCCTTGCGGTCCTGCTCGGGGCTCGCCTGCGCACCAGTTGCTGCGCCCAGGGTGAGGGCTACGCCCAGCACCGCGGTAAGGATCTTTTTCATGTGCGTCCTCCTCGTTGTCGTGGCCCGGCGCGGCGGCCGCAA
>JBBINK010000011.1:21830-28619 GCA_037443925.1 Betaproteobacteria bacterium
CCGCGCCCTGCGCCTCAGGCTACGGTGGCCTCGGCGCTGTTGTGATCGCCTTTGTTGTCGGTCCAGCTCACGGTGACCTTGTCACCCGCCTTGGCACCCTTGACCTTGAACCCCAGGAAGGGGTTCTTGGAGATGGCCACGCTCCACTGGGCATCCAGCACCACCTTGCCATTCACTTCCGCCTTGACGTTCTGGATGAAGTGGGCCGGGATGAGCTGGCCGGTCTTGGCATCCTTGCGCTGACCCGTCTCCATGGGGTGATTCATGAGCACTTTGATGTCGGCCACGTCGCCCGCCATCGTCGCACGGATTTTCATCGGTTTTGCCATTTTTCGTTTCCTCGAAAACTGTTTAACGGATTCGCCATGAACGAAGGGACGATCAGCCGCCGCATCCGCCGATGGTGACTTTCACTTCCTTGACGGCGTTGTAGGTCTTGCCGCCCGCCTTGACCACGACGCGGACGTTGGAGGTCTGGCCCATCTTGATGCGGGTGCTGATGTAGCCTTCGGCTCCGTTGGAAAGGGCGAAGTCCGCCACCAGCGGCGTGGCGTTCTTCTCCACCAGCAGCGCGATGGCGCTGGTGCCGGCGATCTTGCTGGTCACTTCCACCGGCACCACCGCGCCGTTCTCGGCGATGTCCGGGGCCTTGATCAGGATGTCCTTGCTGTCGGCCGCGCCGGTGGCACCGATGGCCTTCAGGGCATCGGCCACACCCTTGGCCTCGAAGGCCGCCTTGTTCCACTCTGTGGCAAGCACCTGCGTCGGCTTGAGCAGGCCGGCGGCAGCGGCCACGGCGACGGTACCCGCAGCACCAGCGCCCTTGATGAACGTTCTACGCGTGAGATTCATGAACTTGCTCCTTCACTCGGTTACAGGCCATAAACGTAATCGACAACCTTGTCGAGCTCCTGCTCGGTCAAGATTTTGTGCTTGCCGTAGGGTGGCATCGCCGTGTAGGGGTTGGCCACGGTCGGATCCCAGATCTGGGCGCGCAGCTTGGCCTTGTCAGGGAAGCGCGCCTTCATGGCGATCAGGGGTGGGCCGATGTTGGCGATGGTGACCGCCTTCGGATCGCCGGGAATGGAGTGGCAGGCGAGGCAGTTGCCTTTGCGGTTGTTGAACGCGATGTCCTGGCCCGTCTCTTCCTTTTTCTGTTCTTCCGCCAGTACGGGGGCCGTCATCAGGACGCCGACCACGCTGGCGGCCAGCAGCAAGGCTGGAGCTTTACGCATGTACATCCTCCTTTTACCTCTGTCTGAATGTTTTGATTGATCGATCAAATCGGCCGGGAGCGGGCGGTTACGTGACCCCTACTCTAGCGATCAGTCGGGTTCGGATAGCATAACCAAAGATTTCCGGCGTAAGCAACTCTAATCTTGCGTATTTTCCGGGAAAAACCTAGTCCCTTCAGACTATTCGCGCGCCGACGGCTCAACGTTTGCGGGTTTCCGCATCCAGCGCCTTCAGCTCCTTGAGGCGGGCCTCGACGCTGGAGAGCTGATAGAAATCACCTTCCCCGGACCGCAACGCGATCTGGAGCTGCTCGATGGCGGCGGGCAGGTTGCCGCGCAGGGCCTGGGCTTCGGCCAGTGCCCGGTGTTCCGCCAGGTGGCGCCCCTGCTGGGCATAGCCGCGGGCCTGCAGCTCGTACAGCCGGACATCGGTGGGCGTGCTGCGCAGGCGGTTTTCCACCAGGGCCAGGGCCGCGCCGGTCTGGCCGGCCCGCAGCAGGGCGTCGCTGTAGGCATACACGAGGGCGCGGTGGAAGGGGAAACGGTCGATCGCCTGGCGGTAGTGGGCCAGCAGCGAATCGCGCTCGCCGCGCGCGGCGAGGATCTCGCCCGCGAGCGTCTCGACCATGGGATGGGGAGCCGGCATGCGGCGACGCAGCCGATCCAGCTCCTGCTGGGCCCGGTCGTACTGGCGATCGCGCAACAGTGCAGCCGCCAGTCCATAGCGGGTGGCCACCTCGCTGGTGTATTTGCGCTCGCGCAGCGCCTCCTCGAAGTGGGCCACCGCCTCCCGCGCGCTGCCCGTGGCGGCCCGCAGCTTGGCGCGCACCAGCTGGAACTCGGGCGAGTCCGCCACCTGTCGATAGGGCAGCTCGGCCACGCGGGCCTCGATGTCGGCGATGCGTTCGGTGGTCAGGGGATGGGTGCGCAGATAGGCGGGCGCGTTGTTTTCGTAGAGGCGGTTGAACTTCTGCAGCCGTTCGAAGAAGGTCGCCATGCCGCGGGGGTCGAAGCCGGCGGACTGCAGGGTCTGCAGCCCGACCCGGTCCGCCTCCCGTTCGTTGTCGCGGGTGAAGTCGAGCTGGCTCTGGATGGCGCCCGCCTGGGCGGTGGCCACGGCGGCGCTGGCCACCTGGCCGTTGGAGCGGGCGGCGAGAATGGCCAGCGCCAGGGCCGCCAGCGTGGTGAGGCTGTTCCGGCTTTCGGCCGCCACCATGCGCGCGATGTGGCGCTGGGTGACGTGGGCGATCTCGTGGGCCAGCACGCCCGCCAGCTCCGATTCGCTCTGGGCGGCCAGAAGCAGGCCGGTGTGCACGCCGATGTAGCCACCGGGCAGGGCGAAGGCATTCAGCGTGTCGTCGCGGACCAGGAAGAACTCGAAGTCCTGCCGGTTGTTGCCGCTGTGGGCGGCCAGCCGCCAGCCGAGACCGTTCAGGTAATCGACGAGCTCCGGGTCGTCGTAGTAGGCACGGTCGAGGCGGATCTCGCGCATGATGGCCTCGCCCACCTTGCGTTCGGTCTGGGCGCTGAACACGGACTGGGACGCCTCGCCCAGGTCGGGCAGGTTGTCCGCGCCGGTGGCGACCGGGGACACAGCCAGGG
This sequence comes from Betaproteobacteria bacterium, assembly GCA_037443925.1. Lineage (GTDB taxonomy): Bacteria > Pseudomonadota > Gammaproteobacteria > Burkholderiales > Thiobacteraceae > Thiobacter. Next base: position 24,668 of record JBBINK010000011.1, read on the forward strand.
CGCAGGCCAAGAGGGCCGCGAATCGGAACGGCGAAGTCATGGGTGCTATGATAGCGCTCCCTCGGTTTGGTTCAGGGCACACAGGTGGCGGACTTCACCCATTTCGACGAGCAGGGCCAGGCCCACATGGTGGACGTGGGCGAAAAGCCGCAGACCCGGCGCGTGGCCCGCGCCACCGGACGCATCCTGATGCAGCCGGCCACGCTGGCCATGATTCGCGAGGGCGGCGCCAAGAAGGGCGATGTGCTCGGTGTGGCCCGGATCGCCGCGATCCAGGCCGCCAAACGCACCTCAGACTGGATTCCCCTGTGTCACCCCATCGGGCTGACGCGGGTGGCCGTGAAATTCGAACCCGACGACGAGGCCTCGGCCATCACCTGCCTGGTCACGGCCGAGACGGTCGGCCGCACGGGGGTGGAGATGGAGGCCCTGACGGCCGTGGCGGCCGGCCTGCTCACCATCTACGACATGTGCAAGGCCGTGGACCGGGGCATGCGCATGGAAGGCATCCGCTTGCTGGAGAAATCCGGCGGCCGTTCCGGGCACTGGCAGGCGTCATGAAGGCGTGGTGGGTCCTGTGCCTGATGCTGCTGCTGGGCGGCCCGGCACGGGCGCAGGAGCCGCTCCCGGCTGCCGCCGGTGAGGACATCCCGCTCACGCGCCATGCCGCTCCGGGACGAACGCTCATCCTGTGGCTGCCCTCGGAGCACGGCGTGATGCCCCAGGAGCAGGCCGCGGCGCGGCGGCTGGCGGCCCGGGGCTACGAAACCTGGGTGGCCGATCTCTACGGCGCCCGCTTCCTGCCCGCCGTTCCCAGCAGCATGGATACGCTGCCGGCCGAAGACGTGTACACGCTGCTGGCCGCCGCCTTTCGCCACAAGCCGCGGGTGTGGCTTCTGACCGCAGGGCGGGGGGCGCGCCTGGCCTTGGAGGGCGCCCGGCTGTGGAGCGAACGGCATGGACGGCAGCGGCCGATCGCCGGCGCCATTCTGCTCTACCCCAACCTCTACGCCGCGCAGCCGGAGCCGGGACAGGATCCGGTCTATCTGCCCATCACCCGCCACACCCGCCTCCGCATCCACATCCTGCAGGGCGACCGCTCACCCTGGTATTGGACCCTCGATTCGCTGCGCGGGGAATTGGCCCAGGGCGGCAGCCGGGTCTCGGTGCAGGTCCTGCCCGGCATCCGCGACCGCTTCCACTTCCGCGAGGACGCCACGCCAGCGGAGCGGGCGCTGGGCGAACGTCTGCCCGCGCTGATCATCCAGGCCCTGCACACCACCTCCTGAGGGAACATCCATGACCTACCGCTGCCTTGCCGCCTGTCTTCTGCTCCTGGTCACGGCCATGGCCGGGGCCGCCGAACTGAAGGCCGTCACGCCCCGCGCCGCGCCGGAACTGGTCCTCACCGGGCTCGACGGCAAGACCTATGACCTGCGCGCGTTCCGCGGCCAGGTGGTGCTGGTGAACTTCTGGGCCACCTGGTGCCCGCCCTGCCGCGCGGAAATGCCGTCCATGCAGCGGCTCAAGACCATGATGCGCGACCGGCCCTTCGCGATCCTGGCGGTGGACATGGCGGAAACGGAAAAGGAGATCCGGGACTTCCTCGCGGCGTTCAAGGACACGCCCATCGACTTCCCGATCCTGCTCGACCCCAAGGGCCAGGCCATGAAGGCCTGGAAGGTGCACGTGTTTCCCACCAGCTTCGTGGTGGACGCCCAGGGCATGATCCGTTACGCCGTGGCCGGTGGCGTGGAATGGGACGATGCGGAGCCATCCGGCCGCATCGAGAGCCTGTTGCCCGCCCCGCAGCCCGGCGCCGGCACGGGCCCCTGAGGCCCACGCCTCCCTCCGGCGGCGCCCTCCCCGCACGCGGGCCGCATCGGCTGGGCTTGCGCGCCATTCCAACGTTTGTTTGAATGAGGGAATGGACGCTGCCATTCACCCCAAGAAACGTTTGTACGAACAGCTCGCCCGCGTCGCCAAGGCCCTGGCCCAGCCCGGCCGGCTGGAACTGCTGGAGACCCTGGGCCAGGGCGAGCGCAGCGTGGAAGGGCTGGCCGAAGCCACCGGCATGTCGGTGGCCAACACGTCCCACCACCTGCAGAACCTGCGCGACGGCGGCCTGGTCGCCGCCCGGCGCGAAGGCGCCCAGGTGATCTACCGGCTGAGCGATCCGGAAATCCCCCGCCTTTTGTCCTGCCTGCGCCGCATCGGCGAGCGGCATCTCGCGGAAATGGAGCGCATCGTGCGGGAGCACTTCGACAGCCGCGATGGGCTGACGCCGGTCAAGCGCGAGGAATTGCTGAAGCGGGTGAAGAGGGGCGAGGCCGTGGTCATCGACGTGCGCCCCGAGGCCGAATACGCGGCGGGCCACATCCCGGGCGCCATCAACATTCCGCCCGGCGAACTGCCGCGGCGGCTCAAATCCCTGCCGAAAGATCAGGAGATCGTCGCCTACTGCCGCGGCCCCTATTGCCTGTTCGCCCTGGAAGCGGTGGCGACCCTGCGCAAGAAGGGGTACCGGGCCCGCCGTCTGGAGGAAGGCTTTCCCGAGTGGAAGGCCGCGCGCCTGCCCGTGGTGGAAGGCGACTGACGCCGCCCTCCGCTTGCGGATGGCGCGGGGCGTCTGGCCCCCTGGCGTGAAGGCCTGCGCGGACCCGCCCACCATCCTTACCTTGCCCGAGAAAGCGCCCGACCGAAGCCGGCGGCCCGGCCAGGGACCTGAAAGGGGCGCGGGCCGGGCCCTTGACAGAGGTTCCGGGGAAGCCTATCTTTTGCGTTCAAATATTCGTTTGAATATTTTCATCTGCAAAAGACGGCGCTTGGCCAGAGGAGACCGCCATGTTCTTCAAACAACTCGCGACGAGAGAATCCTCCCTTTCCTATTTCTTCGGCTGCGGCTCCCTGGGCAAGGCGGTGGCCGTGGACGTGGTGGCCGGCGACGAACAATGGTTCCTGGACCAGGCCCGTGAAGCCAAGGTCACGATCACCCATGTCATCGACACCCACGTGCACGCCGACCACTACTCCGGCGGGCGGGCGCTGGCCAAGCTCGCGGACGCGAAATACTGCCTGCACGAGAGCGACCGGAACGTGGTGAAGTTCCCCTTCACGCCGCTCACCGATGGTGAAAGCATCGAGGCGGGCAACGTGGTCATCGAAGTGCTCCACACCCCCGGGCACACGCTGGACAGCATCTGCCTGCTGGTGACCGACAAGCGGCGGGGGGAGCAGCCCTGGTTCGTGATCACCGGCGACACCCTGTTCGTCGGCAGCGTAGGCCGGCCCGATCTCGCCGGACGGGAGGAGGCCATGGCCGGCATGCTGTTCGATTCTCTCCATGGCAAGCTGCTCACCCTGCCGGACGAGACGGAGATCTTCCCGGGCCACCAGGCGGGCAGCGTGTGCGGGGCCGGCATTTCCGGCAAACCCTCCTCCACCATCGGCTTCGAGAAACGGTTCAATCCCGGCCTGGCGATCCGCAGCCGGGACGAGTTCGTCAGGTTCGTCACCGCCAACATCCCGCCGCGGCCCGCCGAGATGGACAGGATCGTGGCCGCCAACATCGCGCCATGACGTGCCCCATGTCCTCCGGCGGCGTGGCCGGCGAGTACCGCTACGGGATCCGTGACAACTGGATTCAGTTCCTGCATCAGCTGATCCAGGTCTTCCTGGTGGGCATGACCCTGGGCATGATGCGCACGGTGGTGCCGGCCCTGGCCGAAAGCGAGTTTGGCGTGCCCAAGGGCTCCTTCACGCTGCTCATGGCCTTCGTCGTCGCCTTCGGCTTCGTCAAGGGCGCCCTCAACTTCGTCGCCGGCCGGCTGTCGGAGCGCCTGGGACGCAAGACGGTGCTGCTGCTGGGCTGGGCTTCGGCCGTGCCCATTCCCTTCATGATCCTGTACGCCCCGGACTGGGACTGGATCGTGGCCGCCACCGTGCTGTTGGG
>JBBINK010000011.1:28690-36116 GCA_037443925.1 Betaproteobacteria bacterium
TGACCATCGGCCTCAACGAATTCGCCGGCTACGTGGGCGTGGCCATCGCCGGCATCGTCACCGGCTACCTGGCCACGGCCCTGGGCCCGCGCATGGGCCTGTTCGTGTTCGGCGTGGGCGTGATCGCGGGGGCCCTGGTGCTGACGGCGCTGTGGGTGAAGGAAACGCTGCCCTGGGCCCGGGCCGAAGGCGCGCGCCACGCGGCGGGCCAGTCCACCGGACCCAGGCCGCGCTTCCCGCAAAACATCTCCGACAGGCCGAGCACCTGGGAGGTGTTCACCCTCATGTCCTGGCGCGACCGGCGCATGGCCGCCATCAGCCAGGCGGGGCTGGTGGAGAAGTTCGTCGATGCGCTGATCTGGGTGGTGTATCCGGTCTATCTCTACGAGCGGGGCCTGGGCCTTGCCCAGATCGGCTGGGTGGTGGGCGTGTATGGCTTGGTCTGGGGCGGCTCGCAGTTTTTCACCGGCCGGCTGTCCGACCACATCGGCCGCAGGATGCCCATCGTCTGGGGCATGTGGCTGTGCGGCGCCGGTGTCGGGATGATGCTGCTGGGCGACCACGTCGCCTATTGGCTCACCTCGGCGGCCATCACCGGCTTCGGCATGGCCCTGCTGTATCCCAACCTCTCGGCGGCGGTGGCCGACATCGCCCACCCCGCTTGGCGCGGCTCGGCCATCGGCATCTACCGCTTCTGGCGCGACACGGGCTACGGCGTCGGCGCGCTGCTGCTGGGCTGGGTGGCCCACGCCAGCGGCAATCTCGCTTCCGGCTTCGGGTTCGTCGCCATCGCGATGTTCGTGTCCGGGCTCATCCTGTGGCTGGCCGGCGAGGAGACGCATCCCCGTCTCAATCCCGCGGAGCCGGGCTGATCCGCGATGGCCTCGCTCGGCGCACCCCCATCCATGGACGCTGCGGTCTATGACGGGTGGTATGAAACGGAGCGGGGCCGCTGGATCGGCACGACCGAGTACGCGGCGGCGCGCCGCCTCCTCAGCCTCGAGCCGGGAGACACGCTGCTGGACGTGGGCTGTGGCACCGGCTGGTTCACCCGGCGCTTCGCGGCCGATGGCCTGGTGACGACCGGCCTCGACCCCAATCCCGCGTGGCTGGCCCATGCCCGCGCGCGGTCCGATGCGTCGCTACGCTGGGTCGAGGGCGATGCGCGGCATCTGCCTTTCGCCGACGACAGCTTCGACGGCGTGGTCTCCATCGCCGCGCTGTGTTTCATCGAAGACGAGCGCCGCGCCGTGGCGGAAATCCTGCGCGTCGCGCGGCGCCGTTTCGTCATCGGCTGGCTCAACCGCGCCAGCCTGCTGTATCGGCAGAAAGCCGGCCGCGGAGCCTACCGCGGCGCCCGCTGGCACACGCGGGCGGAACTCCAGGCGTTGTTCCAGGGCATGCCGGTGACGCACCTGAGCTTCGCCAGTTGTGTCTTTCTGCCTGGCGGCGGCCTGAGCGCCCGCCTCGCGGAGCGGCTGCTGCCCCCTGCCCTGCCGTTCGGCGCCATGCTCTTCGCCGCCGGCGGCAAGGCCCCGGGCTGACGGGCCCGCGATCACCCAACGGCGCCGCGGGGGCTCACTTGACGATCTTGAGGTGCGCGCCGCGGGTGGGCTTGGGTGGCTCGGGCGAGCCGTCGCCACCCGGGCCGGTGCCCGACGGCGCGGGTTGGCTGCCGGGGGAAGCCGCCGCCTCGTCCACCTGGAAGAAGAGGCCCTGGCCGTTCTCCCTGGCGAAGATGCCGGTCACCGCGGCGATGGGGATCTCCAGCTCCCGCGACACGCCGTTGAAGCGGGCCGCGAAGCGGATGAAGTCATTGTCGATCTTGAGCTTGTGGGTGGCCGTGTAGCTGATGTTCAGGACGATCTGGCCGTTTTTCACGTATTCCATGGGCACCCGGGTGCGCGCATCCACCTGCACCGCGAGGTAGGGCGTGTAGCCCTGGTCCACGCACCATTCGTAGATGGCGCGGATGAGATAGGGCTTGGTGGACGCTTCGAACATTATTTGCGCATCGCCTTTTCCGAGGGCGTCATGGCATCGATGAAGGCCGGCCGAGAGAACAGCCGCTCCGCGTACTTCAGCACGGGCGCCGCCTGCTTGGGCAACTGGATGCCATAGTGCTCGAGCCGCCACAGCAGCGGCGCGATGGCCACGTCGAGCATGGAATACTCATCACCCAGCATGTATTTCTGCTTCTGGAACACGGGGGCGATCAGGGTCAGGTGATCGCGGATGATGGCCCGCGCCTTGTCCGCTTCCTTCTTCGGGCCCTTCTCCAGGGTGTCGATGTGGCAGAACAGCTCGTTCTCGAAGCGGAACAGGAACAGCCGCGCACGGCCGCGCATCACCGGATCCGCCGGCATGAGCTGCGGATGGGGAAAACGCTCGTCGATGTACTCGTTGATGATGTTGGCCTCATGCAGCACCAGGTCGCGCTCCACCAGGACCGGCACGCGGTTGTAGGGGTTCATCACCGCGATGTCTTCCGGCATGTTCTCCACGTCCACGTCGATGACCTGGAAGTCCATGCCCTTCTCATAGAGCACGATACGGCAGCGTTGGCTGAAGGGATCGACCGTCCCCGAATACAAAGTCATCATAGGCGTTTACCTGTCGTATAGACCTCACTGGCCTGTTTAGATGGGGTGGGGCGCCCGGGGTTCAAGGGCGGCCTGGTGTAGCCCGGGCCCCGAAATGGCAAAGGGCGGAAACCCTTCCGCCCCTGCCCACCATCGGCCCGCCGCGGCGGGATGCCTCAGTGCACGTCCTTCCAGAATTCCTTCTTCAGGTAATAGGTGAGGACCGCCAGACCGAGCAGGAAGAAGATCACGATGATCCCCAGCTGCTTGCGCTGGGCCTGCACCGGCTCGCCCATGTACACCAGGTAGTTCACCAGGTCGCCCATGGCGGCATCGTACTCGGCCCGGGTCATCTTGCCCGGCTTCACCAGCTCGAACCGCTCGAACACCTGGTGCTCCTTGCCGTCGTGGTCCTTGACCGTCTTGAAGTGGGCCACCTGCTCGCCCTGGAGCTCCCACAGCACGTGGGGCATGCCCACGTTGGGGAAGACGGTGTTGTTCCAGCCGGTGGGACGCGAGGGGTCGCGGTAGAAGCTGCGCAGGTAGGTGTACAGCCAGTCCGCGTCGCGGGAGCGGGCGATCACCGTGAGGTCGGGGGGCGTGGCGCCGAACCAGGCCTTGCCATCCGCGGGACGCAGGGCGATGGTCATGGGCTGGCCCACCTTCTCCGCCGTGAACATGAGGTTGTCGACGATCTGCTGCTCGGTCAGCCCCAGGTCCTGCAGGCGCGAGTAGCGCATGTAGTTGGCGCTGTGGCAGTTCAGGCAGTAGTTGACGAACAGGCGCGCGCCCTTCTGCAGGGAGATCTTGTCGTTGACGTTCACCGGGGCGCGGTCGAGATGCACCGCGGCGCCGCTGGCGAAGGCTCCAGCCGGGAGGAGCGCGAGGAGGAAGAGGATCAGTTTGCGTTTCATTATCCAGTCACCCTTTCCGGTTCCGGTTTGGTCTTGTCGATCCTGGTGTACCAGGGCATGAGCAGGAAGAACAGGAAGTAGATCACGGCGAACACCCGTGCCAGCACGGTGTAGAGCGGCGTGACCGCCTGCATGCCCAGATAGGACAAACCGATGAAGGAGATGGCGAACAGCGCCAGGGCCACCTTGTAGATCCAGCCGCGGTAGCGGATGGACTTCACCGGCGACTTGTCCAGCCAGGGCAGGAAGAACAGCAGCACGATGGCCGCGCCCATGGCCACCACCCCCGGAAACTGGGATCCCAGGATGGGCGGCACCGCCCGCAGGATGGAGTAGAACGCGGTGAAGTACCACAGCGGCGCGATGTGTTCCGGCGTCTTCAGGGGATCGGCCGGGATGAAGTTGTTGGCCTCCAGGAAGTAGCCGCCCATCTCCGGCGCGAAGAAGATGATGGCCGAGAACACGATCAGGAACACCACCACCCCGAAGATGTCCTTCACCGTGTAGTAGGGATGGAAGGGAATGCCGTCCAGGGGAATGCCGGTGTTGGGATCCTTCTTCTTCTTGATCTCGATGCCATCCGGGTTGTTGGAGCCCACCTCGTGCAGGGCGATCAGGTGCACCACCACCAGGGCGAGCAGCACCAGGGGCAGCGCGATCACGTGGAAGGCGAAGAAGCGGTTGAGGGTGGCGTCGGAAATCACGTAGTCGCCACGGATCCACACCGCGAGATCGGGGCCGATCACCGGGATGGCGGCGAACAGGTTGACGATCACCTGGGCGCCCCAGAAGGACATCTGACCCCAGGGCAGCAGGTACCCCAGGAAGGCTTCCGCCATCAGGGCCAGATAGATGAGCACGCCGAAGATCCAGATGAGCTCCCTGGGCTTGCGGTAGGAGCCATACATCAGGCCGCGGAACATGTGCAGGTACACCACCACGAAGAACATGGACGCGCCCGTGGAATGCATGTAGCGGATGAGCCAGCCCCAGTCCACGTCACGCATGATGTACTCGACGGCGCCGAAGGCCAGGTTCGCGTCCGGCTTGTAGTTCATGGTGAGGAAGATGCCGGTGACGATCTGGATCACCAGCACCAGCAGGGCGAGGGAGCCGAAGAAATACCAGAAGTTGAAGTTCTTCGGCGCGTAGTACTCGGACAGGTGGGCCTTCCAGGTGGCGGTGAGCGGGAAGCGCTCATCCACCCAGGCGAGGAGTTGCTGCATCTTGGTCATTGGTTACGCTCCCTTGGTATCTTCGCCGATCAGGATGCGGGTGTCGGTCACGTAGCGATGGGGCGGAACGACCATGTTGGTCGGTGCCGGCGACCCCTTGAACACCCGGGCAGCCAGGTCGAACCGGGAACCGTGGCAGGGGCAGTAGAAGCCGCCGTGCCAGTCGGGGCCGGTCTCGTTGTCGGAAACGGGCTTGAGCTTGGGGCTCGGGGAACAGCCCAGGTGGGTGCAGATGCCCACCACCACCATGTACTGATCCTTGATGGCGCGATGGTTCTTGCAGTACTCGGGCTGGATGGACGACTCGGACTTGGGATCGGACAGGCGGTCGTCGTGCTTGTCCAAAAGCTCCAGCATCTCCTTGGTGCGGTAGATCACCCACACCGGCTTGCCGCGCCACTCCACCGTGGCGTAGCTGCCGGGCTCGATCTTGCTGATGTCCACCTCCACCGGCGCGCCGGCCGCCTTGGCCCGCTGGCTCGGGTTCATGCTGGCGATGAAGGGCCACACCGCCGCCAGGGCGCCCGCGCCACCCACCACCGAGGTGGCGATGATCAGGCGGCGGCGGGTGCGATTGACTCCTTGGTTGCTCATATCCCGTCCTGTCGAAATGGTGAAAAAGGCAAAAGCGGCATTCTACCCAAAACGCCCCGGAGTTTAGAAGCCCCTCGATGGGATCTTCTTGATTTTCCTGGCCTTACACCGGGTTGGGGATGTCGATAAACCGATGTTCAAGCCCGAATTCGGCGGCCAGGTGCTCGCCCAGGGCCTGGATGCCGTAGCGTTCGGTGGCGTGATGGCCGGCGGCCAGGAAGGCCACGCCGGACTCGCGGGCGAAATGGACGTTGTGTTCGGAAACCTCCCCGGTCAGATAGGCATCCACGCCCTCCGCCGCCGCGGCCTCGAAATATCCCTGGGCGCCGCCGCTGCACCAGGCGATGCGTTCCACCATGCGGCCGGCCTCGCCCACCACCAGGGGCGCGCGGTCCAGAACCGCGCCCACCCGCTGCGCGAAGGCCTCGAGGCTCACCGGCTCGGACGGCCGCCCCACGGCGATCAGACCCTGCTCGCCCACCCATCTTTCTGGGCACAACCCCAGCCGCCGCCCCAGCTGCGCGTTGTTGCCCAGCTCGGGATGGGCATCCAGGGGCAGATGGAAGGCGAACAGGCTGATGTCGCGCTCCAGGAGGAAGCGGATGCGCCGGCGCTTCACGCCCACGATGGGCGCCGGTTCGTTCTTCCAGAAGTAACCGTGATGCACCAGCACGGCGTCGGCGCCCGCCGCGGCGGCGGCCTCCAGCAGGGCGAGGCTCGCGCTCACGCCGGTGACGATGCGCCGCACCTCGGGCCGGCCCTCCACCTGCAGCCCGTTGGGACAGTAGTCCCGGAAGCGGGAAAGCTCCAACAGCGTCCGCGTATAATGGTCCAGATCCTCGAGCCGCATGCCGTCCGCCCCAATGAAAAAACTCTGGCTCCTGTTCGCCCAGTTCACGACCCTGTGCGTGGCGGCGCTGTTCGTCGTCACGGTGTTCAAGCCGGATCTGTTACGCTCGCCGCCACCTGCGGCCGTCCCGCCCGCGCCGGCCATCCCGCCGGCCGCGGCGCCCGCATCCTACCGTGTGGCGGCGAAAAAGGCGATGGCCGCGGTGGTGAACATCTACACCAGCAAGGAGCTGCGCGCCCCACGCCACCCGTTCATGGATGACCCGCTGTTCCGGCGCTTCTTCGGCGACCAGTTTCCCAGCCAGCCCCAGCGGGTGTCGAGCCTGGGCTCGGGCGTGATCGTCGATCCCCGGGGCTACATCATCACCAACCATCACGTGATCGAGGCGGCCGACGAGATCGAGGTGCTCCTCGCCGATGGCCGCACCGCGGCGGCCAAGGTGGTGGGCACGGACCCCGAAACGGACCTGGCGGTGATCCGCATCCATCTGTCCGACCTGCCCACCCTGCCCTTCGGCGACTCCAACGCCCTGGAAGTGGGCGACGTGGTGCTCGCCATCGGCAACCCCTTCGGCGTGGGCCAGACCGTGACCATGGGCATCGTCAGCGCCCTGGGACGCTCGCATCTGGGCATCAACACCTTCGAGGACTTCATCCAGACCGACGCGCCCATCAACCCGGGCAATTCCGGCGGCGCGCTGGTGGATACCGCGGGACGGCTGGTGGGCATCAACAGCGCCATCTTCTCCCGCACCGGCGGCTCGCTGGGCATCGGCTTCGCCATTCCCCAGAGCCTGGCCCAGCAGGTGATGCGGCAGATCGTCGAGCACGGCGCCGTGGTGCGCGGCTGGATCGGGGTGTCCATGGACGATCTGTCGCCGGAGCGGGCGCGCGCGGAGGGTCTGCCGGATGCGACGGGGACGCTGGTGGTGGGCGTGCTGCGCGACGGGCCGGCGGACCGGGCGGGCGTCCGGCCGGGGGACATCCTGACCGCCATCGATGGCAAGAGCCTGCCCGATTCCAGCACCGCCCTGTCCCGCATCGCGCAGCTGACGCCGGGCAGCCGGGTGAGCGCCGAACTGGTGCGCCAGGGCCGGCGGCAGCGGGTGAGCATCGTGGTCGGCCGCCGCCCCGTGCTGCCCCGTGGGGACGAGCAGCCGTGAACCCGGCCGTCTTCGGGCGCCGCCGCGTGCGCGGCTTCTCCCTGATCGAGATGGCGGTGGTGCTGTTCGTCGTGGTGCTGCTTTTGGGC
>JBBINK010000012.1:0-7867 GCA_037443925.1 Betaproteobacteria bacterium
CCACGGGATCCACCGCCTATGCCCTGTCGGCCGGCGGGCCGATCCTCCACCCCACCCTGGAAGCCATCGCCCTGGTGCCCATCTGTCCCCATACCCTGAGCAACCGGCCCATCGCCGTGAACAGCCATTCCCAGGTGGAGGTGCTGGTGATCCACGCCGACGATTGCTGCGCCAACCTCGACGGCCAGCAGCGCCTGGACCTGCAGGTGGGCGACCGGGTCCAGGTGAGCGGCTCCATGGAAACCCTGCGCCTGCTCCATCCCAAGGGGCATAGCTACTACGACATGCTGCGGCAGAAGCTCCATTGGGGCGAGAAGCTGTGAGACGTTCCCGGCGCTGAGACCCCCATGCTGCTTCACCTCTCCCTCAAGGATTTCGTCATCGTGGACCGGATCGAGCTCGATTTCGAGCCGGGGTTCACGGTGCTCACCGGCGAGACCGGTGCGGGCAAATCCATCCTGATCGACGCCCTGGCGCTGGTGCTGGGCGACCGGGCGGATGCGGGCGTGGTGCGGGAGGGCTGCGGGCGGGCGGAGATCGCGGCCCAGTTCGACATCCGTGGCGTGCCGGCTCTGGCGGAGTGGCTCGCCGCCCAGGACCTGGCGGGCGACGAGGGCATGTGCCTGCTGCGCCGGGTGGTGGATGCCACGGGACGCTCCCGTGCCTTCATCAACGGCCACGCGGCGACGCTGCAGCAGCTGCGGGAGGTGGGCGAACGGCTGGTGGACATCCATGGCCAGCACGCGCACCAGCGCCTGCTGCAGCCTGCCGCCCAGCGGGCCCTGCTGGACGGCTATGGCGCGCTGGAGACCCTGGCCGGCCTGGTGTCCGATCTGTGGCATGAATGGCAGGACCTGGAGCGCCAGCGGGCATTGGCGGAACGGGATGCCGCCCAGCTTGCGCGGGAAAAGGAGGAGCTGGAGTGGCAGCTCCGGGAGCTGGCCGCCCTCAATTTCACGCTGGAGGAGTGGGAGGCGCTGCAGGCCGAGCATGGCCGGCTGGCCCATGCCGCCAGCCTGATCGAAGGCGCGCGGGAGGGGGTGGAGCTGCTGTCGGAAAGCGATCTTTCGCTGCTGTCCCAGCTTGGTGGCCTCATTTCGCGGCTGCGCGCCCTGCGCGAGTACGACCCTTCCCTGGACGAGGTGCTGGCGATGCTCGACGGCGCCGAGATCCAGCTCAGGGAGGCGGCCTACGCCCTCAACCACTACCGGCAGCGTCTGGACCTGGATCCGGAGCGTCTGGCGGAATGCGAGCAGCGGCTGGAGGCCATCCACCGCGCCGCCCGCCGTTTCCGCGTCACGCCGGAGAAGCTGCCGGCTCTGCAGGAGGAACTCGAGGCACGGGCCGCCCGGCTCGGCGAGGCGGCCGACCCGGAGGCGCTCGCCCAACGCGCGGCGCGGGTGGCGGCACGCTACCGGGCCGAGGCCGAAACCCTGAGTGCCGAACGCACCAAGGCAGCGGCGGAGCTGTCGCGCAAGGTGACGGACCTGCTCCAGACCCTGGGCATGGCGGGGGGCCGGTTCGAGGTGGCCCTGCCGCCCGTCGCCGACGGCGCCAGCTTCGGCCTGGAAACCGTGGAATTCCGGGTGGCCGCCCACGCCGGCGCCGGCCTGCGCCCCCTGGCAAAAGTGGCCTCCGGCGGCGAGCTTTCCCGCATCAGTCTCGCCATCCAGGTGGCGGCCCTGGACGTCACGCCGGTGCCGACCCTGATCTTCGACGAGGTGGATGTCGGCATCGGCGGCGGTGTTGCCGAAATCGTGGGAGGGCTGCTGCGGCGCCTGGGCGAGGGCCGTCAGGTCTTGTGCATCACCCATCTGCCCCAGGTCGCGGCCCAGGGCGAGCACCATCTGCGGGTGTGGAAGGAAAGCCAGGACGGGCAGACCGTCTCGCGCATCGAGCCCCTGGACGAAGCCAGACGCGTCGAGGAAATCGCCCGCATGCTGGGCGGGGTGGACATCACCTCCAAGACCCGGGCCCACGCGGCGGAAATGCTCCGGCGCTGAGCGCGCGTCACGGACGCGGCGGCTGACCCTCCCGCCGGTAGGGGCATTGCGCCTTGGTGCAGTCCGCGTACAGATACAGGGAATGCTCGTGGATGGCGAAACCCCGCTCCCGGGCGATTTTTTCCTGGCGCTTTTCGATCTCCGCGTCGTAGAACTCCTCCACCCTGCCGCACTGCAGGCAGACGAGGTGGTCGTGATGCCCGCCCTGGTTGAGCTCGAACACCGACTTGCCGCTCTCGAAATGATGGCGGATCAACAGGCCGGCCTGCTCGAACTGGGTCAGCACCCGGTAGATGGTGGCCAGGCCGATGTCGGCGTCGCCCTGCTGCAGTAACAGGCGATAGACGTCCTCGGCGGTCAGGTGGCGCACCTGGCTGGATTCGAACAGGCCCAGGATCTTGAGTCGGGGCAGGGTGGCTTTGAGCCCGGCGTTCTTGAGTTCGGTGGGGTTGCTCATGACGGATGTCCGCTGGGGCACGACGGCATGATGATAGGCCGTTTGGCCGGCCTCATCCAGTTCCCGCTGCCCCAAGGCGGGGCCCAGCCGCTATAATTGCCGCCACTTCTCTCCACCTCGGGCGTTTGCATGCGGCGCATCGTGCTCCTGTTCGGCCTGCTTCTGTCCGGCTGCTCCATCACCTCGATGGTTCCCGATCCCTACCAGATCGAGATCCAGCAGGGCAATGTGATCACGCAGGAGATGGTCGCGCGGCTCAAGCCGGGCATGACCCGCTCGCAGGTGCGCTTCCTGCTGGGCACTCCGCCGGTCACCGACCCCTTCCACGCGGATCGCTGGGACTACGTCTATCGCCTGAGCCAGGGGGGCAGGCTCCAGGAGGAGCGCAAACTGACCCTCTTCTTCCAGGATGACCGGCTGGTGCGGGTGGCGGGCGACGTGGTGCCGGCGGCGCCGGAGGAGGCCGACGCCCCGGCGGCCGCGGGCGCGCGCAGCGTCAGCGAGATCGTCCTGGAGAAGGCCGATCCCGATGCGCCGCCCGCGCCGGCCCCCGAAGGCAAGGGGTGGTTCGGCCGGCTCCTGGAGCGTGTCGGTTTCTGAAGCCGGATCCCGGCGCGTGCCGGGGTCCCATCAAGGGATGGAATCATGCTGAACATTGCCATTGCGGGGGCTTCCGGCCGAATGGGCCGGGCCCTGATCGAAGCCGTGAGCCAGGCCGCCGACCTGCGTCTGAGCGCCGCCCTGGATCGCCCGGGCAGCCCCTTCGTGGGCAAGGATGCCGGCGAGCTCATCGGGGCCCCCTGTGGTCTCGCCATCAGCGATCGGCCGGAGGCCGTCCTTTCGGGCAGCCGGGTCTTGATCGATTTCACCCGTCCCGAGGGCACCCTGCACCACCTGGCCGTCTGCCGGGCCCGGGGCGTGAACATGGTGATCGGCACCACCGGCTTCACCCCGGACCAGAGGCGCGCCATCGAAGAGGCGGCGGCCGACATCGGCATCGTGTTCGCCCCCAACATGAGCGTGGGCGTGAACGTGGTGCTGAAGCTCCTGGACATGGCGGCCCGGGTGCTCGACGAAGGCTACGACGTGGAAATCATCGAAGCGCATCACCGCCACAAGGTGGACGCGCCCTCCGGCACGGCCCTGCGCATGGGCGAGGTCGTGGCCGCGGCGCTCGGGCGCGATCTGGCCCAGTGTGCCGTCTATGGGCGGCAAGGCGTCACCGGCGAGCGCTCGCCGGCGACCATCGGCTTTGCCACGGTGCGCGGCGGCGACATCGTGGGGGATCACACGGTCCTGTTCGCGGGCACCGGCGAGCGCATCGAGATCACCCACAAGGCCTCCAGCCGCGCCACCTTCGCCATGGGCGCGCTGCGCGCCGCCCGCTTCCTCGCGGAACGAAAGCAGGGCCTGTTCGACATGCAGGACGTGCTCGGCCTCAAGTGAGGGCGGGGCGCGCATTGTCAGGACCCGTCACGATTCGGTATAATTCCGCTGCTTAGGGAAGCGGGGAAGGTGCAAGGCCTTTCCCGCTTCTTGTGTATCTGGCTATTGGAGTTCACCCGTGTCGACGCCCGCCCCAGCCCTTCTCGCTCTCGCCGACGGGACTGTTTTCCGGGGGGTGTCCATTGGGGCGGAGGCCGTCACCACCGGCGAGGTCGTGTTCAACACCGGCATGACGGGCTATCAGGAGATCCTGACCGATCCCTCCTACACCCAGCAGATCGTCACCCTCACCTACCCCCACATCGGCAACGTCGGCACCAACCCGGAAGACGAGGAGGCTGACCGCGTCTATGCGAATGGCCTGGTGATCCGCGATCTGCCCCTGCGTGCCAGCAGCTGGCGCAACCGGGAGGATCTGGGCCACTATCTCGCACGGCATGGCATCCCGGCCATCGCGGGCATCGACACCCGCAAGCTGACCCGCATCCTGCGCGAGAAGGGCGCGCAGGCCGGCTGCCTGATGGCGGGCCGGGTGGACGAGGCGAAGGCGCTCGAGCTGGCGCGCGCCTTTCCCGGCCTCGCCGGCATGGACCTGGCCAAGGTGGTCACGTGCCGGGCGCCCTACGTGTGGGAGGAGCAAACCTGGGTGCGCGGCGTCGGCCATCCGCGGCTCGAGGACGCGCGCTACCACGTGGTGGCCTACGATTACGGCGTGAAGCGCAACATCCTGCGCATGCTCGCGGCGCGGGGCTGCCGCGTCACCGTCGTGCCGGCGCAGACTCCCGCGCAGGACGTGCTGGCCCTGGCACCGGACGGAATTTTGCTGTCCAACGGGCCGGGCGATCCCGAACCCTGCGACTACGCCATCTCGGCCATCCGGACGCTGCTCGACACGGGCATACCGGTCTTCGGCATCTGCCTGGGCCACCAGCTGCTCGCGCTGGCCTCGGGGGCGCGGACCGTCAAGATGAAGTTCGGCCATCACGGCTCCAACCACCCGGTGCAGGACCTGGAAACGAAACGGGTGCTGATCACCAGCCAGAACCATGGTTTCGCGGTGGACGCCGACACCCTGCCACGCCACCTGCGCGCCACGCACGTGTCCCTGTTCGACGGCAGCCTGCAGGGTATCGCCCGCACCGACGTGCCGGCCTTCAGCTTCCAGGGTCACCCGGAGGCCAGTCCGGGGCCGCACGACGTGGCATATCTGTTCGACCGCTTCGTCGGTCTGATGAAAGAGCGAAAGGCGTGAGGAGCGGGGCGCGCGGAGCGGACGGGTCACGGGCGGCCCCGGCTCCACGCGCTTTCCGGTGGAAACGATATGCCGAAACGTACTGACATTCACAGCATCCTCATCATCGGCGCCGGTCCGATCATCATCGGGCAGGCGTGCGAGTTCGACTATTCCGGCGCCCAGGCCTGCAAGGCGCTGCGGGAGGAGGGCTACAAGGTCATCTTGGTCAACTCCAACCCCGCCACCATCATGACCGATCCCGGCATGGCCGATGTGACCTACATCGAACCCATCACCTGGCAGGTGCTGGAAAAGATCATCGAACGGGAGCGGCCCGACGCCCTGCTGCCCACCATGGGTGGCCAAACGGCCCTGAACTGCGCCCTGGATCTGGCCAAGCACGGCGTCCTGGACAAATATGGCGTGCAGATGATCGGCGCCTCGCGGGAAGCCATCGACAAGGCCGAGGACCGGGAGAAATTCAAGCAGGCGATGGAAAAGATCGGCCTGCAGTGTCCCCGCGCGGCCATCGCCCACTCCATGGAGGAGGCGCTGCAGGTGCAGGCCATGGTCGGTTTCCCGACCATCATCCGTCCCTCCTTCACCATGGGGGGCACCGGGGGCGGCATCGCCTACAACATGGAGGAATTCGTCGCCATCTGCGAGCGCGGCCTGGAGGCTTCGCCCACCCGTGAGCTGCTGATCGAGGAATCGGTCATCGGCTGGAAGGAGTTCGAGATGGAGGTGGTGCGGGACAGGAACGACAACTGCATCATCGTCTGCTCCATCGAGAACTTCGATCCCATGGGGGTGCACACCGGCGATTCCATCACCGTCGCGCCGGCCCAGACGCTCACCGACAAGGAATACCAGGTCATGCGCGATGCCGCCCTCGCGGTGTTGCGTGAGATCGGCGTGGAAACCGGCGGGTCCAACGTGCAGTTCGGGGTGAACCCGAAGGATGGGCGCATGGTGGTGATCGAGATGAATCCGCGCGTGTCCCGGTCCTCGGCGTTGGCGTCCAAGGCCACGGGCTTCCCCATCGCGAAGATCGCCGCCAAACTGGCCGTGGGCTATACCCTGGACGAGCTCAAGAACGACATCACCGGGGGGCGCACGCCCGCTTCCTTCGAGCCGTCGATCGATTACGTGGTGACCAAGATCCCGCGTTTCGCGTTCGAGAAATTCAAGCAGGCCAACGACCGCCTCACCACGCAGATGAAATCCGTGGGCGAGGTGATGGCCATCGGGCGAACCTTCCAGGAATCGCTGCAGAAGGCCCTGCGCGGCCTGGAAACGGGCGCCGACGGTCTGGACGAGAAGACCCGCGACAGGGACACGCTGGAAGCGGAGCTGGGCAACCCCGGGGCGGAGCGCATCTGGTACATCGCCGACGCCTTCCGTTCGGGCATGCCCTTCGAGGAGGTCCGGCAGCTCACCCACATCGATCCGTGGTTCCTGGCGCAGATCGAGGATCTGGTCCGCCGGGAGCAGGCGCTGCAGGGCAGGCACCTGGACGATCTTTCCCGCGACGAGCTGTGGGAACTCAAGCGGCGCGGCTTTTCCGACCGGCGGCTGGCCAAGCTGCTGGGCACGGATCAGCATCAGGTGAGGGCGCGCCGCTGGGCGCTGGGCATCCATCCGGTGTACAAGCGGGTGGACACCTGCGCGGCGGAGTTCGCCACCGATACCGCCTACCAGTATTCCACCTACGAGGAGGAGTGCGAGGCCAACCCCACCAGCCGCGACAAGATCATGGTGCTGGGCGGCGGGCCGAACCGCATCGGCCAGGGCATCGAGTTCGACTACTGTTGCGTGCACGCCGCGCTGGCGATGCGCGAGGACGGTTACGAAACGATCATGGTCAACTGCAACCCGGAGACCGTCTCCACCGACTACGACACCTCCGACCGCCTCTATTTCGAGCCCCTCACCCTCGAGGACGTGCTGGAGATCGTGCGCGTCGAGAAGCCCAAAGGCGTCATCGTCCAGTTCGGCGGCCAGACGCCGCTCAAGCTCGCGCGCGACCTGGAGGCCAACGGCGTCCCGATCATTGGCACCACACCCGACGCCATCGACTGCGCCGAGGACCGTGAACGCTTCCAGAAGCTGCTGCACGACCTCGGCCTCAAGCAGCCGCCCAACCGGACCGCCCGCAGCGCCGAGGAAGCGATCCGGCTGGCCGAGGAAATCGGCTATCCGCTGGTGGTGCGGCCGTCCTACGTGCTGGGCGGGCGTGCCATGGAAATCGTCCACGAGCAGGCGGACCTGGAGCGTTACATGCGCGAGGCGGTGAAGGTCTCCAACGATTCCCCCGTGCTGCTGGACCGCTTCCTCAACGATGCCATCGAGGTGGACGTGGACGCCATCGCCGATGGCAGCGAGGTGCTGATCGGGGGCATCATGGAGCACATCGAGGAAGCCGGCGTGCATTCCGGTGATTCGGCGTGCTCCCTGCCCCCCTTCAGCCTCAGCCCCAGGATCCAGGACGAGCTGAGGGAGCAGACCGTCAAGCTCGCCAAGGCCCTGAACGTGGTGGGGCTGATGAACATCCAGTTCGCCATCCAGAACGACGTCATCTACGTGCTGGAGGTCAATCCGCGGGCTTCCCGGACGGTGCCGTTCGTGTCCAAGGCGTGCGGGCTGCCCCTGGCCAAGATCGCGGCGCGCTGCATGGCGGGCCGCAGCCTCAAGGAACAGGGGGTGGAGAAGGAGGTCGTGCCGCCC
>JBBINK010000012.1:7892-23122 GCA_037443925.1 Betaproteobacteria bacterium
TGCGTGAAAGAGGCGGTGTTCCCCTTCGTCAAGTTCCCGGGCGTGGACCCGATGCTGGGGCCGGAAATGAAATCCACCGGCGAGGTGATGGGCATCGCCACCACCTTCGGCGAGGCCTTCGTCAAGTCCCAGCTGGCGGCCGGCACGCGGCTGCCCACGGGCGGCAAGGTCTTCATCAGCGTCAAGCCCCAGGACAAGATCAAGTCCGTGGAGGTGGCCCGCAACCTGGCGGAGCTTGGTTTCACCCTGTGCGCCACCCGCGGCACCGCGGCCGTGCTGCAGGGCGCGGGGCTGGCGGTACAGGTCGTGAACAAGGTTCCGGAAGGGCGTCCCCACATCGTGGACATGATCAAGAACCGTGAAATCGCCATGATCATCAACAGCGTCGAGGACAAACGCGCGATCCAGGATTCGGCCGCCATCCGCGCGGCGGCCCTGGCCCACCGCGTCACCTACTTCACGACCCTCTCGGGCGCGCGGGCGGCCGTCACCGGCATGCAGCACATGCGGGAACTGACGGTGTTCGATCTCCAGGGCCTGCATGCGCGTCTGAGACAAGGCGGCTGATCCGCCCGAACCAGGAGCACGTCAATGAGCAAGATTCCCCTGACCGTCACCGGCGCCGAGAAGCTGCGCGCCGAATTGCAACACCTCAAGAGCGTCGAGCGGCCTGCCGTGATCGCCGCCATCGCCGAGGCGCGCGCCCACGGCGACCTGTCCGAGAACGCCGAATACGACGCGGCGAAGGAGCGCCAGAGCTTCATCGAAGGCCGCATCGCGGAGCTGGAGGGCAAGCTGGCCAATGCCCAGATCATCGACCCCAAGCTGCTGGATGCGGACGGCCACGTGGTGTTCGGCGCCACGGTGGATCTCGAGGAACTGGAGACCGGCCGGAAGGTGACCTACCAGATCGTGGGAGACGACGAGGCCGACCTGCGCGAGGGCAAGATCTCCATCAGTTCGCCCATCGCCCGGGCGCTGATCGGCAAGTTCCCGGGGGACGTGGCCGAGGTCCAGGCCCCCGGCGGCGTGCGCGAATACGAGATCCTGGACGTGCGCTACGTCTGAGCCTGCCCTTTCGCCCCTGGCCATGAACCATTTCCAGAAACTCGCGGCCATCGCCATCGTGCTCTGGGTGGGCAGCCTGTGGGCGATCGGCTTCATCGCGGCACCGACCCTGTTCATGGCGCTCCCCGACCGGCAGCTGGCCGGCATGCTCGCCGGCCGGATGTTCACCGTGACCGCCTGGGTGGGCATCGGCTGCGGCGCCTATCTGCTGCTGTACGCGCTGACCAGCCAGGGCCTCGCCGCCCTCAAGCAGCTCTTCTTCTGGCTCGTGTTCGCGATGCTCGCCCTCACCCTGGTGGGCCATTTCGGCATCCAGCCCATTCTCGAAGGACTCAAGCTCAAGGGTGGCGCGGCCGATGTGATGCACAGCGTGGTGGCGGACCGGTTCGCCCGCTGGCATGGCATCGCCAGCGTGCTGTTCGTGATCCAGAGCGTGCTCGGCCTGGTGCTGGTGCTGCGGAGCCGGTGAAGGCGGCCGCGGCCCTCAGGCCGGCAGGTTCAGGCGGGGCGTGTCGGCGGGCCGATAGACCACGAGGATCTTGCCGATGTGCTGCACCGGTGCCGCACCCAGTGTTTCACAGATGGCCTGGAGCAGGGCCTCGCGGCCATCCCGGTCTTCGCCCGCCGCCCTGATCTTGATCAGCTCGTGGGCGCGCAGGCTGAGATCGATCTCCCGCAGCACGGCGTCGCTCAGTCCCGCATCCCCGATCAGGACCACCGGGTCGAGCCCATGGGCCCGGGCGCGCAGGAATCGGCGTTGGGAAGGAGTCAGGGTGAGCATGGGTGGTCCGGGCGAAAACAGGCGGCAGTCTACAGCATGAAACGCAGCAAAACCAGCAAGGCCTGGATGACCGAGCACGTGACCGATCCCTACGTGCAGCAGGCCAGGAAGCTGGGCTACCGCTCCCGGGCGGCCTTCAAGCTGCTCGAGATCGACGCCCGGGACCATCTGCTCAAGCCCGGGGCCGTGGTGGTGGACCTGGGCGCGGCGCCGGGGGGCTGGAGCCAGGTGGCCGCGGCCAGGGTCGGGCGGGCCGGGCGGGTGATCGCGGTGGACCTGCTGGAGATGAGCCCGCTGCCCGGGGTGGAGTTCATCCAGGGGGATTTCACCGAAGCCGGCGTGCTCGAGCAGCTGCAGGGGCGGCTTCAGGGCCGCCCGGTCGACCTTGTAATCTCCGACATGGCGCCCAACATCAGTGGCATTGGCCTGTCCGATCAGGCGCGTAGCCTCTACCTGGCGGAGCTGGCCATGGACTTCGCCCTGCGCTGGCTCAAACCCGGCGGCGTGTTTCTGGTAAAACTTTTTCAGGGTTCGGGGTTCGAAGAATTCGTCCGTGAGGCCCGGCGCCGGTTCCGGCAGGTGGCCCTGCGCAAGCCGGGGGCTTCGCGCAGCCGCAGCCGGGAGGTCTATCTCCTGGCCCGGCAGCCCGTCGGGGCCACCGGGAAGGCCCACGACGGACCGGAATGGATTTAGAATGAGTCCGAGGTTTGGCTTCTGATCGACGTCACAGCGGGGTATCGCCTTGAATAACATGTTCAAAACCGTGGCCATCTGGCTGATCATCGGCATGGTGCTGATGATGGTCTTCCAGCAGTTCGGCCAGCGGCGCGTAGTCGCCAGTCACATGGAATTCTCCACCTTCGTCCAGGAGATGAAGGCGGGCGCCATCGAGCGCGTCCAGCTCGAGGGCAACACGATCAAGGGCCGCCGGACCGACGGCACCAGCTTCACCAGCTACGCACCGTCCAATTACCTGTGGCTGGTGGACGACATGCTGAAGTACGGCGTGCGGGTGGATGCGAAACCGCCCGAAGAGCCGTCGCTGCTCACCAGCATCTTCATTTCCTGGTTCCCGATGCTGCTTCTGATCGGGGTGTGGATCTTCTTCATGCGCCAGATGCAGGGTGGCGGCAAGGGCGGGGCATTCTCGTTCGGCAAGAGCCGGGCGCGCATGCTGGACGAGTCGGCCAATACCGTCACCTTCGCCGACGTGGCCGGCTGCGACGAGGCCAAGGAAGAAGTGGCCGAACTGGTGGAGTTCCTGCGGGACCCCGGCCGGTTCCAGAAGCTGGGTGGGCGCATTCCCCGGGGCGTGCTGATGGTCGGCTCGCCGGGAACCGGCAAGACCCTGCTTGCCAAGGCCATCGCCGGCGAGGCCAAGGTGCCCTTCTTCTCCATCTCCGGCTCCGACTTCGTGGAGATGTTCGTGGGCGTGGGCGCGGCCCGGGTGCGCGACATGTTCGAACAGGCCAAGAAGAACGCGCCCTGCATCATCTTCATCGATGAAATCGACGCGGTGGGCCGCCAGCGTGGCGCGGGCCTGGGCGGCGGCAACGACGAGCGTGAGCAGACCCTGAACCAGCTGCTGGTGGAGATGGATGGCTTCGAGGCCAATTCCGGCGTGATCGTGATCGCCGCCACCAACCGGCCGGACGTGCTGGATCCGGCGCTGCTGCGCCCCGGCCGGTTCGACCGGCAGGTGGTGGTGCCGCTGCCCGACATCCGTGGCCGGGAGCAGATCCTCATGGTGCACATGCGCAAGGTGCCCATCGCTCCCGACGTGCGCGCCGATGTGCTGGCCCGGGGCACGCCCGGTTTCTCCGGCGCCGATCTCGCCAATCTGGTGAACGAGGCCGCCCTGTTCGCGGCGCGCAGCAACAAGCGTCTGGTGGACATGGAGGACTTCGAGCGCGCCAAGGACAAGATCATCATGGGCGCGGAACGCAAGTCCATCGTCATGCCCGAGCACGAGCGGCGCAACACCGCCTATCACGAAGCGGGTCATGCGGTGGTGGCCAAGCTCCTGCCCAAGACCGACCCGGTGCACAAGGTCACCATCATTCCCCGGGGGCGCGCCCTGGGCGTGACCATGCAGCTGCCCACCGAGGACCGCTACAGCATGGACCGTGACACCATCCTGCAGAACATCGCGGTGCTGTTCGGCGGCCGGATCGCCGAGGAAGTGTTCATGAACCAGATGACCACGGGCGCTTCCAACGATTTCCAGCGCGCGACGGAAATGGCGCGGCGCATGGTCACCGAGTGGGGCATGTCCGAGACCCTGGGCACCATGGTCTATGGCGAGAACGAGGGCGAGGTGTTCCTCGGTCGATCCATCACCACCCACAAGAACGTCTCGGAAGCCACCATGCAGAAGGTGGATGCGGAGATTCGCCGCATCATCGACCAGCAGTATGCCCTGGCGCGCCGCCTGATCGAGGAAAACCGCGACAAGGTGGAAGCGATGGCGCAGGCGCTCCTGGAGTGGGAGACCATCGATGCCGACCAGGTCAACGACATCATGGCCGGACGCCCGCCCCGTCCGCCCAAGCCGGCGGCCGCGCCTGCACCGGCGGCCGCGGACAGTGCGCCTCCCAGCGCCACGGCGCCCACGGGCAAACCCGCGGAAGAAGCCTGAGCCGGGGCGAGGCAGGCGCCCCGGGGTGCCGCGCTTTGGACCGTTCCGACCTTGCGTTCCGCACCGCCTGAACCAGCCTCGTTGCGCTGCGGCCGTTTCGGCCTTTCCCTGACACGCCCATTGATCATGGGCATCGTCAACGTCACCCCCGATTCCTTTTCCGACGGGGGACGGTTCTTTTCAGCCCAAAGGGCGGTGGATCATGGCCTGCGCCTGGTCGGCGAGGGCGCGGACATCCTGGACATCGGCGGCGAATCCACCCGGCCCGGGGCCGCGCCCGTCCCGGAAGGGGAAGAACTGGCGCGCGTCCTGCCGGTGATCGAGGGCTTGCGCGATGCCGGCGTGCCCCTGTCGGTGGACACCCAGAAACCGGCGGTGATGCGCCGGGCGCTGGAAGCCGGGGCCGACATGATCAACGACGTGAATGCCCTGCTTGCCCCCGGCGCACTGCAGGCCGTGGCGGGCAGCGCGGCGGCGGTGTGCCTGATGCACAAGCAGGGCGATCCCCAGACCATGCAAAAGGCCCCGAACTACGGCGACGTGGTGGCGGAGGTGCGCGACTTTCTGGCCGCGCGCATCGCCGCGGCGCAGGCCGCCGGCATCGCCCGTGAACGCATCGTCATCGATCCCGGGTTTGGTTTCGGCAAGAATCTTGGCCATAATCTGGACCTGTTGCGCGGGCTCGGGGTGCTCAGCGGGCTCGGCGTGCCCGTGCTCGTGGGGATTTCCCGCAAGTCCATGCTTGGCGCGATCACCGGTTCGCCGGTGGAGGACAGGCTGCCAGCCAGCCTGGCGGCGGCGGTGATCGCAGCCCTGCGGGGCGCCCGGATCATCCGGGTGCACGACGTGAAAGCCACACGCGATGCCCTCGCGGTGGTCAATGCCGTGGAAGGATGGGGAGAATGACCAGACGCTATTTCGGCACCGACGGCGTGCGCGGCACCGTCGGCCAGGAGCCGATCACGCCCGATTTCGTCATGCGCCTGGGCTACGCCGCGGGCCGGATCTTCGCGGAAGCCGACCGGCGCCTGAAGGGGGAACGGCCCGCCGTCATCATCGGCAAGGACACGCGCATCTCCGGCTACATGCTGGAGTCGGCGCTGGAGGCCGGGCTGTCGGCGGCCGGTGTGGACGTGTTGCTGCTGGGGCCCATGCCGACCCCCGGCGTGGCCTATCTCACACGCGCCCTGCGCTGCCAGGCGGGGATCGTCATCTCCGCCTCCCACAATCCCTATCCGGACAATGGCATCAAGTTCTTCGGCCCGGGCGGGCTCAAGCTGCCCGACCGGATGGAGCAGGCCATCGAGGCCGCCCTCGCCGAACCCCTGCAGTGCATGGCCGCCGACCGGCTGGGCAAGGCGCGGCGCGTGGAGGACTCGGACGGGCGCTACATCGAGTTCTGCAAGAGCACCTTCCCCAACGAAATGGATCTGCGCGGCATGCGCATGGTGGTGGACTGCGCCCACGGGGCGACCTATCACATCGCGCCCCATGTGTTCCACGAGCTGGGCGCCGAGGTGATCCCCATCGGCGTGCAGCCGGACGGCCTGAACATCAACGAAGGCTGCGGCTCCACCCATCCCGCGCTTTTGCAGCAAACGGTCAAGGCGCACGGCGCCGACCTGGGCGTGGCCTTCGATGGGGATGGCGACCGGGTCGTCATGGTGGATGGGGATGGCACCGTCTATGATGGTGACATGATGCTGTACATCATCGCCCGGCATCGGGCCCGGCAGGGGACGCTCAAGGGCGGGGTGGTGGGTACCGTGATGACCAACCTGGGGATGGAACACGCCCTCAAGAAGCACAAGATTCCCTTCGCCCGCGCCGCGGTGGGCGACCGCTACGTGCTGGAAATGCTGGAGGAGAAGGGCTGGCAGCTCGGTGGCGAATCCTCCGGTCACCTCATCTGCCGCGACCGGCACACCACTGGCGATGGCATCATTTCGGCGCTGCAGGTGCTGCAGGCCCTGCGGGCGAACCGGCAGACCCTGCGCGAGGCCACGCGCGAAGTCACGCTCTATCCCCAGCGACTCATCAACGTCAGAATCGGCAAGCACTTCGACTACCGCGAGAGCATCCCGGTGCAGGCTGCCCTGGTGGAGGCGGAAGCCGAGCTGCGGGGCCAGGGCCGGGTGCTGCTGCGCAATTCCGGGACCGAACCCGTGCTGCGTGTCATGGTTGAGGGACGGGATGCCGCGCAGGTGGAACGCTGGGCCAAACACATCGCCGAGGTCGTGAAGCAGGCGGCGGCCACCGCGCCTGCGTAAGGCCTCCGCCTGCCGGCGATCCTGCCGCGTTTCCCGGGCGGCTCGCCATTCGCTTTCCAGGGCCACGCCATGCGCCTTGCATTCAGTTTCACGACGCGGATTTTCGCCGGCTATGTGCTGATCCTGGCGCTGGGCGTGCTATTGGCCGGCTGGGTGATCGTGAGCGGGGAGCGGGTGCGGGATGCGACCCTGGACGTGACGGTGCGCCATGCCCCCGCGCTGCGCATCATGAGCGGGCTGCAGCGCGACCTGCGGGAGCAGGAGGCGGTGCTGTACGCCGCCTACGCCACCGGCGATCATGGCCGGCTGCTGGCGCGGTTTGCCCAGCTGGATCGGCGCTGCGCCCAGGGCTTCGCCGAGCTGAGCCGGTATGGCGTTCTTGAGGCACCAGGCCTGAAGGCTGCCTACGATGAACTGTATCGCGCCGCGCGGGACCTCGACGCCGCCCTGGCGCGCCGGCCGGCCGACCCGGCGGCCGTGCGTGGGGCGTTGCAACGGGCCAGCCGGCAGGTGGCCATGCTCGACGCGGAGCTGGCGCGTGGGGCCAGGCAGACCGAGGCGGCGCTCGGTGCGGCCGTGGGGCGTGTGGAGCTCGCCGCACGGCGGATGCAATGGGTCGTGGCCCTGCTGGCCTCCGCCATCTTCCTCATCTCCCTGTTCGTGGGCTTCTATGTCAACCGTTACCTGCGCGAGCAGCGGGAGCGGCAGCTGTTGGCGGAATTCCCGGAGCGCCACCCGCAGCCGGTGATGCGCCTGTCCCAGGCGGGGGAGGTGCTCTATGCCAATCCGGCGACCCACGCCCTGCTGGCGCGCATCCGCGCCGCGCGGGGTGATCCCCGCGAGCTGCTGCCGCCCGGGCTTCCCGACCGCCTCGCGTCCCTGCGCAAGAACCACGATCATTCCGAGACCTGGGCCTACGAGATCGGTGACGGCCTGGCCCTGGAATGCAACATCCACTGGCTCGCCGACCTGGGCGTGTTCCATCTCTATCTCGCGGACGTGAGCGAACGGCGGCGCGCGGAAGAGAAGAGCATCCACCAGGCCTACCACGATTCCGTCACCGACCTGCCCAACCGCCGCATGTTCCAGGAGACCATCCAGGCGGCCCTGTACGCGCCGGAGCGGGCCGCGCCCCGTGCAGCGGTGATTCTGGTCGGGCTGGACCGGTTCAAGCTCGTGGTGGACACCCTCGGCCATGGCGTGGGCGACCTCCTGCTGCGTTCGGTGGGCGGCCGGCTCAACGAGACCCTGTCCGCCCACCGGGAACTGGCCTCCGGCTGCGGGTTGTACCACTTCGGCGGCGAGCTGTTTTGCGTGCTCGTCCCCGCCTATGGGGTGGAGGAGGTGCCCATCCTGCTGGCCGAGCAGCTGCTGGAAGCGCTGCGCCGGCCTTTCTATGTGGAGGGACGGGAAATCAATCTCGGGGCGAGCATCGGCATCAGCGTCTTTCCCCTGGATGGCCTGGACGGCGCCACCCTGCTGCGCAACGCCGACGCGGCCCTGGAACGTGCCCGAAAGCAAGGCGGCGACCGGCTGCAGTGCTACACCCGGGACATGAACGAGCGGGCCGCCGAGTGGCTCCAGCTGGAAAACGAACTGCGTCATGCGGAGGAGCTGGGCGAGTTCCGTCTCCATTACCATCCGCAACTGGACGTGGCCACCGGGCGGGTGATCGGCATGGAAGCCCTGCTGCGCTGGGCGCATCCCCGGCGCGGCTTGCTCGCACCCGGCGAGTTCCTGCACCTTGCGGAGGAATCCGGCCTGATCGCGCGGATCGGGCAATGGATCCTGCGCAATGCCTGCGCCCAGGCGCGGCGCTGGGCCGATGAGGGATTGGGCCATCTGGTGGTGGCCGTCAACGTTTCGGCTCGCCAGTTCGTCCTGCAGGCGCTGCCGGGCGTGGTTCAGGCGGCGCTGCGGGATACGGGGCTCGAAGCCGGGCGCCTGGAGATCGAGATCACCGAGACCACCGCCATGCAGGATGCACCGCGCACCACCGCCGTGCTGCACGAATTGAAGGCGCTGGGGGTGCGCCTGGCGGTGGACGATTTCGGCACGGGGTTTTCCTCCTTGAGCTATCTCAAGCGCTTCCCCCTCGACAAGCTCAAGATCGACCAGTCCTTCATCCGCCACCTGCCGGACGACGAGGACGATGCCGCCATCGTGCGTTCCGTCATCACCCTGGGCCACAGCCTGGGGCTGAAGGTGCTCGCCGAGGGGGTGGAATCCGAGGCCCAGCTCGCGTGGCTGAGGGGCGCCGGGTGCGATGCCTATCAGGGCTATCTCGCGGCGCCGCCCCTGGACGAGGCGGCGTTTCTGCGCTTCGTGCGGGAACGGGCGCTCAGGACGGGCACGGCAGGGCCCTGATCCACTCGTCCATGGCGGCGCGGCAATGCCGCGCGAGCCGGTCGGCGTGGGCGCGGCTGGGCTGGCCGGATCGGGACAGGGCCGCGAGCAGGGCCTGGGCGGCCCCCTCGGGCGGGGTCACGCCCGGCATGTCGGCCACCTCCCAGGTAGCC
The DNA here is from genome assembly GCA_037443925.1 of Betaproteobacteria bacterium. Lineage (GTDB taxonomy): Bacteria > Pseudomonadota > Gammaproteobacteria > Burkholderiales > Thiobacteraceae > Thiobacter. The sequence continues at coordinate 17,169 of JBBINK010000012.1, forward strand.
ACGAAGGCCCCCAGCTTGTTGGGCCGGGCGGGATCGACCGCGATGCTCACCCGCGGCAGGCCATGGGCCAGGGCGACGATGCGCCCGTGCAGGCTGCTGCCCAGGAAGCCGTGGCTGCCCGCGATCACCGCACAGATGTCCCAGATGTCGAGGGATCGGAACAGATGGATGCGGGCGGCCGGCGCCACCCGCTGGCGGAGCCTGCGGTACAGGCCCAGGTCGTCGTGCAGGGGCGCGGCGCCGGCGCGAAACAGCACGATGGGCAGCCCCGTCTGCCGGGCCAGCCGTTCGCAGCCGCGGGCCAGGGCGGCGACACTCGCGTCGTCGGCGAAATCGAGGCTGGCCTGCACGGCGAGCCAGCCTTCGGGAAAGCGTTGCCGCAGACGCGCCGGCTCACCTTGGGTGCCGTGGCCGTCGATCACCCCGCCGAACAGTTCCCGGACCAGGATGGCGGTATCGGGGACGAGCCGGGCGGCAATCCCCCGGCGGGCCAGGGCATCCCGGGTGAGGACGTCGCGCACCGACACCCAGTCGGCCTCCCGCAGCGCCGTGCTCACGGCCCGGTCCAGCCGCGGGTCCGCCTGGTCCAGGGCAACCCCTCCCACCGCGACGTGGACGAGCCGCGTGTCGCCGCCCACGCGCTCGCGGCCGACCACGTAGGGCGCCGGCCAGGATCCGCCCAGCCTGCGCCGGGCCCAGTCCGCGAGCGCTTCGCCTTCGCGGGGCGCTGCGCCGGTTCCGGCGAGCATCAGGGCCGCGTCCACCAGTGAGCAGGTCAGCAGTTCGCCGCCGGCGTGGACGAGGGCGCTGGGCCCGGACAGGCAAGGGGTGATGTCGGCCAGCGGCCGGACCCGATGACCGCCGTAGCGGCGCAGGTCCCGCGCCAGCAGGCCCGCCACGCTGACCGCGACGTTGGGCAGCAGCGCGGCCAGGACATGGGGAAACAGCAGGTCGCCCAGATTGTGGCGGTCGCAGGCGCCGAACAGGACGACGCGACAGGGAGGGTTCGTGGTGGGCATGGGCGCTTCCCGACTCGGCTCTCAGGCCACCGAAACGGGCGTCGGCGCGCGCCCGACGGGGCGGGGCAACGTCGGCCCGGGCCTAGCCGAACTTGCCCGTGATGTAATCCTCGGTGGCCTTCTGTTTCGGCGTGGTGAAGATGGTGTCGGTATCGCCGAACTCGATCAGCTCACCCATGTACATGTAGGCGGTGTAGTCGGACACCCGCGCGGCCTGCTGCATGTTGTGGGTGACGATGACGATGGTGTAGTCCACCTTGAGTTCGTGGATCAGTTCCTCGATGTGCGCGGTGGAGATGGGGTCGAGGGCGGAGGCCGGCTCGTCCAGCAGCACCACCTCCGGCTTCACCGCGATGGCCCGGGCGATGCACAGGCGCTGCTGCTGTCCGCCGGAGAGACTGTTGCCGGACTGTTTGAGCTTGTCCTTGACCTCGTTCCACAGGGCTGCCTTGCGCAGCGCCCATTCCACGCGCTCGCTCATTTCGTGGGACGAGAGCCGCTCATACAGGCGCACGCCGAAGGCGATGTTGTCGTAGATGGACATGGGGAAGGGCGTGGGCTTCTGGAACACCATGCCCACCTTGGCGCGCAGCCGGTTCAGGTCCTGGCGGGGATCAAGGATGTTCTCGCCGTCCAGGAATATCTCGCCCTCTGCCCGCTGGTTGGGATAGAGGGCATACATGCGGTTGAAGGTGCGCAGCAGCGTGGACTTGCCGCAACCGGACGGACCGATGAAGGCCGTGACCCGGTTCGCGGGAATCTCCAGGTTGATGTTCTTCAGCGCATGGAATTTGCCGTAATAGAAGTCGAGATTGCGCACCGTGAGCTTGGCCGGCGGCTGGATCCGGGGTGGCCGCGTCTCTTCCAGAGGGGGAAGGGAAAGCATTTTGTGTTCCATGGTTGCTGCGCCTAGCCGCGTCCACCTTTCTGACGGAACAGGACACGGGCGATGATGTTGAGGATCAGGACACCGAAGGTGATCAGGAGCGCGCCGGCCCAGGCCAGACGGTGCCAGTCTTCATAGGGACTCATGGCGAACTGGAAGATCACCACCGGCAGGTTGGCCATGGGCGCATCCAGATTGGTGCTCCAGAACTGGTTGTTGAGCGCGGTGAACAGCAGTGGCGCGGTTTCCCCCGCGATGCGCGCCACCGCCAGCAGCAGGCCGGTGAGGATGCCGGCGCGGGAGGCACGCAGGGTGACCAGCATGATGACCTTCCATTGGGGCGCCCCGAGGGCGGCCGCCGCCTCGCGCAGACTGTTGGGCACCAGCTTCAGCATGTTTTCCGTGGTACGCACCACCACGGGCACCACGATCAGCGCCAGGGCGAAGGCGCCTGCCCAGCCGGAGAAATGCCCCACGCTCACCACATAGACTTCGTACACGAACAGGCCCATGACGATGGAGGGCGCCGACAGCAGGATGTCGTTGATGAAACGGGTGAGGGCGGCCAGGGGGCTGCCCTGTCCGTATTCGGCGAGATAGACGCCCGCCAGGATGCCCACGGGGGTTCCGATGAGCGTGGCCAGGGTCGTCATGTAGAAGCTGCCGGCGATCGCATTGAGCAGGCCGCCCTGGCTGCCCGGTGGCGGCGTCATCTGGGTGAAGGTGCTGAGAGTGATGCCTGCCAGCCCGAGCCGCAACAGGGTCCACAGGATCCAGGCCAGCCAGAACAGGCCGAAAGCCATGGCCAGCATGGACACGGTCAGATTGAACGCGTTGACGAAACGGCGGCGGGCGTAGAGGGAGAACATGTCAGGTCTGCCGACCTTCCTGGCGCGCCAGCTGCAGCAGGAGCAGCTTGGACAGGGAAAGCACGATGAAGGTGATGAAGAACAGGATGAGGCCGAGCTCGATCAGGGCGGCCACGTGCAGATCGCTGGTGGCCTCGGTGAATTCGTTGGCCAGGGCCGAGGCGATGCTGTTTCCGGGCATCATCAGGGAAGTGGTGAACTGGTGGGCGTTGCCGATGACGAAGGTCACCGCCATGGTCTCACCCAGCGCGCGCCCCAGGCCCAGCATGATGCCGCCCACCACACCGATCTTGGTGTAGGGCAGCACGACATGGCGCACCACCTCCCAGGTGGTGGCCCCCAGACCATAGGCCGACTCCTTGAGCATCGGCGGCACGACCTCGAACACGTCGCGCATCACCGAGGCGATGAAGGGGATCACCATGATGGCCAGGATGATGCCCGCGGTGAGAATGCCGATCCCCATGGGCGCGCCCTGGAAGAGGAAGCCGATGACCGGCTTCTCGCCCAGATGGTCGATCAGCCACGGCTGGATCGTTTCCTGCAGCACCGGGGCGAGCACGAACAGGCCCCACATGCCGTAGATGATGCTGGGAATGCCGGCCAGCAGCTCCACGGCGATGCCCAGCGGCCGGCGCAGCCAAAGGGGGGAGAGCTCGGTGAGGAACAGGGCGATGCCGAAGCTCACCGGGACGCCGATGAGCAGGGCGATGGCCGAGGTGGCCAGGGTGCCGAAGATGGGCACCAGGGCGCCGAACTGGTCGGTCACCGGGTTCCATTCCGCGCTCACCAGAAATCCGAAGCCGAACGTCCGGATGGCCGGCCAGGCGCCCACCGCCAGGGAGGCGAGGATCGCCACCAGCAGGCCCAGCACCAGGGCGGCGAACAGCCAGGTCAGGGAGCGAAACAGCCGGTCCGCGAGATGCTGGCGCTTGAGGGTGGCGTCACTGATCACTTTGGACATGGCATCCACTGCTCGCCGCGGCCGTGCCGGGCATGAGGCTCTGATCGCCCGGGCCGACGGCCGGAGAAGCTTGCCCGCTTGTGCTCACCAGAGGGGTTTCCCCAAACCGTCCTTGATCTGGTTCTTCCAGGCCGTCTCCACCAGGGTGACGACCTTGGGCGGCATCGGGATGTAATCGAGCTCGAGGGCGAGTTTATCACCTTCGCGATAGGCCCAGTCGAAGAAGGCGAGCACCGCCTTGCCCACCTCGGGTTTCGACTGAACCTTGTGCATCAGCACGAAGGTGGCGCCGGTGATGGGCCAGCTCTGCTTGCCGGGCTCGTCGGTGAGGATCTCGTAGAAGCCCGGCGCCTTCTCCCACTCGGCGTTCGCGGCCGCGGCCTTGAAGCTCTCCTCGTTCGGGGCCACGTAGGCGCCGTCCCGGTTCCTGAGCAGGGTGTAGGTCATCTTGTTCTGCAGGGCGTAGGCATACTCGACATAGCCGATGGCCCCCTTGATCTGCTTCACGTAGGACGCCACGCCTTCATTGCCCTTGCCGCCCACGCCGGCCGGCCAGGCTACCGAGGCTTCCTCGCCCACTTTCGCCTTCCACTCGGGGCTCACCTTGCTCAGGTAGTTGGTGAAGATGAAAGTGGTGCCGGAGCCATCGGAACGGTGCACCACGGTGATGGCCTGGTCGGGCAGCGCGACACCCGGGTTCAGGGCCGTGATCGCCGGATCGTTCCAGCGCTTGATCTTGCCCAGGAAGATGTCGGCCAGCACCGGCCCGGTCAGCCGAAGCTGGCCGGGGGCCACGCCCGGCAGATTCACCACCGGGACCACGCCGCCCATGATCACCGGAAACTGGATGAGTCCATGCTTGTCCAGCTCCGCCACCGTCAGGGGCTTGTCCGACGCGCCGAAGTCCACGGTCCGCGCCTGGATCTGCTTGATGCCCCCGCCGGAGCCGATGGACTGGTAATTGAGACCGACACCCGTCTTGGCCTTGTAGGTCTGGGCCCACTTGGCGAGGATGGGATAGGCGAAGGTCGAGCCCGCACCGGTGATGTCCGCAGCACCGGCGGATGCAGACAGAACCACGCTGATGGCCATGGCCAGGGCGGCAAACAGGGACGCATGGGGTCTCATGGGAACTCCGGTCTGAAGACAAAAAGCAAATATTACAAAATTCTTGAGCGTTTGTGACCCGCGCACCGCCGGCGCGGCTCCAGGTCCGTGTTTTTACGCGGGTTTGCGTGGGTCCGTCCGCCCGGGACGGATCTGTCACATTGCCGTAACAGTCGCGGCCGACAATGGCGGCCGTGGTGCAGGCGTGGCGCGCCCCGCCGCACCGTGCAACCGCGACAACTTCTCCCCATGGAGCCACGACAGATGAAACGCACCCCAAGGAAACTACTGGCCACGTTCGGCTTCGCGCTGCTCACCATCCCCGCGCTTCCCGTCCACGCGACGGCGGTGGAGGTGGACCCGGCGCTGCCCAGCTACACCAAGGCCGCCGGCGTGTCGGGCAATTTCACCAGCATCGGCTCGGACACCCTCAACAACCTCATGACCCTGTGGGCGGAGCAGTTCAAGCGCTTCTACCCCAACGTCAACATCCAGATCCAGGGCACGGGCTCGTCGACGGCGCCGCCCGCCCTGACCGAGGGCACCTCCAACTTCGGTCCCATGAGCCGGCTGATGAATGCCAAGGAGGTGGAGGCATTCGAGAAGAAGCACGGCTACAAGCCCACGCCCGTTCCCGTGGCCATCGATGCGCTGGCGGTCTATGTGAACAAGGACAACCCCATCAAGGGCCTGACCATGCCCCAAGTGGACGCGATTTTCTCCGCCACCCGCAAATGTGGTTATCCGACGGACATCACCAAGTGGGGCCAGGTGGGCATGACCGGAGAATGGGCGGACCGCACCATTGCGCTCTACGGCCGGAACTCCGTATCCGGAACCTACGGCTACTTCAAGGAGCATGCCCTGTGCAAGGGTGACTTCAAGAAGAACGTCGCCGAACAGCCGGGTTCCGCCTCGGTGGTGCAGAGCGTGACCGGTCAGCTCAACGCCATCGGCTACTCGGGCATCGGTTACAAGACCTCCGGCGTGCGTGCCGTGCCCCTGGCCGCCAAGGAAGGGGCGCCGTTCGTGGAGGCCGATGCCAAACACGCCATCGATGGCAGCTATCCCCTGGCCAGGGTTCTCTACATCTACGTGAACAAGAAGCC
>JBBINK010000012.1:23140-24216 GCA_037443925.1 Betaproteobacteria bacterium
AGCCGCTGCCGCCCATGGAGCGCGAGTTCTTCAAGATGGTGCTGTCCAAGCAGGGCCAGACCGTCGTGGTGAAGGACGGCTTCGTGCCCCTGCCCGCGAAGATGGCTGAAAAGGCGCTCGCCGACATTCTCAAATAACGAGGCGGAGCGCGGGCGGGCTCACACCCCGCCCCCGCCTTCACGCCCGCTCACCGACGAGGGACATTCGTAATGCGCAACCAAACCCTGACCCATCTCGCCCTGGCCTGCACCCTGACGCTGGCGGCCTGCGCCAGCCCGGGCGGGCCTGCGCCCACTGCCCAGTCCGGGGAGAAGCCGAAACAGTCGGCGCTGCCGGAGGCGCAGCAGCAGGAGGCGAACCTGTTCATCGTTTTCAACGAGGATCTGGGTCGCTATTACATCTTCGGTGATCCCGCCCTCTACCAGCTGTATCTGAGCACCGGCGAGGTGGCCCTGAGCAGGGCCTCGATCGGCGAGGGCCCGGAAGGTTCGTCCTTGATCTTCGCCATGAACAAGGAGGACGCCAAACGGGGTGGCCCCACGCCCGCGGAGCGCCTCTACAAGGGCGAAGTCACACCCACCGGGCCGTTCTATGGCGAAGTGCTCAAGGGCGGGCGCTACTACGTGTTCTTCCAGTGGAAGGACATGGCGGACTACCTCAAGCACGGCGAAGTGCCCCTCACCTACACGGAGATCGGGGCTGGCCCGGCGGACGAGACGGTCATCTATGCCCTGAACAAGGACACGGCCAAACAGGGCCGCCCGCTGGCCGCCATCGAACGCTTCCACGCCCTGCACCCCAAGCAGCCCATGCAGGCTGGCCGGTGAACCCGGGGCTGTCGGCACCCACGACACGGGCCGGCCGCTGGCCGGCCCCATGTCTTTCTCCAACCCAGGCATAGCGAAACGCCATGAGCACCCCTTCCCCTGAACTGGCGAGCAACCTGCAGGTCATCGCCGGTGCCCTGCGGCTGCGTCTGATCAAGGACTGGATCTTCCGTCAGGTCATGACCCTGGGGGGGATCAGCGTGATCATTGCCATCAGCGCCATCTTCTTCTATCTGGCGTGGGTGGCCT
>JBBINK010000012.1:24226-35905 GCA_037443925.1 Betaproteobacteria bacterium
CCCCTGGTCAAGCCGGTGAGCGTGGAGGAATGGAAGGCCCTGCCCCTGCCGGCGCCGTCCCAGGGCCGCACCCTGCACCTGTCCGCGGAAGAGCAGCGGGAGGTCGGCGCACGCTACACGGACCAGGGTGTGGTGGTGTTCTTCGACCTCGCCACGGGCGCGCCCAGGAAGGAGGTCAGGCTGCCGCTGCCACCGGGCGTCCGGGTCACCAGCTTCGCCGCGGGCGATCCGTCCCACTATGTCAACGCCCTGGGCCTGTCCGATGGCCGGGTGCTGCTGGTGAAGGAGCAATATCAGGTCAGTTTCGACGCCCGCCATGACAATCGCCGGGTGATCACGCCCGATGTGGAGTTTCCCCTGGGCGAGACGCCCATCGTGGTCGATGAACGGGGCGAGGCGCTGCGCGCCCTGGCCGTGGCCAGCGCCGATGGCGCGACCACGCTCGCGGCCCAGACGGCGGATGGACGCATTCTGGTGGTGGGCCTTGCGGCGAGGCAGAACATGATCACCGGGGAGGTGTCGGTGGAGCGCACCGGCGCCACCCTCGGCGATTTCTCCGGCAAGGCGGATGCCCTCGTGGTGGAAATCAAGCAGCGGGAACTGTATCTGGCCCACGACGGCCGCTTCGTGCGCCACTACGACATCACCGACAAAGGGGCGCCGCGCTTCGTCCAGGAAAAGGAAGTGGTGCCCCAGGGCGAGCGGATGACCGCGCTGGCCATCCTGTCGGGAGGCTACTCCCTGATCGTCGGAACCGACCACGGGTCCCTGGCCCAATGGTTTCTGGTGCGCGACGGCGAGAACAACTACCACCTCACCCGCATCCGCACCTTCAAGTCCATGCCGGCGGCGGTGACCGCGATCGCGCCGGAATATTTCCGCAAGGGCTTCGTCGTGGGCGATGCCCGGGGCAATCTGGGGCTTTACTATGCGACCTCCCAGCGTCTTCTGTGGCAGGGGACGGCCGGGGCGGCCGCGGTGCAAACCGCCGCGTTCACGCCCCGGGCCAATGCCCTGATGGTGGAGGGCGCCAACGGGCAGCTGCGGGCGGCCCGGGTGCACAACGAACACCCCGAGGTGTCCTTCTACGCCCTGTGGCAGCGGGTGTGGTACGAAAGCTACGAAAAGCCCGACTACATCTGGCAGTCGGCGGCCGCCACCAACGATTTCGAACCCAAGTTCAGCCTCGCGCCCCTGACGCTGGGCAGCCTCAAGGCGGCGTTCTACGCCATGCTGCTGGCCACGCCCCTGGCCATCTTCGCCGCCATCTACTCCGCCTACTTCATGTCACCCCGCACGCGGCGCGTGGCCAAGCCCACCATCGAGCTCATGGAGGCGCTGCCCACGGTCATCCTGGGCTTCCTCGCGGGCCTGTGGCTGGCGCCGCTGGTGGAGAACAACCTGCTGGGCACCCTGGGCAGCTTCGTCACGGTACCCCTCGTGGTCATGCTGGCCGCCTGGCTCTGGAGCAGGCTGCCGGTGTCCCTGAAAAGCCGGGTGCCGGAAGGCTGGGAAGCGATGCTGCTGCTGCCGGTGGCGGCTCTGGGCATCTGGCTGGCTTTCCTCCTGGGACACCCGCTGGAGGCGCGCTTCTTCGGCGGCGATCTGCCCCACTGGCTCAACAGCCATGGCATCACCTTCGAGCAGCGCAACTCCCTGGTGGTGGGCCTGGCCATGGGCTTCGCCGTCACACCCACGATCTTTTCCATCGCCGAGGATGCCATCTTCAGCGTTCCCAAACATCTCACGGCCGGTTCCCTCGCCCTGGGCGCGACCCGCTGGCAGACCCTGAAGAACGTGGTGCTGCCGACGGCCAGTCCCGGCATCTTTTCCGCGGTGATGATCGGCCTGGGCCGCGCCGTGGGGGAAACCATGATCGTGCTCATGGCCACGGGCAACACGGCGGTCATGGACTGGAGCATCTTCACCGGCTTCCGCACCCTGGCCGCCAACATCGGCGTGGAAATGCCGGAAGCCGCCGTGGGCACGACCCACTTCCGTCTGCTGTTCGTGTGCGCGCTGGTGCTGTTCGCCTTCACCTTCGCGGTGAACACGGTGGCGGAACTGGTCCGCCAGCGCCTGCGCGGCAAATACACATCCCTGTGAGAGGCGAGGAATGAAGGACTGGTTCAAATCGGGTGAGCCGTGGATCTGGTTCAGCGCCGGTGGCATGGCCCTGTCCCTGGTGCTGGTGCTGGGCGTGCTTTGGCTGACCGCCGTGCGGGGCCTGGGCTATTTCTGGCCGGCCGCGGTGGTGGAGACCACCTTCGTGGAAAAGGACGGGCGCAAGGTCCGCCTCATCGGCGAGGTCAGCGAGAAGGAAGAGGTGGCGGTGCGGCGCCTGCGGGAAGCCGGATTTGCGATCCCCGGCGATGCGGCATTCACCACCCGGGTGCTGTTCAAGCTGGGCAACCGGGATCTCACGGGGGCCGATTTCAAGTGGTTCCCCCAGCCTCTGCTCGGCGAGTTCACCTACCCCAGGGACATCCTGACGGTGGAACGCCACGAATGGGGCAACTTCTACGGACACCTGCGCGCGGTCAAGGAGAACGGACGGGTCGTCGCCGAGGGTGAGCGGGCGTGGCCGGAACTCGTCAAGCGCGCAGATCGCGCGCTGGCGCTGTTTCGCGAGATCTACCGCACCGAGAAGTACGAGATCGGCGAGATCAACTACGCCCTGGAGCGGCTGCGGCTCAAGGAGCGGCGCCTCGAGCTCGACGGCCAGCTCACGCCCGTCGCCAAGGCCGAGATCGAGGAGGCGCGCGCCACCGCCAATGCCCGCTTTGCCGCCCTGCAGCAACGTCTGGAGCAGCTGCGCACCCAGATCGCCCGCGACACGCTGGTGGCCGAGGTGGCGGACGGGCGTCTGGTCGAGGTGCCCCTGGCGAAGGTGGCCAAGGTGTACCGGGCCAACGCCCTGTCCACCTGGGACAAGCTGGGGTTCTACTTCCGCAAGCTCGGGGAGTTCATCACCGACGATCCCCGCGAGGCCAACACCGAAGGCGGCATTTTCCCCGCGATCTTCGGCACGGTGATGATGGTGATCCTGATGTCCATCCTGGTCATGCCCCTCGGAGTGATGGCTGCGGTGTACATGCGGGAATACGCCAAACAGGGCCCGCTGATCCGCACCATCCGCATCGCCGTGAACAACCTCGCCGGCGTGCCATCCATCGTGTACGGCGTGTTCGGCCTGGGATTCTTCGTCTATGTGGTGGGCGGGAACATCGACCAGCTCTTCTTCAAGGAGGCGCTGCCCGCGCCCACCTTCGGCAGTCCCGGCATCCTCTGGGCCTCGCTCACGCTGGCCATCCTCACCCTGCCGGTGGTCATCGTCGCCACCGAGGAGGGCCTGGCGCGGGTGCCCCAGAGCGTGCGTGCCGGCAGCCTCGCCCTGGGGGCCACCAAGGCGGAGACCCTGTGGCGCACCGTCCTGCCCATGGCCAGCCCCGCCATGATGACGGGCCTGATCCTGGCAGTGGCCCGGGCGGCGGGCGAGACCGCGCCGCTGATGCTGGTGGGCGTGGTCAAGCTGGCGCCGAACCTGCCGCTGGATGGCCACTTCCCCTATTTCCACCTGGAGCGGCAGTTCATGCACCTGGGCTTCCACATCTATGACGTGGGATTCCAGAGCCCCAACGTGGAGGCCGCGCGTCCCCTGGTCTATGCCACGGCGCTGCTGCTGGTCCTGGTCATCATCGGGCTGAATCTCACGGCCGTTTTCCTGCGCAACCGCTTGCGGGAAAGGATCCGCGGACTGGAGGGAATATGAACATGCAACTCGTTCAACCGGAGCGAACCATGAATGACATCACCGAGCGCCAGGGCACCGGCGTGGACGTGCGCGCTGCGCTGGGCCACAACGTGGCGCGGGCCGGTGCCACCGACGACGTCTGCATCGAAACACGGAACCTGAACCTGTTCTACGGTTCGAGCCAGGCCCTGTTCAATGTCAGCCTGAAGATTCCCCGTCATCGGGTGACCGCCTTCATCGGGCCGTCCGGCTGTGGCAAATCGACGCTGCTGCGCTGCTTCAACCGCATGAACGACCTGGTGGACCACGTGCGCATCGAGGGCCAGGTGCTGCTCGACGGCGCCGACATCTACGACAAGGGGATCAACGTGGCCCTGCTGCGTCGCCGTGTGGGCATGGTGTTCCAGAAACCCAATCCCTTCCCCAAGTCGATCTTCGAGAACGTGGCCTATGGGCTGCGCATCATGGGCATCAAGGACAAGCGCGTCCTGGCCGAGACGGTGGAAAGGGCCCTGCGCAGCGCGGCGTTGTGGGACGAGGTCAAGGACCGGCTCGACGCCAACGGCCTGTCGCTGTCCGGCGGTCAGCAGCAGCGGCTGGTGATCGCGCGGGCCATCGCGCTCGAGCCCGAGGTTCTGCTGCTGGACGAGCCGGCCTCGGCGCTGGATCCCATCGCCACGGCGAAGATCGAGGAACTGCTCTACGAGCTCAAGGATCGGTACACCATCGTGATCGTCACCCACAACATGCAGCAGGCGGCCCGGGTGTCCGACTACACCGCCTTCATGCATCTGGGGGAAATGGTGGAATTCTCCGACACCGACACGCTGTTCACCCGGCCCCAGGACCAGCGCACCGCCGATTACATCACCGGCCGGTTCGGCTGAGGAGACCGAGCATGCCCGGCAAACACACACTGGAACTGTTCGACCACGATCTGGAGCGGTTGCGGGAGGAGGTGCTTCGCCTGTCGGCGATGGCCGGCGAGGAGCTGGATGCGGCCATGCTGGCGTTGCTCAACCGCGATGCCCAGGCGGCCCAGGCGGTCATCGACAGCGACCTCAACGCGGACCATCTGCAGTTGCGTATCCATCGCCACATGACCGTGGTGCTGGCGCGGCAGCAGGCCATGGCGGACGACCTGCGGGAGATCCTCGCCGCGGGGCGCATGGCCGACTACCTGGAGCGGCTCGGCGACCAGGCCAAGAAGATCGCGCGGCGCTCCACGGCACTGACCGCGGCGGTGGAGCCGCGCATCGCCGAGCGCCTGGCATGGATGAACGAGCGCATCGGGGCCACCCTGCAGCAGGTCATGGATGCCTATGCCCGACGGGACGCGGAGGCGGCCAACGTGGTCTGGAGCAGCGACGGGGAGCTCGATGCCGTCTATCGTGAGCTGTTCGGGGTGCTCCTGGACCGCATGCGCCATGACAGCGGCAGCGTCGCCGACGGGGTTCAGCTGCTGCTGATCGCCAAGGGCCTGGAGCGGGCCGGCGACTACCTCACCAACATCGCCGAGGAGGTGTATCTCATGGTCACCGGCATTCCGCTCCAGGGGCCCCGCCCCCAGGTGGACACCACGACGCCGCCCCAGGCCTGAGCTGCATTGACCCTTTGCGCTTTAGCGGCTAACATTGCCGGCTTTGCACACCGAGGTTGGCAATGCGCAGCAGACTGGTCGCGGGAAACTGGAAGATGCACGGCAGCCTGGTCGAGAACAAGGCGCTTCTCGACGGCGTGGTGGCCGGGCTGACCGGTGTCGAGGGCGTGCGCTGTGCCGTTTGCGTGCCGTTCCCCTACCTGTTCCAGGCCCAGTTCGCGTTGCAGAACACCTCCATCCTCTGGGGCGCCCAGAACGTCAGCCAGTACGAGAAGGGCGCCTACACCGGGGAAGTCTCCGTCTCCATGCTGCGTGATTTCGGTTGCGCCATGGTGATCGTGGGGCACTCGGAGCGCCGCACCCTGTTCGGGGAGGACGATGCCACCGTCGCGGCGAAGTTCGTCGCGGCCCAGCGGGGCGGCCTGCTGCCCATCCTGTGCGTGGGCGAAAGCCTGCAGGAACGGGAGCAGGGGGTCACGCAGCAGGTGGTGGAGCGGCAGATCCAGGCGGTGGTGGACCAGGCGGGGCTGGAAGGCTTTCGCAACTGTGTCATCGCCTATGAACCCGTGTGGGCCATCGGCACCGGCAAGACCGCCTCGCCCGAGCAGGCCCAGGAAGTGCACGCCTTCATCCGCGGCCTGTTCGCGCCCCATGACGCGGCCCTGGCGGAAAACCTGACCATTCTCTATGGTGGCAGTGTGAAGGGCGCCAATGCCGCGGAGCTGTTCGCCATGCCCGACATCGATGGCGGCCTGATCGGGGGCGCCTCCCTCAACGCGGACGAGTTCGTGACCATCTGCAAGGCGGCCCAGCGCCGGAATCCGGGGAACTGAGTCATGGAAACCGTGGTCTGGATCGTGCATGTGCTGGCGGCCCTGGGCATCATCGGCCTGGTGCTGATGCAGCATGGCAAGGGCGCCGACGTGGGCGCGGCCTTCGGCAGCGGCGCCTCGGGCAGCCTGTTCGGCGCCACCGGGGCGGCCAATGCCCTGAGCCGCGCCACGAAGATTCTCGTGATCGTCTTTTTTCTGACGAGCATGGGCCTCACTTACTTCTCGGTGAGCAAGCATCACAAGCCGGTGGCGGCTCCGGCGCCGAAGGAGCAGCCGGCCAGCCCGATTCCCGCACCGGGCCAGGCACCGGCGGGAGGCAAGGCGCAGGACATTCCGAACTGAGCATCCGCTCGGTTCAGCAGAACCAGCCGACGTGGTGGAATTGGTAGACACGCCGTCTTGAGGGGGCGGTGGCGCAAGCCGTATGAGTTCGAGTCTCATCGTCGGCACCAACCATAAGCATGCGTTATGCGAGAATAAGGCCGGATAATCGCATAACTCATTGAAAAACAAGAACAAAATAAAACATTGCGGCCTTGACACCCAGCAGCGGGCCCCTCTAAACTGCCCTTCCGTTCCCATTGATAGAGAACAGATGCCGGTTCCCCAGGCATCGGGGTGGAGCATGCTCGCCAATTACTTTTCCATTCTGATGTTCGTGCTGGTCGGGCTCGCCGTCGGGGCGATCTCGATGGGCCTGGGCTACGTGCTCTCGCCCAACCGCCCGGACGCGGAGAAGCTCTCGCCCTACGAGTGTGGCTTCGAGGCCTTCGAGGATGCGCGCATGAAGTTCGACGTGCGCTACTACCTGGTGGCCATCCTGTTCATCCTGTTCGATCTGGAGATCGCCTTTCTCTTTCCCTGGGCCATCGTGCTGGAAGAGATCGGCCTGTTCGGGTTGGTCGCCATGCTGGTCTTCCTGGGTATCCTCGTGGTGGGTTTCCTCTACGAATGGATGAAGGGCGCATTGGACTGGGAGTAGGGCAGAGGAGCCGGCATGAGCTTGGAAGGCGTCCTGGACAAGGGCTTCGTCACCACCACCCTGGATACGGTCATCAACTGGACCCGTACCGGCTCGCTGTGGCCCATGACTTTCGGGCTGGCCTGCTGCGCCGTGGAGATGATGCACGCCGGCGCTTCCCGCTACGACCTGGACCGGTTTGGCATCGTGTTCCGTCCCAGCCCGCGGCAGTCCGACCTGATGATCGTCGCGGGCACCCTGTGCAACAAGATGGCACCCGCCCTGCGCAAGGTCTATGACCAGATGGCCGAGCCGCGCTGGGTGTTGTCCATGGGCTCCTGTGCCAACGGGGGCGGTTACTACCATTACTCGTATTCCGTGGTGCGCGGCTGTGACCGCATCGTGCCGGTCGACGTCTATGTGCCGGGGTGCCCGCCCACCGCGGAGGCCCTGCTCTACGGCCTGGTCCAGCTGCAGAACAAGATCAAGCGCACCTCGACCATCGCGCGCTAGCCGGGACACGACCCTTCATGAATGCCAAACTGGCCGCCATCGCCTCGCGCCTCGAAAAACTGCTGGAAGGCCGGGAATGCACCCTTACCGAGCAGGTGGGGGAGCTCACCCTGGTGATTCCGCGGCAGGGCATGCTGGACGTCATGCGTCTGCTGCGGGACGACTATGACCTGCGCTTCGAACAGCTCATCGACCTGTGCGGCGTCGATTACTCCACCTATGGCGAGGGAAGCTGGGATGGGCCACGCTTCGCGGCCGTCTATCACCTGCTGGCCCTTGGCAAGAACCAGCGGCTGCGGGTGCGCGTGTTCTGCCCGGATGACGGCTTTCCGGTCCTGGATTCCGTGGTGGATGTCTGGCCGTCCGCCAACTGGTACGAACGGGAGGCCTTCGACCTGTTCGGCATCGTGTTCGAAGGGCACCCCGACCTGCGCCGCATCCTCACCGATTATGGCTTCATCGGACATCCCTTCCGCAAGGACTTCCCCCTCACCGGCCACGTGGAGATGCGTTACGACCCCGACCTGGAGCGGGTCGTGTATCAGCCGGTGAGCATCGAGGAACGGGAAATCACGCCGCGGGTCATCCGGGAAGACACGTTCCATGGCTGAAATCCGAAACTACACATTGAACTTCGGGCCTCAGCATCCGGCCGCCCACGGTGTGCTGCGCCTGGTGCTGGAGCTGGACGGCGAGGTGGTGGAGCGCGCCGACCCGCACATCGGCCTGTTGCACCGGGCGACGGAAAAGCTCGCGGAGCACAAGACCTATCTGCAGTCCGTACCCTACATGGACCGGCTGGACTACGTGTCCATGATGTGCAACGAGCACGCCTATGTGATGGCGATCGAGAAACTGCTCGGCATCGAGGTGCCCATCCGTGCCCAGTACATCCGCGTGCTGTTCGACGAGATCACCCGGATCCTGAACCACCTGCTCTGGCTGGGGGCGCACGCCCTGGATGTGGGCGCCATGACGGTGTTCCTGTATGCCTTCCGCGAGCGGGAAGACCTCATGGACTGTTACGAGGCGGTGTCCGGCGCGCGCATGCACGCGGCCTATTACCGTCCGGGTGGCGTGTACCGGGATCTGCCGGACAGCATGCCCCAGTACCAGCCTTCGCGCTTCCGCAGCGAACGGGAGGTGGCGAAGCTCAACGAGAACCGCCAGGGTTCCCTGCTGGATTTCATCGAGGATTTCACCAACCGTTTCCCGGCCCTGGTGGACGAGTACGAAACCCTGCTCACCGACAACCGCATCTGGAAGCAGCGTCTGGTCAACATCGGCGTGGTTCCGCCCGAGCGTGCGATCGCCCTGGGTTTCACCGGGCCCATGCTGCGCGGCTCGGGCGTGGCCTGGGACCTGCGCAAGAAGCAGCCCTACGAGGTTTACGACCGGCTGGATTTCGACATTCCGGTGGGCGTGAACGGTGACTGCTACGATCGCTATCTGGTGCGCATCGAGGAGATGCGGCAGAGCAACCGCATCATCCGGCAGTGCGTGGACTGGCTGCGAGCCAATCCGGGCCCGGTGATCACCGATGACCACAAGGTGGCGCCGCCATCCCGGGAGGCCATGAAGTCCAACATGGAAGAGCTCATCCACCATTTCAAGCTGTTCACCGAGGGCTTCCACGTGCCCAAGGGCGAATGCTATGCGGCGGTGGAACACCCGAAGGGCGAGTTTGGCATCTATCTGGTCTCGGATGGCGCCAACAAGCCCTACCGGCTCAAGATCCGTGCGCCGGGGTTTGCCCATCTGGCCGCCCTGGACGAGATGGCTCGCGGCCACATGATCGCCGACGTGGTGACCATCATCGGCACGCAGGACATCGTGTTCGGGGAGATCGACCGCTGATGCTTTCCGCCGAATCCCTCGCCCGCATCGATCGCGAGATCGCCAAATACCCGCCGGACCAGAAGCAGTCCGCGATCATGTCCGCCCTGCGCATCGCGCAGGAGGAAAGGGGCTGGCTGTCCGAGGAGGTCATCCGCTTCGTGGCGGAGTACCTGGGGATGCCGGCCATCGCCGCCTACGAGGTGGCGACGTTCTACAACATGTACAACGTCAAGCCGGTCGGCCGCTACAAGCTCACCGTGTGCACCAACCTGCCCTGCCAGCTCACCCAGGAGCACGACATCGGCGCCTATCTGCAGCAGAAGCTGGGCATCGGCTGGGGGGAGACCACCGAGGACGGCCGGTTCACCCTGGTGCAGGGCGAGTGCATGGGCTCCTGCGACGGCGCGCCCCTGATGCTCGTGAACAATCACAGAATGTGCAGCCGCCTCACCCCCGAGGCCGTGGACAAGCTGCTCGCGGAGCTGGAGTAGGCCATGTCGGAAAAGGTGATTTTCACCACCCGTGACCTGCCCAACCCGGCTGCGCTGTCCACCTACGAGAGCGTCGGGGGCTATCAGGCGTTGCGCAAGATCCTCGAGCAGAAGATCGCCCCGGAAGCCATCATCGCCGAGATCAAGACCTCGGCCTTGCGGGGCAGGGGTGGTGCGGGCTTTCCCACGGGGCTCAAGTGGAGCTTCATCCCCCGCCATCTGCCCGGCCCCAAGTACATCGTCTGCAACACCGACGAGGGCGAGCCGGGCACGTTCAAGGATCGGGACATCCTCCGTTTCAACCCCCACAGCGTGATCGAAGGCATGATCATCGCCGGCTATACCCTGGGGGCGCAGACCGGCTACAACTACATCCATGGCGAGATCTTCGAGCTCTACGAGCAGTTCGAGCGCGCCATCGAGGAGGCCCGTGCCGCCGGTTATCTCGGCAAGGACATCCTGGGCTCGGGCTTCGATTTCGAGCTTTATGCGCATCATGGCTATGGCGCCTATATCTGCGGCGAGGAGACGGCGCTGCTGGAGTCCATCGAGGGCAAGAAGGGTCAGCCCCGCTTCAAGCCACCCTTTCCGGCGAGCTTCGGCCTCTACGGCCGGCCGACCGTGATCAACAACACCGAGACCTTCGCCAGCATTCCCTACATCGTGCGCCATGGGGGCCAGCGGTTCCTGGAGCTGGGCAAACCCAACAACGGCGGCACCAAGCTGTTCTCGGTTTCGGGCAAGGTCAACAGGCCGGGCAACTACGAAGTGCCGCTGGGCACGCCCTTTCCGGAGCTGCTGGCCATGGCCGGCGGCATGCGTGAGGGCTACCGGCTGAAGGCGGTGATCCCCGGCGGGTCGTCCACGCCGGTGCTGCCGGCGGAGATCATGATGCAGTGCACCATGGACTACGACTCCATTGCCAAGGCCGGTTCCATGCTCGGCGCCGGTTCGGTCATCATCATCGATCACACCGTGTGCATGGTGCGCGCACTGGAGCGGCTTTCCTATTTCTACTACGAGGAGTCCTGCGGCCAGTGCACGCCCTGCCGCGAGGGCACCGGCTGGCTGTACCGGGTCATCCACCGGATCGAGCACGGCAAGGGCCGCCCCGAGGACCTGGATCTGCTGGAGAGCGTCTCGCGCAACATCGGCGGCCGCACCATCTGCGGGCTGGGCGATGCGGCGGCCATGCCCGTGCAGAGCTTCCTCAAGCACTTCCGGCACGAATTCCAACACCACATCGAGCACAAGAAGTGTCTCGATGGCTGCCACTGATCGTCGCGCACATGCTAACCATCGAAATCGACGGCAAGAGGATCGAGGTTCCCGAGGGATCGACGGTGATGGACGCTGCCGATCGCCTGGGCATCTACGTGCCCCGCTTCTGCTATCACCGCAAGCTGTCGGTGGCCGCCAACTGCCGCATGTGCCTGGTGGACGTGGAGAAGGCGCCCAAGCCCCTGCCTGCGTGCGCCACGCCGGTGACCGACGGGATGAAGGTGTCCACGCGCTCGGAGAAGGCGATCCAGGCCCAGAAGGGCGTGATGGAATTCCTGCTCATCAACCACCCCTTGGATTGCCCGATCTGCGACCAGGGCGGTGAATGCCAGCTCCAGGACCTGGCCGTGGGCTATGGCAGCAGCGCTTCCCGCTACACGGAGGAAAAGCGGGTGGTGGTCAACAAG
>JBBINK010000013.1:0-31872 GCA_037443925.1 Betaproteobacteria bacterium
GAGCCGAGGCCTTCGCCAGCCTGTTCGAGCCCGCACGGGCCCGGCCCTACCTGGAAGCCCTGGCCGCGTTGCAGGACCTGTTGGGCCAGCTCAACGATCTGACCACGGCGCGCGCCCACCTCTGCCGGCTGTGCGCCCGCGCACGCTGCCGGGAAGAGGCGGCCCGCTTCGGCGAATGGGCCGCCGCCTGCGAGGAGCGCGCGCTGGGGAGGCTGCGCGCCTGCTGGAAGCGGCTGCTGCGCCGGGAGCGGTTCTGGGAGTCGTGAATGTTCGAGACCGCCGAAACCGGCCACCGTCTGGCCCGCACCCGCTTCGAGCGGGAGCTGCCCGCGCTGCGCAAGGCGCTCATCGATGCCCAGTACGACTGGCTGACCAAGGCCCCCGCCGCCCTGGTGGTGCTGGTCCACGGCATGGACGGCGCGGGCAAGGGCGAGACCATCAACACCCTCAACGCCTGGCTGGATGCCCGCCACATCGCCACCTGGGGCATCGGCCCGCCCAGTGACGAGGAGAAGCGGCGGCCCTGGTTCTGGCGGTTCTGGCGACGGCTGCCGCCCCGGGGCAAGACGGCCCTGTTCTCGGGCTCCTGGTACTCCGAGGCCTTCGCCAGCCGTGGCCCCCTGCCCACCCGGCTTCTGGATCGCATCCGGCGCTTCGAGGCGATGCTCGCCAAGGAGAACGTCGTCGTGCTCAAGTTCTGGCTGCATCTGTCCAAGCAGGCCCAGCGCGAGCGCTTTCGCGAACTGGAACGGCGCAAGGCCACCCGGTGGCGGGTGACCCGGCGCGACTGGAAGCATCACGCCCGCTACGACCGCTTCAAGGCGCGGGCGGCGGAGATCCTGCGCGGGACGGACAGCCCCCATGCGCCGTGGATCGTGGTGGAAGCGGCCGACCCCCGCTACCGGCACGTCACCGTCGCGCGGCGGGTGCTCGAGGCCCTGAATGGCGGGCTCACCGGCCTGGCGGACGAGCCGGCGGCCCCCCTGCCGGTGAGCCCGCGCGACACGCTCCTAATCGATCGCCTGGACCTCGGCCTGCGCCTTGCGCGGCCCGACTACGAAAAACAGCTGGAGCGCTGGCAAAACCGCCTGGCGCGGCTCACCCGCGAGGCCGGCTTCCGCGACCTGCCGGTGGTGGTGGTGTTCGAGGGGCCGGATGCCGCCGGCAAGGGCGGCACCATCCGCCGCATCACGGCGGCGCTGGACGCGCGCCTGTATCGCGTCATCCCGGTCGCGGCGCCATCGGACGAGGAACGCGCCCACCCCTATCTGTGGCGCTTCTGGCGCCGCGTGCCGGGGCGGGGAGAAGTCGCCATCTTCGATCGCTCCTGGTATGGGCGCGTGCTCGTGGAGCGGGTGGAGGGCTTCGCCCCGCCCGAGGCATGGCTGCGGGCTTACGGGGAGATCAACGACTTCGAGGCGGAATTGACCGAAGGCGGAACCCTCATCGCCAAGTACTGGCTCGCCATCAGCCGCGCCGAGCAGCACAGGCGCCTCCTGGCCCGCCAGAAGACCGGCTACAAGAAATACAAGCTCACGCCCGATGACTGGCGCAACCACGCGCGGTGGGATGACTACCAGCAGGCCGCCTGCGACATGATCGAACGCACCAGCACCCGACACGCGCCCTGGGTGCTGGTGGAGGCGGAGGACAAGTACCATGCCCGCGTCCGGGTGCTGAAGGACCTCTGCCGCCGCATCGAGAAAGCGCTGGACTGAGCGGACCGCGCCGGAGCCGCCGGTGCGGGAGCGCCCGCCCGGCCACCTCACCAGTGCAGGGCCCGCAGACGGGCGGTCTTCTTCTGCTGATGCGCCTGCATGCGCTCCACCACTTCGTCGAGCAGGGCGATGGCATCCAGCACGAACGGGCCCTTGTTGATCATCACGCACTCGGCGCGCTCGGCCATGGCCGCATCGGTGATCTCGGCCCGGGACGGCAGGCCCCGCTTGACCAGGCCCTCCAGCACCTGGGTGGCCCAGATCACCGGCACGTGGGCCGCCTCGCACAGCCACAGGATTTCTTCCTGGATTTCCGCCAGACGGTCGTAGCCGATTTCCACCGCCAGGTCGCCGCGGGCGATCATCACCCCGAAGGGATGCCGGCCGGCCCCGTGCACGATGATCTCCGGCAGGTTCTGCACCGCGCGGCGGGTTTCGATCTTGGCCACGATGCCCAGCTGGTCGCCGCCCCGCTCGGCCAGGGCCTGCACCAGCCGGTCCATGTCCGCCCCGCCTTGCACGAAGGAGTATCCCACCATGTCCGCGTGGGCGACGATGAAGTCCAGATCCGCTAGGTCCTTGGGGGTGAGCGCCGGCAGCCCGAGGGCGCTGTCCGGGAAATTCACCGCCTTCTCCGGCAGCAGCTTTTCCCCTTCCGGCCGCGCGCGCACGATGGTGAGCAGCGCGCCGTCCGGGTCCAGGCGCTGGATGCGGGCGGCGATGCGGCCTTCGTCGATGAGCACCGGCTCGCCCTCGGCCAGGAAATCGAACACCTCGGCCGGCAGGCAGGCAATGTGGGCGGGCAGCTCGCGCCCCTCCTCGCGCCGGGCGGCTTCCCCCGGAACCGGCGCACGGGTGAGATAGAGCTCGTCGCCCACCCGCAGGCGGATGTCCAGGGGCAGGGGCTCGATGGGACCGCACACACAGGCCAGGCGCTCGCTGCCTTCACCCGGCTCGAGGCCCCGCACCCGTGTCAGCCGGCTGCCCGGTGTGAGATAGAAGCCGGCCTCGGCATCCGTCAGCACCTGCTCGTCGGTCAGGCGCACGCGCACGGTGAGCTCCCGGCTGCGCCCACGGGCATCCACGGTGTGGATCACGTCCCCGGGCCGCAGGCCATCGAGCCAGGGCCGCGGCACCGCCGCCCGCGCCGGTGTGACGCGGCCCAGGCGGTCCCTCTGGGCCGCGCGGCCGGGGGCGCCGCTGGCGTCGAGCACCAGGCGGGCCGGCTGCTCCACCCGGCCAAGACGGTCGCGCCGGGGCTTGACGTGGAGCACCGCGGGACCGGTCCTGACCGGACCGGTACGCACCCGCGGCCCGGCCAGATCCATGAGCACCCGGCAGGACTGGCCCAGCTCCTCCGCCGCCCGGCGCACATGGCGCGCCATGGCGGCCCAGGTGGCGGCCTCGTCATGGGCGCAGTTGATGCGCGCGCAGTCCATGCCCCGTGCCACCAGCTCCCGCACGAAGGGATAGTCCACCGCCGCCTCCGCCGGCAGCGTGACCATGATGCGCACCGTGCGCCGGGCCGGGGCCGGCCCGAACAGGTGCCGGGTATGGCGCGCCAGGTCTTCCTGGTGGTCCATGGCGCGGGCAAGCCGCCGGGCCCGGGCGCCGTCCACCGGCTTGGCCAGCATCAGCCGAAAAGCCTGCAGCAGGGTGTCCAGGGCGGGCAGCACGTGGCCCTCGGCCCGCCCCAGGGAAGACAGGCCATACCGGGCCAGACGGGCCTGCAGGGCACGCAGGTCGTGGCGGCGCAGGGCGATGTAGGCCGCCAGGTTCTCCGCGCCGTCCTGGAACGCCCGGCGCACCAGGAAAGGGCCCCATTCCGCCAGCAGCTGACGCTGATCCTGGCGCACCGCGCGGCGCAGCGCGGCCACCTGCTGTTCCAGATCGGCGAGGGCGGCTTTCAGCTCGGCTACGGGGTCGGCATCCATGGCGGGGATGGCCTGGGTGCGGCCAGGCGCTTGGCAGCGGTGGGCTCACCTTAAGGGGCCTCGGTGACAGTCTGGTGACAGACCGGCCGCCGGCGTCCCTATAATCAGCAGCAGGAGGCACACACGATGCGGCTGACGGTGCTGGGCGCAAGCGGGGGCATCGGCGGCGAGGCCCGGACCACGGCCCTGCTGCTGGACGACGACGTGTTGGTGGACTGCGGCACGGGCGCAGGCGACCTTGCCCTCGAGGCCTTGGTCGCCATCGACCACGTCCTGCTCACCCATGCCCATCTGGATCACGTGGCATTGCTGCCCATGCTGGCGGACGCACGGGTGGGCAGACGCCGGCAACCCCTCACGGTGCACGCGCTGCCCGAGACCCTGGCGGCGGTGCGCGAGTGCCTGTTCAACGGCCGTCTCTGGCCCGACTACACCTCCCCTGCCCAGCCCTATGTGCGCCTGTCTCCCGTGCGGCTCGGCGAGGCGGTGGTGCTGGCCGGGCGCCGCTGCGTCCCCCTGCCGGTGAAGCACGCGGTGCCGGCCGTCGCCTGGCAGCTGGACAGCGGGGCGGGAAGCCTGGTGTTTTCCGGCGACACCACCTTCAGCGAGGCCTTCTGGGACGCCGTGAATCGCATCGAAAATCTGCGCCACGTGATCGTGGAGACCACCTTTCTCGACGACAACGAAGCCGGCTGCGACGCCTCGGGCCACACCAATCCGCGTCGCCTGGCCCAGGGGCTGGCACGGCTGGCGCGACCGGTCGAGGTTCACGTGACCCACATGGAGCCGGGCCGCGAGGAGGAAACCTGGGCGCAGATCGAGGCCGCCTGCGCCCGCTACCGGCCGCGGCGGCTTTGTCGCGGCGAGGTGATCGAGTTCTGAGCTTTCGGTAGAATGGCCCGGCATTCGCGGCTGACGCGCCGACCCTCTCCCATCTTCCCAGGATCATCATGCAAGCACACGAATCGTCTCCCGGGGCAGTGAAGATCCTGCCCAAGATCCAGGCCGTCTGCGTCTTCGGCGGCAGCGGCTTCGTCGGCCAGCACGTGGTCCATCGACTGCACGAGCTGGGCTACCAGGTGCGCGTGCCCACCCGCCGGCGCGAGCGGGCCAAGGCGCTGCTGGTGCTGCCCAACGTGGACGTGGTGGAGGCCGACATCCACGACCCGGCCGTGCTGTCGCGGCTGCTTGCCGGAATGGACGCGGCCATCAATCTGGTGGGCATCCTGCACGAGAAGCGGGTGGGCCGGGTGGACCTGCCCTCCGCCCGCCGGGGTGATTTCCACGAGGTGCACGTGGAGTTGCCGCGCCGGATCATCCACGCCTGCCGCGAACAGGGCGTGCGCCGCCTGCTGCACATGAGCGCCCTGGGCGCCGATCCCGTGTCGCCCAGCGCCTACCAGCGCTCCAAGGGCGTGGGCGAGGCCCTGGTGCGGGAGGCGGAGCTGCCCAACCGGGAAAACGACGAACGCTGGTTTCTGGACGGGCCCAAATTCATCCGGGGTGAGGCCCTGGCCACCACGGTGTTCAGGCCGTCGGTGATCTTCGGGCGCAACGACTCCTTCCTCACCCGCCTGGCACGGCTGGCACGGCGCCTGCCCGTCATCCCCCTGGCCTGCCCCAACGCCCGCTTCCAGCCGGTGTTCGTGGAGGACGTGGCCCGTGCCTTCGCGCAGGCCCTGGACAATCCCGCCACCTACGGCCAGGTGTATGCCCTGTGCGGCCCCCGGGTCTATACCTTCCGCGAGCTCATGGATTACGTCGCCCGCCTCGAAGGGCGCCATCCCCTCGTCATCCCGCTGCCGGACCGCCTGTCCTACTGGAATGCCTGGCTGCTGGAGCATCTGCCCGGCCAACTCATGACCCGCGACGACTACTACACGCTGCAGCGGGACAACGTCTGCCCCGAAGGCTTTCCCGCCGTGTTCGGCTTCACGCCCCTGGCCCTGGAAGCGGCGGTGCTCAAAACCGCGGAGGAGGCCCTGGAAGCGGTGGCGCCCCACTACATCGGGCCGGCCGCCGTCGCCTCCCAATACGATGCGCTGCGCCACAGCGCGCGGCGCTGAGCGCACCGTGAAAATCTACCGGGTGGGCGGCGCGGTCAGGGACGAGCTCCTGGGCCTGCCCGTGTCCGACCGGGATTACGTGGTGGTGGGCGCCACGCCCGAGGACATGGTGAAGCAGGGTTTCATCCCGGTGGGCAAGGATTTCCCGGTCTTCCTGCATCCGGTGACCCACGAGGAATACGCCCTGGCGCGCACCGAACGGAAAAGCGGGCGGGGCTACAAGGGCTTCACCGTCTATGCCTCGCCCGAGGTCACGCTGGAGGAGGATCTGGCGCGCCGCGATCTGACCATCAACGCCATCGCCAGGGACGAGTCGGGACAGTACATCGACCCCTACGGCGGCCGCCGGGATCTCGAACGGCGGATCCTGCGCCATGTGAGCCCCGCGTTCGTGGAGGATCCCGTGCGCATCCTGCGCGTGGCCCGCTTCGCCGCGCGCTTCACCGATTTCACCGTGGCCGAGGAAACCCTGGCCCTCATGCGTGAGATGGTGGCGAACGGGGAGGTGGACGCCCTGGTGCCGGAGCGCGTGTGGCAGGAGCTGTCGCGCGGGCTCATGGAGGCGCGGCCCTCGCGCATGTTCGGCGTGCTGCGCGAGGCCGGCGCGCTGGCGCGCATCCTGCCCGAGGTGGACCGGCTTTTCGGTGTGCCGCAAAACCCGAAAAGCCATCCGGAGGTGGACACCGGAGACCACGTGATGCGCGTGGTGGACCGCGCCGCCGCCCGCGGCGCCCCCTTGCCGGTGCGCTTCGCCGCGCTCACCCACGATCTCGGCAAGGGCACCACGCCACCGGAACGCTGGCCGTTCCACGACGGGCACGAGGAACGCGGCGTCGCCCTGGTGCAGGCGGTGGCCACACGCCTGCGCGTGCCCCACGACTGCCGCGACCTCGCCTTGCTGGTGGCCCGCTGGCATGGCGAGGCCCATCGCGCCGACGAGGCGGCGGCAGCGGATCTGGTCACCCTGCTGGTCCGGGTGGATGCCTTCCGCCAACCCCGGCGCTTCGAAGCCTTCCTCGAGGCCTGCGAGGCGGACTATCAGGGACGCCCGGGCTACGAGGCGCGCGAGATGCCCGGCGCCATCCGGCTGCGCGCCGCCTACCGGGCCGCCGCCGCGGTGGATGCGGGCGCCATTGCCCGGGGCCAGTCGCAGGGCGAGGCGATCCGCGAGGCGGTGTTCGCCGCCCGCGTCGCGGCGGTCGAGGCCGTCCTTTTCCAGGGGCGGAAGGGCTGATGCGGGCCGGCCGGCCTCGCCTCAAGAGGCCGCCCGGCTCGGAAACAGCCTGTCCCGCGCGGCCTCCGTCACCGCCTTGGCCGCCATGTGGGTGATGCGTCGCTCGGCCGTGATCGCATAGTAGGTCTCGCGCACGCCCTGGGCGCGCCCGATGGCGCGCACCCCGTACTGACTCTCCACCTCCTTCGCCAGCAGCACCGGCGCCGGGAAGACCCCCCGCCCGGCCTGACCGAAGGCCTTCATCAAGGCGGCGTCGTCGAACTCACCCACCACCCGGGGCACCACCCCCACGGCTTCCAGCCACTGCTCGAGCCGCAGGCGCGAGGCGGAATCCTCCCCGGGCAGCAGCAGCGGCACCCGATCGAGGCAGTCCGGGAAGCGGCGGCAGGCGCGGGCCAGGCGGGGGGCCGCGAAGAAGGCGAGCTCGGACTCCCCGAGGCGGTGGCTGAAGCCCTTCACCCGCACGCGCGCGGGCAGCGGCCGGTCGGCCACCACCATGTCGAGCCGGTTGAGTGCCAGCTCCGCCAGCAGACGGTCGAGCTTGCCCTCGTGGCAGATCAGCCGCACGCCCTCGGGCAGTTCCGTCACCGGCGCCAGCAGCCGGTAGGCCACGTTCTTGGCCACCACGTCGGCGATGCCCACGCGAAAGGGCGGGCTGCTCCCGCCCGGCTGGCGCACGCTGGTCTCCAGGGCCTCGGCCAGCACGAAGATCTCGTCCGCATAGGCGAGCGCCCGCCGCCCCGCATCGGTGAGCGCAAGGCCGCGGCCGGCCGGCTGGAACAGGGGGGTGCCCAGACGAGCCTCGAGGAGCTTGATCTGGGCACTCACCGTCTGGGGGGTGAGGCTCAGGCGCTCGGCGGCGGCAGCGACGCTGCCGGTCCTGGCCACGGTCCAGAAATAGTGCAGGTGCTTGAGATTGATCATTCGATTTTTACGAATATACCATGCCAAACATTCGACTTTTGTTCGGCCGGTCCGCCCCTACAATGACGCCATGGGCGAAGCTGCCCGTAAAGCAAGGAGTACGCGCATGAAACGGATCGTCCTGTTCCTGGCCACCAACCTGGCCATCGTGATCATGCTGTCCATCACCCTGCGTCTGCTGGGTGTGGAGCCCTATCTCACCGCCCAGGGGCTGGACCTGAATGCCCTGCTGGCATTCGCCGCGGTGTTCGGCTTCGGCGGCGCCTTCCTGTCCCTGCTGCTGTCCAAGTGGACGGCCAAAATGGCCGTGGGCGCGCAGGTGATCGACCAGCCCCGCTCGGAAGCCGAGCAGTGGCTGGTGGAAACGGTGCGCCGCCAGGCGCGGCAGGCCGGCATCGGCATGCCCGAGGTGGCCATCTACGACTCGCCCGAGGTGAACGCCTTCGCCACCGGCTGGAACAAGAACTCCGCCCTGGTCGCGGTGTCCACGGGGCTGTTGCGCGCCATGACGCGCGAGGAGGCGGAGGCGGTGCTGGGCCACGAGGTCTCCCACATCGCCAATGGCGACATGGTCACGCTGGCGCTGATCCAGGGCGTGCTCAACACCTTCGTGCTGTTCCTGTCGCGGGTGATCGGCTACACCGTGGACCGCGTGGTCTTCAAGAATGAACAGGGACAGGGCCCGGCCTTCCTGGTGACCATGGTCGTGGCGGAGCTGATCCTGGGGCTGCTCGCCTCCCTGATCGTCATGGGGTTCTCGCGCCAGCGGGAATTCCGCGCCGACCGGGGTGGTGCGCAACTGGCGGGCCGGCAGCAGATGATCGCCGCCCTGGAACGCCTTGCCCGCGTGCACACCGCGCCGCTGCCTGACAAGATGGCCGCCTTCGGCATCAGTGGCGGCATCGGCCACGGCCTGAAGCGCCTGTTCATGACCCATCCGCCCCTGGAAGAGCGCATCGCGGCTTTGCGCGCCATGGGCTGACGGCCTAGCCATGGACACCATCGCCATCGGCACCCCCGCCCTCTGGGCGGGTTTCGTTTCCTTCGTGCTGGCCATGATCGCCCTGGATCTCTTCCTGCTGGGCGGCCGGCATGCGCACCGGGTGAGCGCGCGCGAGGCGCTCGCCTGGAGCGTCGTGTGGGTGGCGCTGGCCCTGGCTTTCTGCGCCCTGCTGTGGTTCCACCTGGATCTCACCCACGGCCGCGAACTGGCCAATGCCAAGGCCCTGGAATTCCTCACCGGCTACGTCATCGAGAAGTCCCTGTCGGTGGACAACATCTTCGTGTTCCTGATGATCTTCGGCTACTTCGCGGTGCCCGCGGAATACCAGCGCCGCGTCCTGGTCTATGGCGTGCTGGGCGCGATCGTCATGCGCGCCATCATGATCATCGCCGGCGCCTGGCTGGTGGCGCGCTTCCACTGGATTCTCTACCTGTTCGGCGCCCTGCTGGTGGTCACGGGAATCAAGATGCTGATCTTCGCCGAGCACACGCCGGACCTGGGCAAGAATCCGGTGCTCGCCTGGATGCGCCGGCACTTGCGCATCACCGCGGAGTATCACGGTGAACGCTTCACGGTGATCCGCGACGGGGTCCGCTGGTTCACGCCCCTCTTTCTGGTGCTGGTCCTGATCGAGACTTCCGACCTGATCTTCGCCGTGGACAGCATTCCGGCGATCTTCGCCATCACCACCGATCCCTTCATCGTGTTCAGTTCCAACATCTTCGCCATCATGGGCTTGCGGGCGCTGTACTTCCTGCTTGCCGACATGGCGGACCGTTTCCATCTGCTCAAGTACGGCCTGGCCCTGGTGCTGCTGCTGGTGGGCGTGAAGATGCTGATCGCCGATTTCTACAAGGTGCCCACCCCGCTGGCTCTGGGCCTGGTGGCCATCATCCTCGCCAGCTCGATCCTTGCCAGCCTGGCCGCGAGCCGCGGCCGGGCCGCCGCCCCTCCCCGCGACGGGCCTCCGTTATAATCGCCCTTTTTCGCCGGCCGGGGCCGGCAGGGGAGCGATCATGGACAAGCCACTGGTGGGCGTGGTGATGGGCAGCACGTCCGACTGGGAAGTGATGCAGCACGCCTGCGCCCTGCTCAGGGAGCTCGGCGTGCCCCACGAGGCCCGCGTCGTGTCGGCCCACCGCACGCCCGATCTGTTGTTCGACTACGCCGAACGGGCGGTGGAACGCGGGCTGCGATGCATCATCGCCGGCGCCGGCGGCGCCGCCCACCTGCCGGGCATGCTGGCGGCCAAGACCCGTCTGCCGGTGCTGGGCGTGCCCGTTCCCTCGCGCCATCTCAAGGGCATGGATTCCCTCCTGTCCATCGTGCAGATGCCCAGGGGCGTGCCCGTGGCCACCTTCGCCATCGGCGAGGCGGGTGCGGCCAATGCCGGCCTGTTTGCAGCCGCCCTGCTCGCGTTGGAAGACCCGGCCCTGGCGGCCCGTCTCGAGGCCTTTCGCGCCCGTCAGACCGAAAGCGTGCTGGCCATGACGCTGCCGGAGTCGCCATGAGCAATGGCATGATCCTGCCCGGCGCCACCCTCGGCGTGCTGGGCGGCGGGCAGCTGGGCCGCATGTTCACCATGGCGGCCCTGACCATGGGCTACCGCGTGGTGGTGCTGGACCCGGATCCCGACAGTCCTGCCGGCCAGATCGCCAGCGAACACCTGTGCGCCGACTACCGCGATGCGCAGGCACTGGAGCAGATGGCGGCGCGCTGCGCCGCGGTGACCACCGAGTTCGAGAATGTCCATGCCGACAGCCTGCGTCGGCTCGCCCGCCACTGCGTGGTACGCCCCTCGGGCGATGCCGTGGCCATCGTGCAGGACCGCGCGCGGGAGAAGACCTTCCTGCGGGAACAGGGCTTCCCCACCGCGCCCTTCGCCTTGGTGGACGAGGCGGCCGACCTGGAGCGGGCGGTGGCCGTGACCGGCTTTCCCGCCCTGCTGAAGGTGAGCCGCTTCGGCTACGACGGCAAAGGCCAGGCCCGGGTGGACAGCCTGGAGCAGGCCCGCGCCGCGTTCGCCGCCATGGGCGGGGAGCGCTGCGTGCTGGAGGGCTTCCTGCCCCTCGTGGCGGAGCTGTCGGTGGTGCTGGCCCGTGATGTCCGGGGCCGCAGCCTGTGCTACCCGGTCGCCGAGAACCAGCATCGCAACGGCATCCTGGACATCAGCCTGGCGCCGGCGCGCGTGCCCGAGGCCGTGGCGGAGCAGGCGCGGGGCATGGCGGTGGCCATCGCCGAGAAGCTCGACTACTGCGGGGTGATGGCCGTGGAATTCTTCCTGCTGGAGGGGGACCGCCTGGTGGTCAACGAGATCGCGCCCCGACCCCACAACAGCGGCCACTACACCCTGGATGCCTGCCTCACCAGCCAGTTCGAGCAGCAGGTGCGGGCCCTGTGCGGCCTGCCCCTGGGGGAGACTCGCCTGTTTTCGCCCGTGGTGATGGTGAACCTGCTCGGGGATGTCTGGGGCAACGCCCAGCCCGACTGGCAGGTGCTGCTCCAGCACCCCAACCTGAAGCTGCACCTGTACGGCAAGCGAGCCGCGCGGCCGGGCCGCAAGATGGGGCATTTCAACGTGGTGGCGCCGACCCTGGAGGCGGCGCTGGCCGTGGCCAGGCAGGCCCGGTCGGACATCGGGGCGGACCGCGCCGGAGGCAGCGGCCGCGAACCCGCGGCCTGAAGGGAGAGGCATCATGGCAACGCAGACCTGGAGCAAACGCGCGCTGGCCCTGCTGGAGCACCTGGGGCTGGCGATCATCGCGGTGGCGACGGTGATCGCCACGGCCCAGGAAGTTTCGGTGATGATCGAGGCGCGCTACGTGCGGCTT
Source organism: Betaproteobacteria bacterium (assembly GCA_037443925.1). Taxonomy (GTDB): domain Bacteria; phylum Pseudomonadota; class Gammaproteobacteria; order Burkholderiales; family Thiobacteraceae; genus Thiobacter. The sequence continues at coordinate 11,711 of JBBINK010000013.1, forward strand.
GCCGACCTGTTGCTGCTGTTCATCTACCTCGAGGTGCTGACCATGGTCGGGCTGTACTATGGCTCGGGCAAGCTGCCGGTGCGCTTCCCCCTCTACATCGGCATGGTGGCCCTGGCCCGCTACCTGATCCTGGACATGAAGGAAATGGATGTCTGGCGCATGCTGGCGGTGACCGGTGCGATCCTCATGCTGGCGCTGGCGGTGCTGGCCATCCGCTATGGCCATACCCGTTACCCCTATCCCCAGGACGATGCCAACGCGGAGCTGCGCTCCCCCCACCGCCGGGACTGAACCATGACCACGCCCCTGTATCAGAGCTCGATCCAAAGCCTGCCCCTGCTGCACCGCGGCAAGGTGCGGGACATCTATGACGTGGATGCCCACCGCCTGCTCATCGTGACCACCGACCGGCTCTCCGCCTTCGACGTGGTGATGAACGACCCCATCCCGGGCAAGGGCGAAGTGCTGACCGAAGTCTCCCTGTTCTGGTTCCAGAAACTGAGGCACGTGGTGCCCAACCACCTGACCGGCGATGCCCCTGAATCCGTGGTCGCACCGGACGAGGCGGAGCAGGTGCGCCACCGCGCCATGGTGGTCAAAAAGCTCCAGCCCCTGCCCGTGGAAGCCATCGTGCGGGGTTATCTGGTGGGCTCGGGATGGAAGGAATATCAGGCCACGGGCACCGTCTGCGGCATTCCGCTGCCACCGGGCCTGCGCCTGGCGGACAAGCTGCCCGAGCCGATTTTCACGCCGTCCACCAAGGCGGCCCAGGGCAGCCACGACGAGAACATCACCTTCGAGCGCCTTGCCCAGATCATCGGAACCGGCGCCGCGGAGCGGGTGCGCGACATCGCCCTGACGCTCTACCGGGAAGCGGCGGCCTACGCCGCAGGCCGCGGCATCCTCATCGCCGACACCAAGTTCGAGTTCGGCACCGACGAATGCGGCGTGATCCACCTCATCGACGAAGCCCTCACGCCGGATTCCTCGCGCTTCTGGCCGGCGGACCAGTATGTCCCCGGCGCCAACCCGCCCAGCTTCGACAAGCAGTACGTGCGGGACTGGCTCGAGGCTTCGGGTTGGAACAAGGCGCCCCCGCCGCCCCCGCTGCCGCCCGAGGTGATCGCGAAGACGGCGGAAAAATACCGCGAAGCCCTGCGCCGCCTGACCGCCTGAACGACCATGTCCGGCCCGCGCCCCTACGTCGATCCTCCGGACTATTTGGCGCCGAGCGCCATCCATCCCGAGACCGCGGGTTCGCTGCCCGGCCTGTTCCAGGCGCGGGTGGCGGCCATGCCGGACAAGGTGGCCTACCGCTACTTCGACGCGGCCACGGAAACCTGGAAAGCGCTCACCTGGAGGGAAGTCTCCAAGGAGGTCACCCGCTGGCGCATGGCCCTGGCGGCGGAGAATCTCACCGCCGGCGACCGGGTCGCGGTGATGCTGCGCAACAGCCCCCACTGGGTGATCTTCGATCTGGCTGCGATGAGCCTGGGGCTGGTGGTGGTGCCCCTCTATCTGGACGACCGGCCGGAAAACGCCAGCTACATCATCGACCACGCGGGCGCACGCCTGCTGCTGGTGGAAGGCAAGGTCCAGCACCGTAAACTCGCGGCCATCGTCGAGGGCAGCCATTTCCTGCGCCGGGTGGTCAGTCTCACTCCCCCCGAGGAGGATGCCCGCCTCGATGACCGCCTGGTCCTGGCGGAGGACTGGCTCGCCAGGGCGGCGGGCACGCCGGTGCCGCCGGTGAAGCTCGGGCTCGATACCCTGGCCTCCATCGTCTATACCTCCGGCACCACGGGCAAACCCAAGGGCGTGATGCTGTCCCATGGCAACATCCTGTGGAACGTCTGGTACACCCTGCACTGCGGCCCCTTCACCACGGACGAGGTGTTCCTGTCGTTTCTGCCCATGTCCCACACCCTGGAGCGCACCGCGGGCGTGTACCTGCCCATGGCGGCCGGCGCCGAGGTGGCCTTTGCCCGCTCCATCTCGCTGCTCGCCCACGACATGGCCATCATCCGGCCCACGGTGCTCATTTCCGTGCCCCGCATCTACGAGCGCATGTACGCGCGCATCCAGGACGCGCTGGCCAAGAAGCCACCTCTGGCGCGCCGCCTGTTCACGCTCGCGGTGGAGGTGGGCTGGCATCGCTTCGAATGGCAGCAGGGACGGGCGCGCTGGCATCCCAAGCTGCTGGCCTGCCCCCTGCTGGAACGAAAGGTGGCCGCCCCCATCCTGCAGAAACTCGGCGGCCGCCTCAAATTCGCGGTGTCCGGGGGCGCGGCCCTGTCCCCCGACCTGGCACGGGTGTTCGTGGGGCTGGGGCTCCCCCTGTTTCAGGGCTACGGGCTGACGGAGACCAGCCCGGTGATCACGGTCAACCGTCCCAAATCCAACATCCCTTCCAGCATCGGCCTGCCCCTGCCCCACGTGGAGGTGCGCATCGCCGAGGACGGCGAACTGCTCACCCGCAGCCGCTGCGTGATGCAGGGCTACTGGGCGAATCCCGAGGCCACCCACGCCACCATCGATGCCGACGGCTGGCTGCACACCGGTGACAAGGCCACGGTGGATGCCTACGGCCACTACCACATCGTGGGCCGCATCAAGGACATCATCGTGCTCTCCAACGGCGAGAAGGTGCCGCCGGCGGACATGGAAACGGCCATCCTCCTCGACCCCCTGTTCGCCCAGGTGATGCTGGTGGGGGAAGGCCAGCCCTGCCTTGCCGCCGTGGCCAGTCTCGACCGGGAGCAGTGGACGGCCTTCGCGCGCCAGCAGGGCCTCGACCCCGACGACCCCGAGGCCCTGCGCGATGCGCGACTGCACAAGGCACTGCTTGCCCGCATCGCCGAGCGGCTCGCCCATTTCCCCGGCTACGCCCAGGTCCGGCGCGTGTACGCCACCCTGGACGAGTGGACCGTGGACAACGGCCTGCTCACGCCCACCCTGAAGATGAAACGGGGTGCGATCGCCGAAAAATACCGGGATGCCATCGCGTCCCTCTACGCCACTTTACGCAGCTGACCACGACCACCAGGGAGGAAACCATGCACATCCGACTTCACCCACGCAGCCTGGCACTGGGCCTGTCCCTCGCCCTCGGCCTGCCCGGCGCGGCCACCGCAGCCGGCTTCGCGCTCATCGAATCCAACGCCAATGGCCAGGGCAGCGCCTATGCCGGTGCCGCCGCCGTCGCCGAGGACGCCAGCACCATCTTCTTCAACCCGGCGGGCATGGTGCGGCTGCCGGGGCGGCAGATCACGGTGAGCCTGCACGCCATCGACTTCCACGCCCGCTTCGACGATGGCAATCCGGCGACCCGCGATGGCGGAGACGCGGGCAGCCTGAGCCTGGTGCCCAATGCCTATTACGCCATGCCCGTCGGGTCCAGGACCTGGTTCGGTGTGGGCATCAACGTTCCCTTCGGCCTGAAGACGGAATACGACGCCGACTGGAGCTACAACACCAAGGGCATCAAATCCGACCTGAAAACGGTCAACATCAACCCCAGCCTCGCCTTCCGCCTCAACGACCAGCTGTCCCTGGGTGTGGGCCTCAACGCCATGTACATCGAGGCCGATCTGACAAGCAATGCCGGGCCCGCCGGAACTCTCCGGGTCCAAGGTGATGACTGGAGTTACGGCTACAACCTCGGCCTATTGTGGGAAATGCAAAAGGGTACCCGCATCGGGCTGTCTTACCGTTCCGAAGTGGAGCACACCCTGGAGGGAGACATCACGTTCAGCAGTAACCCCTCGTTGAACAGCGGCGGACGTGCGGCCATCACGCTTCCGGACACATGGACTCTCAGCATCTACCACCGGATTTCCCCCAAATGGGCAATCCTTGGTGACCTGAGCCGAACGGGGTGGTCGAGTTTTCAGGAGCTCCGCATTCTCAGAGCCAACGGAACCGTTCTCGGCGTGACGCCCGAGCACTGGAAGAACACCATGCGATATTCCCTGGGCGCACACTATGACCTCACGGAAGCCATCCGACTGCGGCTGGGTATTGGTTATGACGAAACGCCCGTCCCGAGTGCCGAGTACCGGACGGTCCGCATTCCGGACAACGATCGGACCTGGCTGGCGTTTGGCATCGGCTGGCGGCTGAACCACCATGACCGATTGGATGTCGCCTACAGCCATCTGTTCGTCAAGGATGCGCCCATCACCTCGCCCGCGGGTCAATACAAGAGCCACGTGGACATCCTCGGCTTCCAATACACCCACACCTTCTAGGGTGGAATCCCGGGGCGGCTGGCGTTATCCTGACACCATGAGCGAAAAGAAAGTCATCCCCATCAATCCCCTGGCGGAGGTGAGCAACTGCGCCGGGGCGGAGCCCTTCGCCCTGATGGTGCTCGACGACTACATGGAGCCTGAGTTCTACGAAGGGGACATCATCGTCTGCGAGCCGGAGGGGCTGGCGAAGGACGGTTCCTTCGTGGTGGCCGAACACGAGGGCGAATTCTATTTCCGGCAGCTCCGCATCCGCGATGGGGTGTGGTCCCTGCATCCGCTCAAGCCCACCTATCCGTCCTTCGTGATCTCCGGCCCGGATGCCATCCGCGGCGTGGTCATCCTCAAGAAGAAACCCGGCCGCCGCCGGGAGATGAAACGCTACACCTGACCGCCGGGGGCCCTTCCCCCAGTAGAGCCTGGAAGCGGGCCGGCGCGCCGGCCTGCCCCCTCACAGGGACCAGGCCATGCGCAGCCCCATCACATACAGCAGCAGGGCGAAAACCTTCTTGAGCCGCTTCACCGGCAGGCGATGGGCCAGACGGGCGCCCAGGGGCGCCGTCGCCACACTGGCCACGACGATGCCGGCCAAGGCCGGCAGATGGACGAAGCCCACGCTGCCTTTCGGCAGGCCCGGCACACCCCAGCCATTGACGGCATAGCCCACCGCCCCCGCCAGGGCGATGGGCAAGCCGATTGCCGAAGACGTGCCGATGGCTTCGTGGAGCTTGACGTTGCACCAGGTCATGAACGGCACCGACAACGTGCCCCCGCCGATGCCCACCAGGCTGGAGACGGCGCCGATCACGTTGCCCGCCGCAAACATGCCCGGCAGCCCGGGCAGATCCCGTGCGGCCTTCGGCCTGATGTCCAGCATCATCTGTGTGCCCACGTAGAACAGGAACACCACGAAGAAAGCCTTGAGGAAGCCGCTGGACAACCAGGCCGCAAGCGCGCTGCCCGCAAGCGTGCCGGTGACGATGCCCGGGGTGATCTGACGCCAGATGCGCCAGTTCACGGCGCCATGGGCGTCATGGGCGCGCAGGCTGGAAATGGACGTGAAGACGATGCTGGCCAGCGAGGTCCCCAGGGCCAGGTGCAAAAGGTGGCTTTCCGGGAAATGCTGGACCGCGAAGACCAGGCTCAGCACCGGCACGATGATGAGCCCCCCGCCCACGCCCAGCAGGCCGGCGAGGAAACCGGCCACGGCGCCGAGCAGCAGGTAGGCGACCCATGCCGTCAGCACGATGCCCGGCCCCTGTTCACAACAGACGCTCGATGAAGGCCCACTCCTTCGGATCCACGGGCGTGATGGACAGGCGGTTGCCCCGCTGCAGGATGCGCATGTGGGCGAGCTCCGGGTGGGCGCGCAGTTCGGCCAGGGGCACGAGTCGCGTCTTGCGCACGAAGCTCACCTCCACGTTGAACCACCGGGGATTCTCCGGCGTGGCCTTGGGATCGTAATACTTGCTGGCCGGGTCGAACTGGGTCTGGTCGGGATACGCCGCCTTGGACACGGTGCAGATGCCCGCTATGCCCGGCTCCGCGCAGCTGGAATGATAGAAGAAAGCCAAATCCCCTGGCTTCATCTGATCGCGCATGAAATTGCGGGCCTGGTAGTTGCGCACGCCGAACCAGGGCACGGTCCCGTCCCGCGCCAGATCGTCGATGCTGTATTCGGAGGGCTCGGATTTCATCAGCCAGTAACGCATAAGCCGGGTTTTCCTCGTGGACGGTGCAGTCCGGGATTGTACCGTGTGGCGCCCGGCCAGTGGTCACTATAAATTAAAGCCCTGACCCCGGCCCGCTCGTCGGGAAGCGATAGAGCTGCCGGTCGGTGAGCACGGCATCCAGGGGCACGTCCCAGGGTTCCCTGGGCAAGGCATCCACCCGCTGGAAATCATAGGCCACACCAATCAGCTTGGGCCTGCGGAAGACGCGCCGGTGGCGCAGATAGGCCAGGGTGGCATCGTAGAAGCCGCCCCCCATGCCCAGGCGGTTGCCGGCCTGGTCGAAGGCCACCAGGGGCAGGAACAAGAGATCGAGCTGGCGCGCCCGCACCCGATGGGGCGAGGCGTGCTCATGGATGCCGAAACGGTTCCGATACCAGCGCGGCAGGGGCGTGAGGCGGGAGAACCACAAGGGCCTGGCCGCGCGATGGGGCACGACCGGCAGGTAGCACTCGCGGTTCAGCCAGAGGGCCGCGTTGATCAGGGGCAACAGGTCGATTTCCTCCGCCATGGGCAGGTAGAAACCGAGGCGCCGCGCCCGCAACAGCAGTCGATGGTGCATGGCCAGCCGCAGCATGCGCTGGGCGGCGGCCCGCGCCTGTCGCGGGTCCACGGCGCGCCGCCGCTGGCGCATCAGCTGGCGCAGCGCGCGCTTATCCATGGCTCGGGCCCCGCTGTCGCGGGCAGCGGAAGAAGAAAAGGGCCCCCCGCGAATGCCGTCCGGCCTGCATCCTGAACCGGAGGTTCAGGGGGTCGCAGCCGGGACACCGAAGGTACGTCCACGGGGGACGCGCACAAAAGTGCCCGGAAGGCCGCAACCAAGCACATGGGCATTGGTTCAAGGAAGTTTAGGCCGTAACGAACACCGCAGGGGATGAACGGGTCGCATGCCGACGGCGGCCGCCGGCTACTGCTGAAACAGATCGTCCTGGTCGGCCATGGCCTCGTCGATCTGCTTTTCGAGCGCCCTGATTCTACGCCTGAAGTCACCCAGGTCAAATCCCCCCATGCGGGTACTCAAGAGCTCGTGGGTGATGTTGAGGGCCGCCATGATGGCGATGCGCTCCACGCCGATGACCTTGCCGGCATCGCGGATCTCGCGCATCTTCTGGTCCAGATAATCGACCGCCTCGAGCAGCTTCTCCTCTTCTCCCGGCGCGCACGCGACGCGAAACTCGCGCCCCATGATGGTGACGTCCAGCCCCTTGTTCTTTTCGGCCATGATCAGCGCTCGGGAATCTTCTCGAGAAGGGTTTCCAGGCGGGCTCTCGCCCCTTCCAGTTTCTCCCGCAAGGCCTTGTTGGCGTTCTGCTCGCAAGCCAGCTGCTGGCGCAGGGAATGGTTCTCGTCCCGCAGCCGCTGGCAGAAGACCACGAGCTGGGTGAGTTTTTGTTCGAGGGTTCTAAGCTCCGCTTCCATGGCGACACTATAGGGGCAGAAACTTCGTAGAGTCAACCATTAACGTCTGATTTTGAAAGTACTTTGGCACACATGGCGGGTGCGCGCATTGGGCCTGGCGGGCCGCTGGGGTACAATGCGCCCTCGTTTCAGGTGCCCCCTCGCCGTCAGGCGCGGGGGTGAAACTGGGAAGTCAGGTGTGAAGCCTGCGCTGCACCCGCAACGGTAGGCGAGCGAAGACATGCCACGATGGCCACCCCGGCCATCGAGCCACTGGGGAACCCCGGGAAGGCGGCATGTCCGGGCAGTAGCCCGGCTCGCGAGCCCGGAGACCGGCCTGGAACGCGACCGTGGTACTGCGGGATGCGGTACGCGGGAAGCGTCCCTGTCTGCTTTCCGTCCCGAATCCTCCCGCGGCTGCCACCCTTCGTCACGTCTGCGGCATGCGGGCTGCGTGCCGCGCGACCCAGGGAGCCACCATGAAGAAATGCCTCATTGCCGGCGCCATCGCCTGCGCCTTCGGGCCTGCCCATGCCGAGGAGCTTTCCACCTTCGATCTGGGCACTATCGTCGTCACCCCCGCCCGGGCGCCCCAACCCCTTTCCAGCGTGATCCAGAACACCACCGTGATTACCCAGGCTGATCTGGATCGGGCCGGACAACAGACCGTGCTGGAAATCCTCCGAACCCTGGGGGGTGTGGAGATCGGCACCAACGGCGGCCCTGGGCAAACAGCCTCGGTGTTCATCCGCGGCGCCAATTCCAGCCATACCGTGGTGCTGGTGGATGGTGTGCGCATGGACAACGTCACTACGGGCACCACCGCCCTGGAGCACATCCCGGTGGAGCAGATCGAACGCATCGAAATCCTGCGTGGGCCCGGCAGCAGTCTGTATGGCGCCGATGCCATCGGCGGGGTGATCCAGATCTTCACGAAAAAGCCCAAGGGATCCGGCTTCGACGGCTTCCTGGGTGCCGGCAGCCAGGGCACGTACAAGGCTGGAGTCGGACTGTTCCACGATTTCGGCCAGACCCAGCTGCGGCTGCGTGTGGGCCACGAAGCCACCGATGCCTTCTCCGCGTCCAATCCCGCTGCGGGATCCTGGACTTTCAACCCCGACCGGGACCCCTATCGCAACACCCACGTGAGCGCTTCGGTGGACCATCGTCTGAACGACGGCCACAGCCTTGGCCTGTCGCTTTTGCAAAGCCGGGGCAAAGCCCGCTTCGATGCCGGTCTGGGCTCGGATCCACTCAAGGTGGAGACCCTGCAGCAGATCAGTGCCTATTCCCGCAACCGCCTGGGGGAGAACTGGGACAGCCTGCTGCGCCTGGCCCAGGCCGTGGACGAATATCGCTGGGAGGGTGTCAGTTACGACCCGGTACGCTCCACCCAGGATCAGCTGCACTGGCAGAACGACGTGCGGGTCGCCAACGGCACGCTCACCGCTGGCGTCGAATACGTGGCCCAGAGACTCGCCACCCCCGCGGCCTACACGCGCACATCCCGTCATGTCGTGTCCGGCTTCGGTCTGTTCCGCAAGGAATGGGGCGCTCATGGCTTCCAGGCTGCCTTCCGTCACGACGATGACAGCCAGTTCGGAGGCCACGACACGGGCAGCCTCGGCTACGGCTACCGTCTCACACCGGCCTGGCGGGTGAGCGCGAACCTCGGCACGGCTTTCCGCGCACCCAATTTTGCGGAGCTGTATTATCCAAACTTTAGCAATCCCGACCTGCGGCCGGAGCGATCCGTGGGAGGCGAGCTCGGCCTCAGCTATGCGGAGAAGGGACGCACGCTCGTCCTCGCGGGTTTCACCAACCGGATCCAGGACCTCATTGCCTTCGACTGGATGGCTTCCAAACCGACCTGCCCCTGGGGTTGCCCCGTGAATATCGATCGCGCCAAGACCCAGGGCCTGGAGCTCCAGGCCGCCACGCCCCTCGGGGGAGGCTTCGATCTGGCGTTGCGTGCGACGCTGCAGAAAGCGGTGAATGCGGATACGGGACGCCGTCTGCCCCGTCGGGCCGAGACCTTTGGCAGCCTGCGCCTGGGCTGGCACGGGGGAGCATGGCATGCCTTCGCGGAGACCGTGGCCAGCGGGGACCGCTTCGACGACACCCAGGAAACACCCTCCCGCCGCATGGGTGGCTACGGGCTCGTGAACCTGGGCGCGGAGTTTGCCGCGAGCCGCGAGCTCACCTGGCTTGTGCGCTGGAACAACGTGTTCGACAAGGAGTACGAACTCGCCAGGGGCTACAACACCCCCGGCAGCAGCGTGTTCCTGGGCCTGCGCTACCAGGGGAAGTGACGCAGCAGCGGCCAGACTGGCCCCAGGAAAAAGCCCGCCGGCCGGCGGGCTTTTTCATTCCGGAGCGATCCTCACTCGCCCGGCTTCACGGGCACGAACAGGGTGCGGTCGCCACGCAGGATGAGGAGTGCGAGGACCTTGGCGCCTTCGTTGCGCTTCACCAGCGCCGCGAAGTGGTCCACGTCCCTCACCTTCTCGCTGTTGACGGCGAGGATCACATCGCCCGGCTGCACGCCGGCGCGCTCCGCGGGACCCGTGACGCTTTGCACCAGCACGCCGTGGCCGACCTTGAGCCGCGCCTTCTGCTGCGGGCTGAGGTTGCTCACGGCCACGCCCAGGCGGCCGGTCTTCTCGCCCGTGTCGCCCGCTTCCTCTGCGCTCGCCGTCTGATCGTCCCACTCTCCCAGGGTGAGGGTGAGTTCCTTCACGCGCCGGTCACGCCAGACCTCGATCTTCACCTTGCTGCCGGGCTTGGCCGCGCCCACCATGCGCGGCAGCGTGGCCGAGTCGGTGACTTCCTTGCCATCGAACTTGAGGATCACGTCGCCGGCCTGGATGCCCGCCTTGTCCGCCGCGCTGCCCGGTTCCACCTGGCTCACCACGGCGCCCCGCGCTTCCTTGAGGCCGAAGGAAGCCGCGAGATCAGGAGTCACTTCCTGGATCACCACGCCCAGCTTGCCGCGGCTGACCTTGCCCGTGCCCTTAAGCTGGTTGGCCACGTCCATCGCCACGTCGATGGGGATGGCGAAGGACAGGCCCATGTAGCCGCCGGTGCGGGAGAAGATCTGGGCGTTGATGCCCACCACCTCGCCCCGCATGTTAAACAGGGGGCCGCCGGAGTTGCCGGGGTTGACCGCCACATCGGTCTGGATGAAGGGCACGTAACCGTCGCCGGGCAGGTTGCGCCCCTTGGCGCTGACGATGCCGGCGGTGACGGAGTTTTCGAAACCATAGGGCGAGCCGATGGCCACCACCCACTCGCCCACCTTGAGCTTGTTGGGATCGCCGATGGGCACGGTGGGCAGGTTCTTCGCGTCGATCTTCAGCAGCGCCACGTCGGTCCTGCGATCCTTGCCGACGATCTTCGCCTTGAAGGTGCGTTTGTCCGTGAGCTTCACGACCACTTCGGTGGCGTTGTCCACCACGTGGGCGTTGGTGAGGATGTAGCCATCGGGGCTGATGATGAATCCGGAACCCAGCGAGTGGGTTTCGAATTCCTGGGGCCCGTTGGGCATGGGCGGCATGAACCGGCGGAAGAAGTCGTAGAAGGGATCGTCGGGATCCAGACCGGGGAAGCCCGGGAAGGGTCGGCCACGGATCTTTTGCGTGGTGCTGATGTTCACCACGGCCGGTCCCTCTTTCTCCACCAGGGCGCTGAAATCGGGCAGGGTGACGACGGCGGCGGGAGGCGGCGGGGCCACCGGCGCAGGGTGTTCGTTGCGCGCCTGGGGGGTGGCGGGCTGGGAACAGGCCGCCAGGGGAAAGAGCATGGCCAGCACGAGGGCCGTCTTCGCAATCAGTCGGGACATGGGATAGACACTCCTTACGGGATGCTATGATGGTTTGCCGGCAGCCGGACAGACAGCCGGTCCCGCGGAAAGTTTACCCTCCAGCCAGCGCCATGTCCGCCTTGAACCCGCTCCTGGACCACCTGACCGACCCGGCCGTGCGCGACCTGGCCTGGACCCTCGGCAGCCCGACGCTCTTGGACCCGGACCACGGGCCATGGCGAAAGGCGCTGCTTTCCGATGCCTTTTTCCAGGCCGCCCTGACCGCCGCCAGCCCCTGGCTGCAGGCCCTGAACGCGCAGCCCGCGCCCCTGCACGCCTTCCTCGCGGCGCGCCACGGCCATCGCCTTGGGCACCACTTCGAGAACCTGATCGCCTTCTGGCTGCAACACCTGGGCGTGGAGGATCTGCGCGCCGGGCTGCCGGTGGACGAGGCCGGCGAGCGCCGGGGCGAACTCGACTTCGTGTTTCACCACGCGCCCTGGGGCGGCATGCAGCACTGGGAGGTGACGGTGAAGTTCTATCTCTGCCATGAGCCGCGGGCCGGGCTGGCCGGCTTCATCGGCCCCGACCCCGACGACCGGCTCCAGCGCAAGCTCGACCGGCTGTTCGGCCACCAGCTGCCCCTGGCGCAGACGGAGGCGGCGCGGGCCCTGTTGGGCTCGCATCCGCTCCAGAGCCGGGCCTGGGTCAAGGGTTGGCTTTTCTTTCCACCGGAAGGCGAGGTCGCCGTGCCAGGCGTGTCGGCCCAGGCTCCGCGGGGCTGGTGGGTGCGCCACGGGCAGGCGCCGCTGCCCGCCGGCCACCCGCAGTCCCGCTGGAAGGTGCTGCCGCGTCTGGCCTGGCTGGCTCCCGCCCTGGGATGGAAGGACGAACGCACGCTGTTTCATCGGGATCACCTGGAACGGATTCTGGCGACGCACTTCACCCGTTCCGGCACGCCGCTCATGGTGGCGGAGCTCGTGCCCGATGCCGGCGGACGCTGGCGGGAGGCGGCGCGCGGCTTCGTCGTCGGCCCCCGCTGGCCCGAAGTCTGACGGCGGTTGGGCGCCCCCGCTTTGCGCGGCCGCCGTCTTTGCGATTAAATCCAGCTTTTGCCTGCGCATCCCACACCCATGCACATCCACATCCTCGGCATCTGCGGCACCTTCATGGGCGGCATCGCGGCGCTGGCCCGCCAGGCCGGCCACACCGTGACCGGCTGCGACGCGAACGTCTATCCCCCCATGAGCACCCAGCTCGAAGCCCAGGGCATCCGCCTGATCGAGGGATACACGCCGGATCAGCTCGCCCTCGAGCCGGATGTGTTCGTGATCGGCAATGTGGTGTCCCGGGGCAATCCCCTGATGGAAGCGATCCTCGACCGCGGCCTGCCCTATGTTTCCGGTCCCCAGTGGTTGCGGGAAAACATCCTGCGGGGCAAATGGGTGCTGGCGGTGTCCGGCACCCACGGCAAGACCACCACCACCTCCATGCTGGCCTGGATTCTGGAACACGCGGGATTGAGGCCCGGCTTCCTGGTGGGTGGCGTGCCGGAAAACTTCGGCATTTCGGCGCGGCTGTCGGACACGCCCTTCTTCGTGGTGGAAGCGGACGAATACGACACCGCCTTCTTCGACAAACGCTCCAAGTTCGTCCACTACCAGCCGCGCACCCTGATCATCAACAACGTGGAATTCGACCACGCCGACATCTTCCCCGACCTCGCGGCGATCGAGACCCAGTTCCATCACTGCGTGCGCACGGTGCCCGGCAGCGGCCTGATCGTCGCCAATGGGCGCGAAGCGTCGGTGGCCCGCATCCTGGCGCGGGGCTGCTGGACGCCGGTGGAGCGCTTTGGCGTGCCCCAGGGCTGGCATGGGGGCGAGCCCGATGCGACGGGCGCCTTCGACGTGTTCCTGGAGGATGCGTGGCAGGGACGCGTGCGCTGGTCGCTGGTGGGCGAGCACAACCGCATGAATGCCCTCGCGGCCCTCGCCGCGGCGCGTCATGCGGGCGTGCCTCCAGCCGTGGGCATCGAGGCCCTGGCCGCTTTCCGCAACGTGAAGCGGCGCCTCGAAGTGAGGGGCGAGGCGGGAGGCATCACCGTCTATGACGACTTCGCGCACCACCCCACGGCGATCGCCACCACCATCGCCGGCCTGCGTCAGAAGGTGGGGCCGGCACGCATCCTGGCCGTCCTGGAACCCCGTTCCAACACCATGAAGATGGGCGTGATGAAGGATCGCCTGCCGGACAGTCTCGCCGGCGCGGACCATGTGTTCTGCTACGGCGCGAACCTGGGCTGGGATGCCCGTGCCGTGTTCGCGCCCATGGGCCCGAAGGCCGAAGTCCACGAGGACCTGGACGCGCTGGTGGAGGCCATCGCCCGCTTCGGCGCGCCGGGCGACCACGTGCTCGTGATGAGCAACGGCAGCTTCGGCGGCCTGCACGACAAACTCCTGGCGCGACTGGCCAGCCGCTGAATTCCGCCGAATCCCCCGCCCCCAATCAGGGCAGCAGCAGGGAAAAGACTGCGCCACCGTCCGGCACGTTGGCCAGCCGCACCTGTCCCACGCGGTCGCCGTGGTGGTGGGCACGGGCCACGGCGTGGGCGAAATGCAGGCCCAGGCCCGTGCCGTGCTGCGAAGGCTGGGCGTGGGCCAGATCCGCCGCCAGAAGCGACGGCGGGTAGCCGGGCCCGTCGTCGCACAGTCGGAACAGCAGCATGCCCGCCTCCGTCCCCACCTCCAGCCGGACCCGGGCACGCGCGTGGCCGAGCGCGTTGTGTCCGGCGTTGAGCAGGGCGCTGCGCACCAGTTCCCGATCCAGGAACCAGAAGGGCGGAGGCTCGTGCGCGACCATCTCCACGCGCAGGCGCCCCGCGGCCAAGGCATCGAGTTCGGCCGCGACGTCGGCGGCCAGGTCCGCCGGGCAGTGGGCCTCGAGGGCGAAGGCCTGCCGGCCGCCGTCCAGCCGGTACAGGGCGAGCAACGCCACCATACGGTCGCGGATGCGGCCGCACACGAAGCGGGCATCCGCGATGCGCGGGCCCAGTTCGGGATCCGCCGTCTGGGCGAGCTGGTCGAGGGTGAGGGTCAGCTCTCCCAGCAGATTCTTCAGCTCGTGAATGCCCAGGGCCGAGAGGGTGGCCAGATCCAGGGGCTTGGTCATGGCGAACGTCTCTCCCGGCCCGGTCGGCGCCCAGCGCAGGGCCTGGGCAGGCCCGCGCCGGCCAGCCCGGGGGCGCCGTGCCCCCACGGGGTGCGGGCGGACTTCGGGGCGGCGGGCCGGCCGTTCCCGCTCATGCCGCGATCCCATACTTGCGGGCCAGGTCCTGCGCCAGCTTGTGCACCACCAGCACCTTCGCGTGGTTGGGATCGCGCGAGCGCGCGAGCTCGAGGTAACGGCGCGCCTTGTCCATGAGACGTTCATCCCAGCCGCGCCGGTCCATGAGCACCAGCAGCGCCTGCGCGGCATTGAGCACGATCTGCAGATTGTCCGGCAACTTGTCCGCGGCTTCCGTGAGCAGCGCCACCGAGCCCTCCAGGTCCCCACGCTGGGCACGGCGCACGCCCTCGTTGTTGAGCTGGATGATGCTCTGCACACTGCCTTCGATCAGGGCGGCTCCCTCGTCGCCCCTGCCTGCGTCGGCATAGATCTGCTTGGCTTTCTGGATCAGCGCGGCGCTGTCGTGGTTGCTTTTCACCAGGTGTTCCACCACGGCGCGGGCCTCCTGCTCGCGGCCATTGGCCAGGCAGGCCTCGGCCAGACCGAGGGCGGCGTCCTCGCCGGGCTTCACCCGGCCCTCCCGATGCAGCGCGAGTGCGGTTTCCAGGGCCTCCGCCGCGGCTTGCCCGTTGCCCGCCCGGCCGTGGATGAGGCTTTCCATCACCGCGGCGGTGAACGCCGTCTCGGCGGTGTCGTTGAAGCTTCTGCGCAGCTCGCGCACCGTGCCCAGGGCTTCCTCCACCTTGCCGCGCCGCAGCTGCACCCGCGACAGCCGGACATAATCATCCGGCTCGCGGAAGAACGAGGTGCGCCCCCGCTCCACCACGGCGGCGAAAGCCTTCTCCGCGGTTTCCAGGTCGTCGTTGCGCAGGGCCAGCTCGCCCATCTGTTTCTGCCGGTGGAGTGTGTAGGGCGAGACCACCACCGCCCGCGCCAGGGTCTCCTGGGCGGCTGCCGCGTTGCCATTGGCCTCATACACCCTGGCCAGCAGGTCGTGGGCCGCCATGTATTCCGGCGCGTCCGCCACCACCTCCACCAGCAGCGCCTCCGCTTCCTCGTTCTTGCCCTGCAGGTGGAGCATCTTGGCCAGCCCCATCCTGGCCCAGGGGATGGCGCGCATGGCCATCACGCGCTGGTAGATGGTCTCCGCCTCGGCGAACTCGCCCTGGGTGACATGGAGCTCCGCCAGCAGACGAAGGAGATCGACCGTGTACTTGCCCCCTGCCGCCACGGCCCGGGTGCACACCGTGATGGCGTCGGCGATCCGGCCCGCTTCGATGAGCTCATGGATGGGGGCGAAGGCCATCTTCTTCTCCATCACCCGTTCCAGGCGCCTACGCAGGGTGTCGGCCGTGAAGGGTTTGATGAGATAGTCGTCGGGAGCGAGTTCCACCGCCGACACCACACGCTCGTAGGCACGTTCCGCGGTCACCATCACGAAGATCGTCTGCAGGCGGATGAGCTTGTTGTGACGCAGCTGTTCCAGCAGCTGCTGGCCATCGGAACCCTCGCCGAGAAAGTAGTCGCAGACGATGACGTCATAGCTCTTGTTCTGGAGACGGCGAATGGCATCGTTGGCGGTGCCGGCCATTTCCGAATAGACCACACCGAAGCTGCTCAGGATGGCGCGCAGGGACGAGCGCATCCCCGCGTGGTCGTCCACGATCAGAAAACGCTTGTCGGAGAAATCGGTCATGGTGCCCCCACCGCCTGGTTAGCGGCAGCGCGGGCGATTTATTGAGCGGCCGGCCAGACAGGTCGGGGATGGCGTTCCAGGAAAGGGACGAGGAAGCCCTCGGTCTCGGCCACGGTGTGGCCGGCGCCGGGCTCGGCCCCCAGGTAGTCTCCGTGATCCACGTCCCGCTCGGGCCGGGCGCGGGGCACGGGCTCGAGCCGGGCCAGGATCTCGGGATCGCGCTCCGCGGGGCCGGTGCGCCCCAGGGCCCGCCCCCAGCGCTCTCCAAACAGGATGGTCTGGGTCAGATCCCCCAGGGGGTAGGCCAGCTGGAGCACCCAGTCCTGTTCCGAGGCGAGCACGGCCACCCGCTCCGCCGCCAGGGTGGCCTCCCGGTAGCCGAAGCGCCCGCCCCGGCCCAGGCTGTCGTTGTCGATCGCCGGCGCCATAAGGCAGATGCGGTCCAGGTTCAGCCGGCCCGCGCGGGCCAGCCGGCGCGCCGCCTCCATCACCACCCGGCAGCCCAGACTGTGGCCGGCGAAGGCGATCCGCACTCCCGCATCCACGTGCGCCGACAGCCATTTCCACAGGGCCTCGGCGGCATCATCCGCATCCCGCCCCTCGAAGGGATAGGTGAGGGCCTTGGCCCAGCCGTCCCCCGGCCACAGCACGGCCAGCATGGGGTGATGCCAGCCCCGGTCCGCGACGAACGCCATGTACCGCGCTAGCGCGCTGCGTCCCTCGCTCAGCCGGACGTTGTAGCCGTGCAGCAGGACCAGCAGACGCCCGCCGCGCACCGCCGTCCGGAATTCGGGCAGGCGGTCGTCCCAGTCCACCTCGCGCCCGTCGAGCAAGCGGTACAGGCGGCCCGAGACCACCGCGCCGCCCGTTTCCTGGTCGCGCAGGTGCAGGCAGTAGCGCATCAGGCGCGCCCCCGGAAGGCCTGCACGGCGGCCTGCAGGGCCGAGGCCAGGTCCTTGGCCACCGGCGCCAGGGGTACCGCGGCCACGCCCACCAGGAAGCACACGCCGGGGCTCACCCCCAGGGACAACCCCACGCCGAAGGCGATGGCCAGCGCGACGAACATGGCCAACACCTTGGTCTGGGTGACGTATTGGCGTTCGGCGAGCTGCAGGGCGGCGTCGATGCGCGCATCGATGGCATTCTCCAGGCGCGCCAGGGCGCTGCGTTCGTCCTCCGTGGGGCCGTCGGCGGCAGGCGGGCGCTCGCCCGAGGCGGGCGGACGCAGGCCACGCAGGCGCACCAGGGCATCGGCCGCCTGGGCCGCCACGCCGGAGGCGATGCCCAGGCGTTCGGCAATGGCCGCAATGTCGCCTGCCGGGAGCAGACCGAAGCCGATGCGCACCCCCTGGCGCAGGGTGCGCGGCAGATCGCCGCTGCTGCGGCCGCTGCGGTACTGGGCCTTGAGCAGGGCCATCGCGTCCTGGCCATAGGCCGCGGTGAGGGCCGGCAGCAGAGGATCGAGGCTGGCGGGGCAAGGGGTGAGCCAGGCCCGGCCGGACATCCCCCCGGCCCGGGAGAACAGGCGTTCGAAGCCCGCCAGGTCGATCCAGGGCACCAGCTTGAGCCCATCCACCACGCCGTAGGCCGCCGCGCCCAGGGCGCCCACGGCCAGCGCCGTGGTGCCCAGGGAATCCGTCAGGTTGTCCGTCATGCGCTCCCCCCTTTCATTCCTCTGGCATTAAAGCAGGTTTCCGGAACATGGGGGCCGCCATGACTCAACGGTAACTTCGGGCGAGCTCCCGGTAGTGCCGCGCGGAATAGGCGAAGTAGGCGAGCTCCTCGGCCGTGAGGGGACGCAGGGGCTTGGCGGGACGTCCCAGGTAGAGGTAGCCGGATTCGAGGATCTTGCCTTCCGGCACCAGGCTGCCCGCGCCCAGCAGGACCCTGTCCTGGAGGACGGCCTTGTCCATGACGATGGAGCCCATGCCGATCAGGCATTCGTCGCCAATGGTGCAGCCGTGCAGGATCACCGCATGCCCCACCGTCACATCGCGGCCGATCACCAGGGGCGCGCCCTGGGGATCCCACTCACTCCGGTGGGAGACGTGGAGGACCGCCAGGTCCTGGATGTTGGTGCCGTCGCCGATGCGGATGAAGTTCACGTCGCCGCGGATGACCGCGCCAGGCCAGACCGAGACTTCCTGGCCCAGCGTCACCTCGCCGATGATCTGGGCGCTGGGATGGACATAGGCGCTGGCAGGAATCACGGGCGTCATGCCGTGGTGGGATAGGACGTTCGCGCTCATGACGGGGAACCAAAGACAGACGGGGCTGCCAGTATAATCGCCTGTCCGACGTCCGAGGAAGATGACCATGAACCCCTTGCTGGATTTCTCCGGCCTGCCCCAGTTCGACAAGATCAGGCCGGAACACGTGACCCCCGCGGTGGACACCCTGCTGGCGGAAAACCGCGCCTTGATCCAGCAGCGGCTGGCCGATCCGGCGCCGCCCACCTGGGACAACTTCGTGCAACCCCTCGAGGATGCCAACGAGCGCCTGTCCCGCGCCTGGGGCCAGGTTTCGCATCTGAACGCCGTGGTCAACAGCCCCGAGCTGCGCGAGGCCTACAACGCCAACCTGCCCAAGATCACCGAATACCATGCGGAACTCGCCCAGAACGAAGGGCTGTACCGCAAGTTCAAGGCGATCAAGGAAGGCCCCGAGTATGCGACCCTGACGCCGCCGCGCAGGAAGATCATCGACAACGAGCTGCGCGATTTCCGCCTGGGCGGGGCGGAGCTGCCGGAAGACCAGAAGGCGCGGTTCAAGGCGATCCAGGAGGAGCTGGCCTCGCTGGCGGCGAAGTTCGAGGAGAACCTGCTCGACACCACCAACGCCTTCGCCCGCTACGTGGAAGACGCCGGAGAGCTCGCCGGCATCCCCGCCGATGTGCTCGAGGCCGCGCGGGAAGCCGCCCAGCGCGATGGCCGCTCGGGGTACAAGTTCACCCTGCACGCGCCTTCCTGGCTGCCGGTGATGCAGTACGCGGACAACCGTGCGCTGCGCGAGGAAATGTATCGCGCCTACGTCACCCGGGCCTCGGAATTCGGCCCGCCCGAGTGGGACAACACGCCCCTCATCACCCGGATCCTGAAGCTGCGCCGGGAGGCGGCGCGCATGCTGGGTTTTGCCAACTACGCGGAACTGTCGCTGGCCACCAAGATGGCCGAGACGCCGGCGCAGGTGCTGGACTTCCTCCACGAGCTCGCGCGTCGCGCCAAGCCCTTCGCCCAGCGCGACCTGGAAGAACTGCGCGCCTTCGCCCGCGAACGCCACGGCATGCACAGCCTGGAAGCCTGGGACATCGCCTATTACTCGGAGAAGCTGCGTCAGGAGAAATACGGCTTCTCCGATGACGAGGTGAAGCAGTATTTCCCCGAGACCACCGTGCTGCCGGGCATGTTCCGGCTGGTGGAGACCCTCTACGGTCTCAAGATCCACGAGACCCATGCCCCCGTCTGGCACAGGGACGTGCGCTTCTTCAACATCACGGACCATGCCGGTCAGCTCGTGGGACAGTTCTACCTGGACCTGTACGCGCGCAACAACAAGCGGGGTGGAGCCTGGATGGACGATGCCATCACCCGCCGGCGCAAGGCCGAAGGCATCCAGACGCCGGTGGCCTATCTCACCTGCAATTTCTCCGCGCCGGTGGGCGGCAGGCCCGCACTGTTCACCCACGACGAGGTGATCACCCTGTTCCACGAGTTCGGCCACGGCCTGCACCATCTCCTCACGAAAGTGGAGGAGCTGGGCGTGGCCGGCATCAACGGCGTGGAATGGGATGCGGTGGAGCTGCCGTCCCAGTTCATGGAGAACTTCTGCTGGGAATGGGAAGTGGTGGAGCCCATGACCCGCCACGTGGAAACCGGCGAGCCCCTGCCCCGTTCCCTGTTCGACCGGATGGTGGCGGCGAAGCATTTCCAAAGCGGCATGCAGACGGTGCGCCAGATCGAGTTCGCGCTCTTCGACATGCGGCTGCACTACGACTTCGATCCCGACGGCGCCAAAACGCCCCTCGATCTGCTGGATGAAATCCGGCGCGAAGTGGCCGT
>JBBINK010000014.1:0-7596 GCA_037443925.1 Betaproteobacteria bacterium
ACACCTATCGGCTGTTCGATTGTTAAAGAACGGTGTTGCGGAAGCAACGAAGACGCGCATTATACAGAGCGAAGACCGGGGGTCAAGCGCTTTGCGAAAATTTTTTTACGGCGCTTCCGGTACCGGTTTTCAAGGGCCCCGGCGCCATCGGCCAGGGCCGTCAACCCGGCGCGCGCCCGTGCGTTGTAGGCTTCGGGTATGTTCAACCAGGAGGAGCTTTCCCGATGAAATCGACAGCCATGAGTCTTGGCCTGGCAACCATGCTGACGCTGGCCGCGGGTGCCGTCCATGCCGAGCACGGTGTCACGGTCCTGGGCGCCGCCCTCGGCGGTGCCGCCGGCGCCGCCGTGGGTCACAGCATCGGTGACGATCGCGGCGACGTGATCCTGTGGAGCGCCCTGGGCGGGGCCGCCGGCGCGGCCATCGGTCAGAGCCTGGCGCGGGAGGACGAGCGGGAAACGGTGGTCTACCGGCGCATCCATGTCCACGAGCATCCCGTGTACCAGCCACGCCGGGTGATCTATGTGTACGACGTGCCGCCACGGGGTCCGGGCTGGCACCAACACGGTTTCCATCACCACTGGAAACGGCATGAAGCGTGGCACGAAAGGCACGACTGGGATCGGGAGTGGGATCGGGACTGAGGGCGAGATTCCCGACCGGAACCAACGCCACGCAACGCGGCCGTCGGGCCGCGCAGCGGAAACGTTCACGAGCTCTCAGACGAGGGTGACGCGGGCGAATCTGCGCTTGCCCACCTGGATCACCAGCTGCTGACCTGCGGCCAGGGCAAGGCCCTTGTCGCTCACTTTTTCGCCATTGATCCGCACGCCGCCCTGCTCGATCATGCGCAGGGCCTCGGAGGTGCTCGCGGTCAGGCCCGCCTGCTTGAGCACGTGCGCGATGCCGCCCGCCGGCACGGTGACTTCCGGCATGACCTCCGGCAGCGCGTGCCGCCGGAAGCGCGCCTCGAAGTCCGCCAGCGCCTTTTCGGCCGCGGCCCGGCTGTGGAAGCGCGTGACGATCTCCTGGGCGAAGCGCACCTTGATGTCGCGCGGATTGCGTCCCTCCTCCACTTCGCGTTTCCATTGTTGAATGGTGGCCAGGGATTCGGACGAGAGCAGCTCGATGTAACGCCACATCAACTCGTCGGAGATGGACATGAGCTTGCCGAACATCTCGTCGGGAGGCTCGTTGATGCCGATGTAGTTGTTGAGGGACTTGGACATTTTCTGCACACCGTCCAGGCCCTCGAGGATGGGCATGGTCAGCACCACCTGGGGCGTCTGCCCGAACTGCTTCTGCAATTCCCGCCCCACCAGGAGGTTGAACTTCTGGTCGGTGCCGCCAAGCTCGATGTCGGCGCGCATCGCCACGGAGTCGTATCCCTGGATCAGGGGGTAGAGGAACTCATGGATGGCGATGGGTTGGCCCGAGCTGTAGCGCTTGTGGAAGTCGTCACGCTCCAGCATGCGCGCCACGGTATAGCGTGCCGCGAGCCCGATCAGCTCCGCGGCCTTCATCTCGCCCATCCAGCTGGAGTTGAACATGACCAGGGTCTTCTCCGGGTCGAGGATCTTGAAGATCTGTTGCTCGTAGGTGCGGGCATTCTCGATGACCTGATCCCGGGTGAGGGGCGGCCGGGTGGTGCTCTTGCCCGTGGGATCGCCGATCATCCCGGTGAAATCGCCGATCAGGAACAGCGCCTCGTGACCGAGATCCTGGAGCTGGCGCAGCTTGTTGAGCAGGACCGTGTGCCCGAGATGCAGGTCGGGGGCCGTCGGGTCGAAGCCCGCCTTCACCCGCAGGGGGCGGCCGAGGGCGAGTTTGGCCTCGAGCTCCTGTTCCAGCAGCAGCTCGTGACAGCCACGTTTGATGACCTGGAGGGCATCGGCAATCGGGATCATGGAAGCAGCCAGTCCAAGGTAAATATTCGATTTTGCTGAAATTCCGGGGGCATCCCATGACAGAAAGTTAGTTTGCCCCTCCGGAAAACTCTGTTATCCTCGCGCCTGGCTTTTCCCAAGGCGCAGCCATGAAAAAGGACAAGAGCGCGATTCTAGCGCAAAACCTGCAGCCCGCCCCAGACGCACGAAGCCTGGCGCCCCGCCGGGGACTTCGCTGGTTCATCGCCCTTTCCACGCTGCCCCTGCTGGGCATGGCCGTGGCCTTCGGCATCGCGCCGGCCACCGACCCCCGGCCGGTGGAGCTGCAAACCGTGATCGAGCAGCTGGACCTTCCCCAGGCCGCGAGTCTCGACGAAGGGGAAACGACCTTCTGGCGCCAGACCCGCATCCAGCGGGGCGACACCCTGGGCAGCCTGCTGGAACGCCTGGAGGTGGATGATGCCGCCGCCTTCGCGTTTCTGCGTTCGACACCGGATGCGCGCACGCTCTCCCAGTTGGTGCCGGGCCGCAGCGTCCATGCTCGCACCGATGCCGAAGGCCGCCTGCTCGCCCTGCGGTATGTCGCCCCCGACCAGACGCTGCTCTCGGTGGAGCGCCGGGGCGACCGTTTCGAGGCGCGCGAGGGGCAGGCGCCGGTGGAAGTGCGGCTCACCATGAAGTCCGGGGAAATCCGCAGCTCCCTGTTCGGTGCCACCGATGCGGCGGGCGTGCCCGACGCGGTGGCGGTGCAGATGGCGGAGATCTTCTCCTCGGACATCGATTTCCATCTGGACATCCGCAAGGGTGACCGCTTCGCCGTGGTCTATGAGACCATTCTCAGCGAGGGCGAGCCCGTTCGCAGCGGGCGCGTCCTGGCCGCGGAGTTCGTCAACGCCGGGAAGACATACCAGGCGGTCTATTTCCGGGACCGCGAAGGCCGCGAGGGTTACTACACCCCCGATGGCAAGAGCCTGCGCAAGGCCTTTCTGCGTTCTCCGCTGGAATTCTCCCGCGTCACCTCGGGCTTCAGCCTGGCGCGTTTCCACCCCGTGCTGAAGACCTGGCGTGCCCACAAGGGCGTAGATTACGGCGCGCCATCCGGCACGCCGGTCCGGGCCGTGGCCGACGGCAGCGTGGCCTTCGCCGGGCGGCAGGGGGGCTATGGCAACCTCATCGTGCTGCAGCACCGGGGCAACATCAGCACGGCCTACGGCCACCTGTCGGGTTTCGCCAAGGGTCTGCGCCAGGGCAGCCGGGTCAGCCAGGGCCAGGTGATCGGTTACGTAGGTGCCACCGGTCTTGCCACAGGGCCCCATCTGCACTACGAGTTCCGCGTGGCGGGCGTGCAGCGCGACCCCCTCACGGTGCCCATGCCCCAGGCCTTTCCCATCGCGGCGCAATATCGCAGGGATTTCCTGGCCGCCACCGCGCCGCTGGTGTCGCGCCTGGGCCTGGTGCGGGGCCTAAATCTCGCCAGCATCGACTGACCCCGCCCGGCGCGGGATAATGGGCCCATGAGCGCCCCTTTCCCGCCCTATGCCATCGGCCTCATGTCGGGCACCAGCCTGGATGGGGTGGATGGCGTGCTCGGGGACTTCTCCCGCCCTGCCCCGACGGTCCTCGCCCACACCCATCTCGGCTTCGACCCCGAACTGCGCGACGAGCTGCTGGCGCTCCACCACGCTGGGGTCAACGAGCTGGAACGGGCCGCCCTCGCCGCCAACCGGCTCGCGGGCCACTACGCCCAGGCCGTGGCGGACCTGTTGGCCCGGACCGGCCTCGCCGCCCGGGACATCGCCGCCATCGGCGCCCACGGGCAAACGGTGCGTCACCGTCCCGAGCTGGGCTTCACGTTGCAACTCAACAATCCCGCCCTGCTCGCGGAACGCACCGGCATCACCGTGGTGGCGGACTTCCGCAGCCGGGACGTGGCGGCCGGCGGCCAGGGAGCGCCGCTGGTGCCGGCCTTTCATGCCGCGGTCTTCGCCCATCCGGGGCGACACCGGGTCATCGTCAACCTGGGTGGCATCGCCAATCTCACCGACCTGCCGCCGGGCGGCCCGGTCACCGGCTTCGACTGCGGCCCGGCGAACATGCTGATGGATGCCTGGTGCCAGCGCCACAGAGGGCGCCCCTATGACGAGAACGGCGCCTGGGCCGCCTCGGGCCGAATCCTGCCCGAACTGCTCGCGGCCCTGCTCGACGAACCCTTCTTCCGCCAGCCGCCCCCCAAGAGCACGGGGCGCGAGCTGTTCCAGCTGGAGTGGCTGGAACGACGCCTGCCGGGTGCCTACGCGCCCCAGGACGTCCAGGCCACGCTGCTGGCACTGACCGTGCGCAGCATCCATGACGCCGTGGGACGTCACGCCCCTGGCGCGGAAGAGGTCTGGCTGTGTGGCGGCGGCGCGCGCAACGGCGCCCTCGTGAACTCCCTGCGCCACGCCTTCGCCGCCGAGGCGATTCCCGTGGCCCTGACCGATGCGCTGGGCGTGCCCGCGGAATGGGTGGAGGCCTTAGCCTTCGCCTGGCTGGCTCGCCGGACGCTCCAGGGCGAGCCGGGCAATCTGCCGGAGGTCACGGGGGCGGCCCAGGCACGGGTGCTGGGCGCCATCTACCCCCGCTAGCCGCGGCGGTCGATGGGGACGTATTCCCGGTTGAGCTCGCCGGTATAGACCTGGGTCGGCCGGAAGATGCGGTTCTGGCCCAGCTGCTCCTTCCAGTGGGCAAGCCAGCCGGCCGCCCGGGCCATGGCGAAGATGGAGGTGAACTGATCCGGCGCGATGCCCATCTCGCGATACAACACGCCGGAATAGAAATCCACGTTGGGATAGACGCCCTTGGGCCCCAGCCGTTCGGTGGCCGCCCGCTCCACCGCCTGCGCGATCTCGAACAGGGGACCCACGCGACCCTCCCGGTACTCGATCATCTTGCGCATGAGGTGCTCGAGGATCACCGCCCGGGGATCCTTGACGTTGTATTCCCGGTGGCCAAAACCCCAGATCTTCTTCTTCTGGCGGATCTGGGCGTCGATGTAGGCCTCGGCCCGCTCGGGGGAGCCGATCTCCTCCAGCATCCGGACCACCGCCTGATTGGCGCCGCCGTGCAGCGGGCCGGATAGGGTTGCGATGCCGGAGGCGATCACGCTGTAGGGGCTGGCCAGGGTCGAGCCGGCCACCAGGACGGCGAAGGTGGAGGCATTGATGGTGTGCTCCGCGTGCAGGATCAGGCAGATGTCCAGCACGCGGGCGATGTAGCGGTCCGGCTCCTCGCCGGTGAGCATCCACAGAAAGTTTTCCGCGGTGGTGAGGTCGGTGCGGGGCTCGACCGGATCATAGCCATTCCGGATGTGCTCCCACATGGCCACCAGGGTGGGCATGCGCGCCAGGATGCTCACCGAAACGTCGTGCACGTAGGCCAGATCGGCGGCCGGATCGCCGGTGGGGCCTTCCGCGCCCGGATAGTACATGCCCAGGCAGTTGACCATGGACTGCAGCATGTCCATGGGATGGGCCTGGGGCGGCAACGCCCGCATCAACTCCCGGATGCGGAACTTCACGCGCCGGTTGGCGCGCATTTCCCGGTCGAAATCCTTGAGCGCCGCCCGGGTGGGCAGGTTGCCGTCCAAAAGCAGGAGTGCGGTTTCCTCGAAGGTGCTACGCTCGGCCAGGGTCTCGATCGCATAGCCGCGATAGGCCAGGATGCCCTTCTCGCCGTCGATAAAGGAGATGTTGGATTTCGTCGCCGGCACGCCTTCCAGACCGGGCACGTACTCGTTCATCGCTTTCCCCCTGAGAAAACAAAAGGAGGCGTCGGCCGCCTCCTTCTTCTCACCCGTTGTGCTTGTGATTCAGACCGAGAACGACGACCCGCAGCCGCAGGTGGACGTGGCGTTGGGGTTCTTGATCACGAACTGGGCGCCCTCGAGGCCTTCCTGATAGTCGATCTCGGCGCCCACCAGGTAGGTGAAGCTCATGGGGTCGATGAGCAGGGTGACGCCACCCTTCTCCATCACCGTGTCGTCCTCGGCCTGGTTCTCGTCGAAGGTGAAGCCGTACTGGAAGCCGGAGCAGCCGCCACCGGTGACGAACACGCGCAGTTTCAGGGCAGGGTTGCCTTCCTCCTCGATGAGCTGCTTGACCTTGGCGGCAGCGGCATCGGTGAAGACGAGCGGGGTGGGCATTTCGGTGGCAGCATTCATGGACGATCTCCTTCCAGGTACGGTTGCGTCAATTATCCCGGCCTCACGCGGATTGGTCAATCGCGGGGGGCGCGCCAAACCCTTCCTGCGCAAGGGTTCCTTCCTCGTGGACCAGCTTGCCCTCGACGATCGCTCCCAAGTGCATTTCCAGGGTCTTGTAGAAAACGTCTCCTGAGACCCGCGCCTTGGGCTGCAGTTCCACGTACTCGCTGGCGTGCACCGGACCGACCACGGTCCCGTTGATCACCACGTGGGAGACCTGGATGCGCCCTTCTATGCGGGCGTTTTCCGACAAAACAAGGGTGGAAGGGGCCTCGCCCCGGGACGAGACGTTGCCCACGATCTGGCCGTCCACCCGGAGGCCACCGCTGAAGGTCACGTCCCCCTGGATGCGGGTCTCCGCGCCGATGAGGGTGTCGATGCGGTTCTGGGGGCGGCTTGGTTTCTTTCCGAAAAACATGCGCGTTTCCTTCCTGCCGGCCTATTGGAGCGTGACGGTCCGGGTCCATTTGGGCACGGTGGTGCCCGCCTCGAACAGGCGGACCTGGGCGGTTCGGGGCGCCATGCCGGGAGGCAGGCGCAGGGTCCCTTCCAGGCGCTGGTAGTAGCGGAAGCGCACCGCCAGCGCCCCTTCGGGTCCGGGCTCGGCCACGGTCACCGTCTTGCCGTCACGCACGCCACTGACCAGGATCTGGACCCTGCCGGAGAATTCCTGGTCCCGCGGGCCGGCGTTCAATAGTAGCAGCCGGTACCGGTATTCGCCAGGCACGAGGGCGTTGCGTTCCAGCTTGGCATGGTAGATGCTCACGCCACCCGCCGTGGGGTTGGGCGACAGCAGGTTGCGGAAAAACGCCGCATCCTCCTTCAGGGTCGCGTTCTCGTCCTGCAGGGACTTGACCGTCCGGGCAAGCTCGCGGCTGGTGGCCTGCTCGATCTCCACTTGCCGGCCCAGCCGGGCCGCCTCGACCCGCAGCGTGGCGTTTTCGGCCTCGAGGCGCGAAAGCCGCTCCGACAGGCTGCGCAGGGCTTCCTCCGCCTGGCTCTTCTCGAAGCCGGCCAGACGCATGCCGGTATCGTAAACCCAGTTGGCCAGCCACAGCCCGGCGGCCACCAGCATGGCGGCCACCAGCATGCGCACGGGCAGGGGAATGTGGGTGCGCACCCGCATACGCGCCGCCGCAATGCCGAAGCGGCTCTTGAGGCTGCGCAGCAGGCGGGAGGCCATGGAGGATCAGGGCAGCACGGGCAGCTGATCGAGCCCCATGGGCTCAGGCAGACCGAACAGGATGTTCATGTTCTGCACCGCCTGACCGGCAGCGCCCTTCACCAGGTTGTCGATCACCGACAGGACCACCACGGTATCCCCGCCCTGGGGGCGGTGCACGGCGATGCGGCAGACGTTGGAGGCCCGCACCGAGCGGGTCTCGGGATGGGCCCCGGAGGCCAGCACGTCCACGAAGGGCTCGTCGCGGTAGCGGGTCTCGAACAGGGCCTGGAGATCGATGTCCCGCG
>JBBINK010000014.1:7623-25165 GCA_037443925.1 Betaproteobacteria bacterium
CCGCGCATAGAGGGTTGCGTGGATGCCCCGGATCAGGGGCGTGAGATGGGGGACGAAGGTCAGCCCCACCTCCCGGCCCGCGACCTGGGCCAGACCCTGCCGGATCTCGGGTAGATGGCGATGGCCGGGCACGCCGTAGGCCTTGAAGTTGTCTGCCGCCTCGGCGAAGAGGGTATGGACCTCGGCCTTGCGCCCCGCCCCGGACACCCCCGACTTGGCATCGGCGATGAGGTGGTCCGTGTCCACCACGCCCGCTTCCACGAGGGGCAGAAAGCCCAGCTGCACCGCGGTGGGATAGCAGCCGGGATTGGCCACCAGGCGCGCGCCCCGAATGCGCTCACGGTGGATCTCGGGCAGGCCATAGACGGCCTCCGCCACGAGGTCGGGGCAGGCATGGCTCATGCCGTACCACTTTTCCCACAGGGCCACGTCACGGATGCGGAAATCCGCGGCCAGGTCGATCACCCGCACGCCCGCCTCCAGCAGCTCCCGGGCCTGGGTCATGGCAATCCCGTTGGGCGTGGCGAAGAACACCACGTCGCACTGCTTCAGGGGCGCGTCGGCCGGATCGGAGAACGTCAGCGTCACCCGGCCCCGCAGATTGGGAAAGAGATCCGCCACCGGCATGCCGGCCTCCTTGCGCGAGGTGATGGCCGCGAGCTCCACCTCCGGATGCCCGGCGAGCAGGCGCAACAACTCCACCCCGGTATAACCCGTACCGCCGACGATGCCGACCCTGATCATGTGTCTCACCCCGAATCAGAAACAGAGAATCCACGTGCGCGGCGCGGCTGGGGGCCTG
Organism: Betaproteobacteria bacterium; assembly: GCA_037443925.1. Classification (GTDB taxonomy): domain Bacteria; phylum Pseudomonadota; class Gammaproteobacteria; order Burkholderiales; family Thiobacteraceae; genus Thiobacter. The sequence continues at coordinate 8,426 of JBBINK010000014.1, forward strand.
CCCTGCCCGCCGACGCCCCTTGCCGCCCTGTGCCCCGACTGGCAGGCAATGATACCGCCGAAGCAATTAAAAAGCCGCCCGGAGGCGGCTTTCTGTCCAAAGCGTAAGCGATCAGCGCTTGGAGAACTGCTTGCGGCGGCGTGCCTTGTGCAGACCCACCTTCTTGCGCTCCACCTCGCGCGCATCGCGGGTGAGCAGGCCGGCCTTGCGCAAAGTGGCCTTGAGCGCCTCGTCGTATTCCGCGAGGGCGCGGGCGATGCCATGGCGAACCGCGCCGGCCTGCCCGCTCTCACCACCGCCGCGGACGTTGACCATGATGTCGAAACGGCCTTCGCTGTCCGTGACCACCAGAGGCTGGCGCACCACCATGCGGCCCGTCTCGCGGGAGAAGTACGCATCCACCGGTTTGTCGTTGACGATGAAATCACCCTTACCGGGCTTGATGAACACGCGGGCGACCGAGCTCTTGCGCCGACCGGTTCCGTAATGCCAGTTGCCAATCATGGAGAGTCCTTAGATTTCCAAAACCTGGGGCTGCTGGGCCGCGTGGGGATGCTCCGGCCCCCTGTACACCTTCAGCTTCTTGATCATGGCGTAGCCCAGCGGGCCCTTGGGCAACATGCCCTTCACCGCCTTTTCCAGCACCCGCTCGGGGTGCTTGGCCTGCAGCTTGGCGAAATTGGTGGTGTAGATGCCACCCGGGTAGCCGGAGTGGCGGTGATACTGCTTGTCTTCCGCCTTGTTGCCGGTCACCCGCATCTTTTCCACGTTGACCACCACGATGTAGTCGCCGGTATCCATGTGGGGCGTGTAGATGGTCTTGTGCTTGCCCCGGAGCCGCCGGGCAATCTCGGCTGCGAGGCGGCCGAGAACCTTGCCGGTGCCGTCCACGACATACCAGTCGCGTTTGATGTCTGCCGGTTTTGCGGAGTAGGTACGCATACCCAGGATCCCAATGCTGAATTCGAGAAAGAGGCGGATTATAGGGGCGCCATCGCCCGGGTGTCAAACCGAAGTGGATCCCGCCCCCCGCCGGCCCGCCGACTCCGGCCGGGCGGTGCGGCCAGCCGCGGCCGTGCCGCCCCAACGGGCAAAAAAAAACGCAGCCCGTTGCGGGGCTGCGCTCAAATCCACCAAAGGAGGAGGATGGAGGAGACAACGGTAAGACAGGGAGGTGTCTTACGTATGCGCATTTTCTAATATTCTTAACTTTTTTGCAACCCCCTCATGGGACGGGAAGTGGAGATTGAGATTGTGGAGGTACGGGGGTCAGGTCTTTAATTTGTAGTCAAGAATACATTCAACGATCTGACTCCAATCCCTCTATTGACTATAAATTAAAGACCTGACCCCACAAGGCTGGCCCCACAAGGATGACCCCCAAGGACAATTTGGGCGCGGCCCCGTACAATGGCGGCTGCGCGAACCACCCCCGTCCATGGATACGCTAGCCGCATCCCTGTCCGCTCTGGTCAAGGCCGTCATCCTGCCTCCGGGCAGCCTGGTGCTGCTCATGGTGGCAGCGCTGGCCCTGTGGGTTCGCCGTCCGCGCCTGGCGCGGCGTCTGCTCCTCGCGGCGACGGTGCTCACCTGGGTGCTGTCGTTGCCCTTGGTGGCCGGCAGCCTGCTGGCCCTGCTGCAGTCCGAGCCCCTACCCCGGGACTTCGCCTTCGGGCGTGTCCAGGCCATCGTGGTCCTGGGTGCCGGACGCTACCGGAACGCACCCGAATACCAGGGTGACACGGCCAATGCCCTGGCTCTGGAGCGGCTGCGCTACGCCGCCTGGCTGCAGCGAAAAAGCGGACTGCCGGTCCTGGTGAGCGGCGGCAGCCCGGACGGCGACACGCCCGAGGCGCTGTTCATGAAGACCGTGCTGGAGCAGGAGTTCGGGGTGCCGGTGCGTTGGGTCGAAAGCGGTTCCCGCACCACCTGGGAGAATGCGCGGGAAAGCCGCCGCATCCTTGCTGCCGAAGGCATCGACACCATTCTGCTCGTCACCCATGCCTGGCACATGCCGCGCGCCCGCTACGCCTTCGAGCAGGCCGGCTTCCGTGTGGTGCCCGCCGGCACGCGCTTTCATCGTGGGGACGGCAGCCTCCTGCGCGATGTGTTGCCCGATGCCCGCGCCCTGCAGGAGAGCCGCTATGCGCTCCACGAGCTCATCGGGCTCATCTGGTACCGGCTGCGGGCGCAAACCGGCTAGAATGCGCCCTGGCTGAAAGGAGCGAAGATGAAAGCACGCATCAAGTGGATCGAAGGCGCGGCCTTCGTCGGCGAGACCGAGAGCGGCCACGCGGTGGTGATGGACGGCCCCCCGGATGGCGGCGGCCGCAACCTGGGGCCACGGCCCATGGAAATGCTGCTGCTGGGCACGGGCGCGTGTACGTCCTACGACGTGGTGGCCATCCTGCGCAAGCAACGCCAGCCCATCGTGGACTGCGTCGCGGAAATCGATGCGGAGCGCGCCACCACCGACCCCAAGGTATTCACGAAGATCCACATCCACTTCATCGTCAAGGGCCACGCCCTGAAGCGGGAGGCGGTGGAACGCGCCATCCGGCTGTCGGCCGAGAAATACTGCTCGGCCTCCATCATGCTGGGCAAGGTGGCCGAAGTCACCCACGACTACGAGATCGTGGAAGCCTAGGCCAGCGGCGGGCAACGACGGCCGAGGGCGGACAGACTGGAGCTGCCCCGCCCTTCAGATGCGATAGGCGGTCGCCGTCATCACCTTCGAGGTGAGCTTCATGGCCAGCCGCACCGGCAGGGGCAGCGGCGCGCCGCCGTGGGCCAGGGCGGTGGTGGCATGCTTGGCCTCGTCGATCTTCATCTGCTCGACGATGGCGCGGCTTCGGGCATCCCCGGGCGGCAGGCGTTCCAGATGGCTTTGCAGATGGGCCTCCACCTGGCGCTCGGTTTCGGCGAGGAAACCCAGGTTCCATTTGTCGCCCAAGGCGCCGGCCAGCATGCCGATGGCCAGCGACCCGGTATACCACAGGGGATTGAGGCGGCTGGTATGGGAGCCCAGCTCGGCAAGCCGGGCCTCGCACCAATTGAGATGTTCGGTTTCCTCCTGCGCCGCCTGGGTGAGCGCCGCCTTCGCCTCCGGATTGCGGGCCGTGAGCGCCTGCCCCTGGTAGAGCGCCTGGGCGCAGATCTCGCCGGCGTGATTCACCCGCATCAGCCCCGCCGCATGACGGCGGTCGGCCTCGGTGAGGGACGCCTCGGGCAGCCCGGCGCCAGGCCGGGGCCGCACCGTGGGCGCCGGCGCGAACAGCGTGCGCAGCCCCTTGTCGAATTCGATGATCAGTCGGTCCAGATTCAGCATGTCCCCGTGAACCCCATCTGTCGCGCAAGCAGGACGACCGGATGCAGCACTTCGACATCGCTGCCTTGCGCGCGAAGCCCCTGCGCCAGCCAGCGCGCGCAGCCGTAGTTGGTGCTAACCACCCGCCGCACCCCTGCCCGGTCCACCGCCCGCATTGTATCAGCCCGCAGGGCGCGGGCGAGCGTGGGCTGCTCCAGGAAATACAGGCCGGCCGAGCCGCAGCACGGGTCGTTGCCCGCCAACGGCACCCCACGCAGGCCGGGAATGCGCTCCAGCAGGCGATACACATCCCCAGCGTTCCGGAGCACGTTGCGGGCGGTGCAGGGCTCGTGCACGGCCACGGTCTCGGCCAGAGCCGCGAGGGTGACGGCCTCCCAGCCTTCGGCCCCCGCGAGAAAGGAAACCACGTCCCTGGCCCGCCGGGCGAAGGCCGCGCCCGCCTCGCCATGGCGGCCATACTCCACCAGGCTCGCGCCGCAGCCCGTGGCGGCGAACAAGATGGGCATGGCCTCGTTGCCGGCCGATGCCCCTTGGCCCGGGGGCTGGCTCTGGAACACCCGGACATTCCGGCGCGCCAGACTGGCCGCCCGCGCGGGGTCCCCTCCGTGCTGGTGCATCGCGCCGCAGCAGCCCTGGCCCCGCGGCACGTGCACCTCGTAGCCCAGACGCGTGAGCACGAAAATCGTCGCGCGCAGCGTGGCCCCATCCATGAGGCGGGTGACACAGCCCAGAAACAGCGCCACCGCACCGCGCCGGGGTGCCCGCGCCGGGTAATGGGCGCGGAAACCCAGCCGCGCGGCCAGCCCCAGGGGAACGCGCGCGGCCAGCAGCGCGGCCACCCAGCGCCGCCGGTACCCCAGGGGCCCGGCCGCGCCCGCCAGCCGCGCCCGCGCGGCATCCACGATCTCGCCGTATCTCACCCCCGAAGGACACGCCGCCTCACAGGCGCGGCACACCAGACAGCGATCCAGATGCGCGGCCAGCCCCGGCTCCGGCGGCAGCGTGCCTTCCAGCAGGGCACGGGCCAGCATCACGCGGCCGCGTGGCGAATCGGCCTCCGATTCCAGCTTGCGATAGGTGGGGCAAAGGGGCACGCACAGACCACAGGCCACACAGCGGTTGGCCTGCCGCAAGGCATCCGTGGTCAAATCGTCGCTCAGCGTCAGGGGGGTCAGGCCTTTAATTTATACTTCCGCAGCAAGGGTTCGAGCCGCTCGTGCCCGCCGCCGCTTTCCACCGTCCGCTGGATCTGGGAAATGCGGGGCGGCGACACCCCGCCCCGTTCGGCCACCTCCTTCAGACTCAGGTTGGCGGCCCGACGGAGCAGATACAGCCACGCCTGGAAGGCGGCCGGAACCTTGCGTGCCAACACATCCTCGGGGGCGATCCGGAACGTCCGCGCCACGTCCGCCAGAACCTGCTCCGGAGTCGGACGCGCGGGGCGGCGATGGCCGGCGGGCACGCCTTCGCCTCCCTGAGCTTGCGCGAGTTTCTCCATGCGCGCAAGAAACCGTTCCGATCCCAGGTAGATCTGGCTGCGCAGGGCATGCCACGGCGATTCGGCATCGACCCCCGCGCGCACGAAATCCCGGTAGGCGCGCCGGGCCCGGCCCGGATCCCGGTCGAACTGGGCGAGCAGCCCCGACGCATCGAGCCAGTCCGGCGTGGCGCTCAGGCCCACGGTTGCGCGATAGCTGCTCCAGGCCCAGTCTTCCGCGCGCCTCACCTGCCGCGCACGCACGGGATTGAGCACGACATAGCGTGACAATTCCAGCAGATAGGCATCCCGGTCCACCAGGATGCTCTTGTACCGCCCCTGGAACACATGGCCCACCCGCCCATGCCGCCGATTGAACGCCTGGGTGTACACACCATTGAGCCGGCGCATGCCGGCCACCAGATTGGCCTCGGGCGTTTCCAGCAGCAGATGATAGTGATTGTCCATCAGGCAATAAGCATACAGCCGCCAGCGCTGCTGCCGGATCTCCTTGCCCAGCAGATCGAGGAAGAGCAGGCGGTCTGCATCATCGACGTAGATATCCTCCTGGGCATCCCCCCGGGCCGTGATGTGATAGACCGCGCCGGGAAACTCGAGGCGAAGCGGGCGAGCCATGTCAACCTCCGTGACCGATCCGCAGCCATCCTAGCCGGCAGGCAGTATAAAGTAAAGGCCTGACCCCGTCTTTGGGAAACAAAAAAACGGGCGCCCGAAGGCGCCCGTTTCAACAAGCAAAGCGCTCGACCGAAGTCGAATCAGAACTTGTGGATCATCCCGACGGAGATCGCCTTCGGATCCTCGCCCGCCGCAGCCGCAACAACCCCATGCACGCCGCTCGCGCCACCGCCCAGGGAATAGCGAGCCGCGGACTGGTTACGCACCTGCGTGTACAGGGCATACAGGGTGGTGCGCTTGGACATCGTCTGTTTCACGCCAAGGCTCCACTGGCTCACACCGCTGTTGGCGATATCGTTGATGTTGCCAGCCTTGGTGTACTGCAGCCCGATGGCCGTGGCCTTGGTCACGTTGTACTCGCCAGACGCATGCCAGGCCGTGCGCTTGTAGTTGGTGCTGGTGACGCTGTCGGCAAGGCTGCCGCCGAGAGTACCCGTCAGCGCAGTGGCGTCGGTCTTCACGTTGCTGTACGCAATCCCGACCTTACCGGGGCCGAAGTTGTAGCCCACGCCGGCGCGCCAGCTCTTGATCTTGGCCTCCCAGTCACCGGTAGCCGTCAGGGTCTGACCCCCGACACTATAAACATTGCCACCTCCTCCAACTGCCTTGGTGTGCTCGGTGGCCAACACCGCGAAGATCGGGCCATTCTCATAGGTGCCACTGGCGGACCAGAAGCTCGGGTTGCGGGAGGAGCCATTTTCCTGTTGGGCCGCGGTCTGCACGCGCAGGGTGAAGCCATTGAAATTCGGGCTGGTGTAGTACACGGAGTTCGCGGCGCGCACGGAGTCGATGGTGGTACCCATCACGAAGGTGCTGCGGTAGTCAGCGATCGTGTGGCCACCCCCGAAGAGGTCCAGCTTACCCGTGGAGGTCTTCAACGGAGAGTCAATCAGGCCGAAATCCAGGGAACCCCAGGACTTGCTGCCGATGCCGAGGAAGTTGTTGCGGCCAGAGCCCCAACCGCCATTCAAGCCACCAGATCCGGCGCCACCATCGAGACCAACCTGCTGCTCGATCTGGAAATGGGCGTCCAGACCATTGCCCAGATCCTCCGTACCCTTGAAGCCAATGTAGGACGTATTGCTGGAAACCCGCGTGCGACGCTCGGCGTTGTCGGTACTGACCGAAGGAACACCGCCGGTGCCGCCGTCCACGCTGTCCACGGACATGGACAGAGTGCCGTAGATTTGCACGGTATTTCCTTGGGCCATCGCCGCCGGGGCCACGAAGGCGCCGGCAACGGCCAGGGCGAGAAGCTTCTTGTTCATGGAGTCTCTCCTATTGGTTGAGTCAATGGAACCGGGGCGGGTGGAGCCCCGCCGCCAGGTAACCTCTCCCTTTCCGAGAAGTTGGCCTGATTGTGCCCGGCGCCGCCAGGCGATGACAAGGTTTTCATGGGGATTTTCGCGACAGGGCGGGCCGGCTGTTGCGTTTATGCAACAGCCGGCCGGCTCGCGGCCCCTAGGCGAAGAGGCGGGCGAGCTCCGCGCCCGGGTCGGGGGCGCGCATGAAGGCTTCGCCCACGAGGAAGGCGTGCACGCCTTGGGCGCGCATGAGCGCCACGTGCTCCGGGGCGAGGATGCCCGATTCGGTGACCACCAGCCGGTCGCCGGGCATGCGGGGCAACAGCCCCAAAGTGGTGTTGAGGTCCACGGCAAAGGTGTGCAGGTTGCGGTTGTTGATGCCGATCAGGGGCGTGGTGAGCTGCAGGGCCGCGTCGAGCTCGGCGGCATCGTGCACTTCCACCAGCACGGCCATGCCCAGGCTGCGGGCGAGGGTTTCGAGTTCCCCCATGGCAGGCACGTTGAACGCCGCGCCCTCAGCCCCTGCCCCTCTTCCGGTCGGCGCGGGCTGAGCGAAGGCGGCGACGATGAGCAGGATGGCATCCGCCCCCATGGCGCGGGCCTCATAGACCTGGTAGGGGTCGATGAGGAAATCCTTGCGCAGCACCGGCAGGCTGCAGGCATCGCGGGCTTCTTTCAGGTCGTCCGGGCTGCCCTGGAAAAACTGTCGGTCGGTGAGCACCGACAGGCAGGCGGCGCCGCCCCGCTCGTAGCTCACGGCGATTTCGGCGGGGCGGAAATCCTCCCGCAGCACGCCCTTGCTGGGGCTGGCCTTTTTGATCTCGGCGATCACCGCCGCCTGGCCTTGCGCGATCCTGGCGCGCAGGCTGCCCAGGAAATCCCGCGGCGGCGGGGCAAACTCGGCGGCGGCGCGCAGGGCCTCGAAGGGCTCGGCCCGTCGCGCCGCGGCGATCTCCTCCTGCTTGGCCGCGAGGATGGTGCGCAGGATGTCCGCCGGCGGCTTCATGCCTGCGCCCCCAGGCGGCGGGACAGCGCCCGCAGGGCCTCGAGCTTGGCCCGCGCCGCACCCGATCCGATGACCTCGCGGGCGCGGGCCACGCCGGCCTCCAGGGTGGGGGCGCCGGCGCCCACGTAGATCGCCGCCCCGGCGTTGAGGCAGACGATGTCCCTGGCCGGGCCGTCCACGTCGTCGAAGACACTCAGCATCATGGCGCAGGCCTCCTCCACGTTGTGCACGACGATCCTCTCCGAGGCGCAGATGTCGAAGCCGAACTGCTGCGGGCTGAGGGTGTATTCGCTCACCTCGCCCTCGCGCAGCTCGGCCACGAAGGTCTCGCCCCCCAGGCTGATCTCGTCCAGGCCGTCGGCGGCGTGCACCACCAGCACGTGGCGGCTGCCCAGTTCCTTTAGCACCCGGGCGAGCTTGCCCGTGAGGTCCCGGGCGAACACGCCCATGACCTGGTTCCTGGCGCCCGCCGGATTGGTCATGGGCCCGAGCAGATTGAAGAGCGTGCGCACGCCCAGTTCCCGCCGCACCGGCGCCGCATATTTCATGGCGCTGTGGTAGTTGGGGGCGAACATGAAGCCCACGCCGATTTCCTCGACGCATTGCGCCACCTGCTCGGGCGTGAGGTTCACGTTCACGCCCAGGGCTTCGAGCACGTCGGCGCTGCCGCAGGTGCTGGAAACGGAGCGGCCGCCATGCTTGGCCACCTTGACCCCCGCCGCCGCGGCGACGATGGCGCTGGCGGTGGAGATGTTAAAGGTGTGCGCGCCGTCGCCACCGGTGCCGCAGGTGTCCACCAGATGCTCGTCGGCGGGCAGCGGCACGTGGGTTGCCAACTCGCGCATCACCTGGGCGGCGGCGGCGATTTCGCTCACCGTCTCGCCCTTGGCGCGCAGCGCCACCAGGATGCCCGCGATCTGCACCGGCGTGAGGCTGCCGGTCATGATCTGGTGCATGAGGTCGAGCATCTCGTCCCGGCTCAGGTCGCGCTTTTCGAGCAGGGCGGTGAGGGCCTGCTGAGGCGTCATGGCTGCTTCTCCTCGAGAAAGTTGGCCAGCATCTCATGCCCATACTCGGTCAGGATGGATTCCGGATGGAACTGCACACCCTCCACCGGCAGCGTCTTGTGGCGCACGCCCATGATCTCGCCATCGTCGCTCCAGGCGGTGATCTCCAGGCAATCGGGCAGGGTTTCCCGCTCGATCACCAGGGAGTGGTAGCGGGTGGCGGTGAGCGGGTCGGGCAGGCCGCGGAACACGCCCACACCCTTGTGGTGGATGAGGGAGGTCTTGCCGTGCATGAGCTCTTTGGCGTGGACGATCCTGCCACCAAAAGCCTGGCCGATGGCCTGATGGCCCAGACATACCCCCAGAATGGGCACCCGGCCGGCAAAGGCCCGGATGAGGGGCACGGAAATGCCCGCCTCGTTGGGCGTGCAGGGGCCGGGCGAGATCACGATATGGTCGGGACGCAGCGCCTCGACCCCCGCCAGATCGATTTCATCGTTGCGAAAGACCCGCACCTCCTGCCCCAGCTCGCCGAAATACTGCACGAGGTTGTAGGTGAAGGAGTCGTAGTTGTCGATCATGAGGAGCATGATGGATCACTCCCGGCCGGCGGTCAGGCCGCCCAGCGCCAGTTCCGCCGCGCGCAGCACTGCGCGGGCTTTGTTGCGGGTTTCCTGCCATTCGTTTTCGGGGACGGAGTCGGCGACGATGCCGGCCCCTGCCTGGACATGGAGCATACCGTCCTTGACCACCGCGGTGCGAATGGCGATGGCCAGGTCCATGTCGCCGTTGAAGCCCAGATAGCCCACCGCACCGGCATAGACGCCGCGTTTGACGGGCTCCAGCTCGTCGATGATCTCCATGGCCCGCACCTTGGGCGCGCCGCTGACGGTGCCCGCAGGGAACGTGGCCCGCAGCACGTCCATGGCATCGAGCCCGGGCTTCAGTCTGCCTTCCACGTTGGAGACGATGTGCATCACATGGGAGTAGCGCTCGATCACCATGTTCTCGGTGACCCGCACGCTGCCGACTTCGGCCACCCGCCCCACGTCGTTGCGTCCCAGGTCCATGAGCATGAGATGCTCGGCCCGTTCCTTGGGGTCGGCGAGCAGCTCCCGGGCGAGGGCTTCGTCCTCTTCCCGCGTGGCGCCCCGGGGCCGCGTGCCCGCGATGGGACGCACGGTGACGGTGTCCCCCTCCAGCCGCACCAGGATCTCGGGCGAGGCGCCCACCACGTGGAAATCGCCAAAGTCGCAGTGAAACAGATAGGGCGAGGGATTCAGGCTGCGCAGGGCGCGGTAGAGGCTCAGGGGCGAGGCGCCGAAGCGCTGGCTCATGCGCTGGGACAGCACCACCTGCATGATGTCGCCGTCGAAGATGTAGCGCTTGGCGCGTTCCACCGCCTGCTTGAACTCGGCCTCGCCGAAGCCGGAGACGGCCTCCTCGGCCGGCAGCCGCGGCGTGGGCGGCAGCTCGAGGGGCGCCCGGAGCCGAGCCTCCAGGGCATCCAGCCGCGCCAGGGCGCGGGCGTGGCTGCCCGCCTCGGTGGGATCGGCATAGACCACCAAGTAGAGCTTGCCCAGCACGTTGTCCACCACCACCAGCTCTTCCGAGAGCAAAAGCAGGATGTCGGGGGTGCCGATGGGGTCGGGCTTGGCCGTGTCCGCCAGGCGCTTTTCGATGTAGCGCACGGTGTCGTAGCCGAAGTAACCCACCAGCCCGCCGCAGAAGCGGGGCAGGCCCGGGCGGCTGGCCACCCTGAACCGGGCCCGGTAGTCGTCGATGAAGGCCAGGGGGTCGGCGCACGGGCTGTATAGGCGCACGCCGCCGTCGTCTTCCACGGTCACCTCATGGCCACGCACCACGATGCGCGTGTGGGCGGGCAGCCCAATGAAGGAATAGCGGCCGAAGCGCTCGCCGCCCAGGACCGATTCGAACAGGTAGGTATAGGGCGCGTTGGCCAGCCTGAGATACACCGACAGGGGCGTGTCGAGATCGGCCAGGGCCTCGCGCACCAGGGGAACGCGGTTGTAGCCCTGGCGGGCGTATTCGAGAAATTCCTGTTCAGTCATGTTTCACCACTCGGACACAGCGTCGAAGGAAAGAACCCCGGGGAGGAGCGCAGGCTCCCGCCCCCATGCCGCGCCTCAGCGCCATCGCCCGAGAGGGCGTGGGGTTCCGACGGTCTGCGTGCCTTCGCGGTGCATGTCAGGCCTTCCGGATGAGCTTGGCCGCCTCGGCCAGGCTGGGCACCACCGCGTCCACGTCCAGCTCCTCCACCGGCCGGCCACGGTTGTAGCCATAGGGCACCACGAACACGGGACAGCCGGCGGCACGCGCCGCCTGGGCATCGTTGAGGGAATCCCCGATGAGCAGCAGCTCCGAAGGCGCGATGCGGAAATGCTCGCAGGCATGGCGCAGCGGCAGGGGATCGGGTTTCTTCCTGGGCAGGGTGTCGCCGGAGAGGATGAGTTCGAAGTAGCCGTGCAGGTGGGTGGCCAAAAGCAGGGGCACGGTGAAGCGCTCGGCCTTGTTGGTGATGCAGGCCAGGGACAAGCCCGCCGCCTTCATGGCTTCGAGCCCCTCCACCACCCCGGGGAAGGGCCGCGATTCGTCGGCCACGTGCTCGCCGTAATGGCGCTGGAAGATCTCGAGCGCCTCGTGGAACAGTTCGGGATCGGGTTCGGCCTCCATGTCGCCGGTGAGCACGCGCTTGACCAGGCGCGACACCCCGTTGCCGATGTAGGTCTCCAGCACGGCCCGGGGCACCGGCGGCCGGCCCAGCTCGGCGAGCATGCGGTTGGCCGCGGCGGCCAGATCCGGCGCCGTGTCGAGCAGCGTGCCGTCGAGGTCCACCACGACGGCCTTCACCGCCAGCGGGAAGCGCGCGGCGTCCATCAGACTTTCGCCAGCTCGGCGCGCATGGCGGCGATGACCGAATCGTAGCGGTGGGGATCGGAATCCTTGCCCGCGCCGAACACCGCGGAGCCGGCCACGAAGGTGTCGGCCCCGGCGCGGGCGATCTCGGCGATGTTGTCCACTTTCACGCCGCCGTCGATCTCCAGCCAGATCTCGCGGCCGGTCTTTTCCCGATAGGCGTCGATCTTCTGACGGGCGATGCGCAGCTTGTTGAGCGCTTCCGGGATGAACTTCTGGCCGCCGAAGCCGGGGTTCACGCTCATGAGGAGCACCATGTCCAGCTTGTCCATCACGTGGTCCATGTAGTCGAGGGGCGTGGCGGGATTGAACACCAGGCCCGCCTTGCAGCCCTGGTCCTTGATCAGGGCAAGGGAGCGGTCGATGTGCTCCGACGCCTCGGGATGGAAGGTGATGATGTTGGCGCCCGCCTTGGCGAAGTCGGGAATGATGCGGTCCACGGGCTTGACCATCAGGTGCACGTCGATGATGGCGGAGGTGAGCGGCCGGATGGCTTCGCACACGAGCGGCCCGATGGTGAGATTGGGCACGTAATGATTGTCCATCACGTCGAAATGGATGATGTCGGCGCCGGAGGCGATGACATCGGTGATCTCCTGCCCCAGCTTGGCAAAGTTGGCGGACAGGATGCTCGGCGCGATACGGAACGGAGCCATGGTGAATCCTCAATCAGAAACAAAGCTTTGCATTTTACCCGGAAACACGCGCCCTTGCCTATGCGGGGGAATTCGTGTGCAATAGGCGGCCCCAAGCGGATGAGGCGAGCACCACATGGCCGAAGGCACCAAATACGAGATCACCGTCAGCGCGCGGGTGGACTATCTGGCGGAACAGTCCGACGAAGCCGCCGGCCGGTATGTGTTCGCCTACACCATCACCCTGAGCAATACCGGCAACATTCCCGCCCAGCTCATCAGCCGCCACTGGATCATCACCGATGCCGAAGGCCAGGTCCAGGAAGTGAAGGGCCTGGGCGTGGTGGGGGAACAGCCGCTCATCCGGCCGGGGGAAAGCTACGAGTACACCAGCGGCTCGGCGCTGCCCACCCCCGTGGGCACCATGAAGGGCAGCTACCAGATGGTGGCGGAGGATGGCACCAAGTTCGACGCGCCCATCCCGGAATTCGTGCTGTCCGTGCCGCGCACCCTGCACTGAGGATTGCTCAGTCGTCGTCCTTTTTCTTCCTGCGCGGCAGGGTGAACCAGACGATGAAGATGAGCAGGCCCAGCGCCACGCCCGCCTCCAGCAGCAACCAACCCATGACCTTTCCTTCCCTGTTTCGCAGCGGCCAATGCTACCGCAAAAGCGCCGTCGCGCTCCTGCTCGCCTTCCTGGCCGGCTGTGCCCTGCCCCCCAAGCCCGGGCTTGCCCCGCCCACGCCGGTGCTCACCCCCGTGGCCTGGTCGGCCCTGGACGGCTGGAGCGAGACCGACGCGGCCGGCGCCTGGCCCGCCCTGCTGGCGAGCTGCTCCGCCCTGCGCAGGCAGCCGGCCTGGGCGCCCGTGTGCGAGGCGGCCGAGCGTGAGCGCCCGGCCGACGATGCCGCGGCCCGGACCTTCTTCGAGCGCTGGTTCGTCCCCCACCGCCTGGCGGCCAGCGACGGCACCGACACCGGCTTGATCACCGGCTATTACGAGCCGCTGCTTCATGGCAGCCGCACGCCCTCGGCCCGCTACCGCTTTCCCCTCTACGGCGTGCCCGACGATCTGCTCACCATCGATCTCGCCAGCCTCTATCCCGAGCTCAAGTCCTACCGCCTGCGCGGGCGCCTGTCCGGGCGTCGGGTGGTGCCCTACTTCAGCCGCGCGGAAATCGAGAACGGAGCCGCGCCCCTCGCGGACAAGGCGCTGTTCTGGGTGGACGACCTGCTGGATCTGTTCTTCCTGCACATCCAGGGCTCGGGGCGGATCCTGCTGGACACCGGCGAGACGGTCCGGGTGGGCTACGCCGACCAGAATGGCCATCCCTACGTGGCCATCGGCCGGAGGCTGGTGGAGCAGGGCGAGCTCACGCCGGAGCAGGCTTCCATGGCCGAGATCCGGCGCTGGGCCGAGCAGCATCCGGACCGGCTGCGGCCGTTGCTGGACAGCAATGGCAGCTACGTGTTCTTCCGCGAGCTGCCGCCGCCCCCCGCCCAGGGCCCCGACGGCCCCCCCGGCGCCCTGGGCGTGCCCCTGAGCCCGGGCCGCAGCCTCGCCGTGGACCCCCGCGCCGTGCCCCTGGGCGCGCCGGTCTTCCTCGCGACCACCTGGCCGGAAAGCGGCCAGGCTCTCCGGCGCCTGATGCTGGCCCAGGACACGGGCGGCGCCATCAAGGGCGCGGTACGGGCGGATTTCTTCTGGGGCTTCGGCGAGCAGGCCGGACGCCTGGCGGGCGCCATGCGCCAACGGGGACGGCTCTGGGTGCTGCTGCCGAAGGGCGGCCCCGGCCCCTGACACCCGCCCATCCGACCCCGGGCGTCGCCCGGTCCGCAGCCGGCATCAGTCGCGCACGATCTCGCCCTTGAAGCCCACCGCCACCGCGATGCCGGCAAGCACCAGGCCCAGCAGGATCATCACCGGCCCGACGCCCGTGGCCAGGATCGTGCCCGCCCAGCCCTGGTTGAACACCACCACCAGATAGAGCATGCCGGAATGCAGCAGCGTGCCCAGGATGAACAGCCAGCCGATCACCTGCTTCATCCAGGCGCGCTTGCAGCTCACGAACAGGAGTGTGAGCCCCACGGCGATGTTGAGCAGGGCTTCCAGGTTGCCGTGGACATGGGGTCCCGAGCGCACGGCGTCGATGGGCGCGCGGGCGTTGATCTCACGGTTGAGGGCAAGCACCGCTTCGCTGGCCAGCCGACCCAGCTTGTCCGCCGTGATGGGCGCGAGGGTCTCCGGGTCGTCGAAATTGGCGCCCGCCACTTCGGCGAGCTTGCCCGTGGCGGCGACACGGCCTTCCTGCGCCTGGCGCGCGGTGGGATGGAGCGTGGTCAGCATGTAGGGGCCGAGGGCCGCCGACAGGGCCAGAAAGATGAAGCCGAAGGCGATGTTGAGCCTGCTCATGGAAAACCTCCTGTGAAGGGTGGATGTCGAGTCGGAATTCAGGGTTCGAAGGTCACGTGATAGACCACCCGCGCCTTCACCGCCCGCCCTTGCCGCATGGCCGGCCTGAAGCGGGCCTCCCGCAGCCAGGCGATCACCGCCTCCTCGAAGCCCATGCCGGCAGGCTTGGCCTCCACGATGCTCACCTCGTCCGCCCGGCCATGCTCGTTGAGCAGCATGAGGACGATCACCTCGCCCTTGAGGTCCCGGCGCGCGGCCTCATCAGGATAGACGGGCTTGCCACCGCTGACCAGCACCGGGTGTTCGTCCACCTGCCGCGCGGGGTAGTAGACGGGATCGGGGGGCAGGGGCAGGTCCAGGGTGGTGGTCCCGGCGGCGGCCTCGGGCATGCCCTCCCGCGCCTCGCCCTCCGCGGCGGGGGACGCGAGCTCCGGCGGCGAGGGCGCTTGCACGGCGACCGGTGGAACCTCCGGCTGGGGCGCGGGCTCGGAAACCGGCGAGTCGGCCTGGGGCGTGGGTTGGAGGACCGGCGCATCAGGCCGGGAAGGCTGCGGTGCAAGGCGCACGGTCAGCCTCGGCGCGACGGGCCCCGGCCGCTCCACCTGCCCCACCCTCACGGCCATGAGCAGCGCCCCGTGCAGCGACGCGGACAGGGCCAGGGCCAGCGCCAGGCGCAGCCCCGCGCGGGTGGGTTCGCCAAGGGAAACGGGAAGGAAGGGCATGGGTCGGCCGAAGACCGCGGCAGTATAAGGCGGCTTGCGCGCCGCCCACAACCAGGCGGCCCGAGCCGCCCGAAGCACACCGGCGGCCTTGGCGGCGGTCGGTTCTGTTACCATCGACGGCTTTCCTTCCCCACCCGGAGCCTGCGATGAAACCGACGACTCTCCTGCTTGCGCTGCTGCTTTCCGCCGCCGTGGCCCACGGGGCGCCTGTACTGGAGCGCACCCGCGTCAAGTCGGGCGATGTGGAGGTGCCCGTCCATCTCGCCATTCCCGAGGGCAAAGGGCCGTTCCCGCCGGTTCTGTTCATCCATGCCAAGCGGGGCATCGACGAGAACGAGCAGAAGCACATCCTGGAGCTGGCCGGCCAGGGCTTCCTGGTGGTGATGCCGGACTGGCAGAGCGGGCGCATGATCGAACGCTGGCCGGCGGAGCACGACCCGGCCACGGAAGGCGACGTGGAAGCCGCCATGGACTTCCTGATGGCGCACCCGAAGGCGTGCCGCATCCCGGTGGGCATCGTCGGCCAGTCACGGGGCCCCTACTACGCGATCCGGCTGGCGGCCAAACGGCCGAAGGACATCGCCGCCATCGTGAGTTACTACGGCCACATGCAGAACCCCAACGCGCCCGAGCCCGACCAACTGTTCCGCGTGGCGCCGGAGGTGATGCAGATCACGACCCCGATGCTGATGCTCATCGGCGATGCCGACTTCGAGCTGCGGCGGATGAGCGCGGGGCGGGCCTTCTACGCCTTGTACGAACGCGGGGTGCCGGTGGAATTCCAGGAATACCCCATGGCGCGGCGGGCCTTCGACTTCCGCGCCGACCAGACGCCGGAAGAGAAAATCGCCACGCGCCACGCCCGGGAGCGGGCCCGGCAATGGCTGATGCGCTGGATGAAGACGGACCGCTGCCGCTAGCGCGCCTTGGCCGGGGCCGGGCGGCCCGCCGCGCCGCCGCCCGTCAGGCGCCCCGCTTCTTCGCCACCAGGTCGATCAAGGCCGACATGCCGTAGTGCTTGCGGCCCTCGGCGATGAAGTCCTCGTGCTCCCGCAGGTGCAGGATGTCCATGTCGGCAAAGGCCTCGCGCAGCAGGGCCTCGGTGTACAGGTTCTCCGCGCAGGGCGGTCCTCCCGTGCGGTATTCCAGCTGCTTGGGCGTGTAGCCCTGCATGATCAGGATGCCGCCCGGCCTCAGGGCATCCTTGATGCGCTGG
>JBBINK010000014.1:25175-31779 GCA_037443925.1 Betaproteobacteria bacterium
AACAGGAAAGACCGCCCTTGGGGCCCCACGAACTGGATGAAGATGGCGGCCACGACGTCGAAGGCGTTCACCGGCCAGTCCCATTCCAGCACGTCGGCCACGTGGAATTCCAGCTCGACGCCCCGCTCCGCCGCGAGCCGCCTGGCTTTCTCCACCGCGGGCGCGGAAAAATCCACCGACACCACGGAAAGCCCCTGGCTGGCAAGCCACACTCCGTTGCGTCCCTCGCCGTCGGCCACGGCCAGGGCGCGCTGCCCGGGCACGAGCCGGTGCGCCTGGGAGGCGAGGAAGACGTTGGGCTCCGTGCCGAAGAGGTAACCGGGCTCGGCGTAGTGCCCATCCCACATCTCGCGGCTCATCGGCCCGGGCCTCCCCTGGGTTCCCGCAGCAGGGCCTCGATCCGCTCCTTGGGAATGGCCCCGGGCACCAGCCGGCCGCTTTCGAACACGAGGGCCGGCGTACCCTGGATGCCCAGCCGCGCGGCGAGCTCGGCGATGCGCGCCACGGGGTTGGGACAGTCGCCCTTGTTGTCGGGCAGGGCGCCGGTGCTCATCACCTCCAGCCAGGCCCGGGCCCGGTCCGGCGCACACCAGACCTTGCGGGATTTCAGGCCGGCCTCGGGATGGAGCTGGTCCAGCGGCAACAGGAACACATGGATGGTGACGTCGTCGAGCCCGGCGAGCTCCGCCTCCAGGCGACGGCAGTAGGGGCAGTCGGGATCCTCGAACACCGCCAGCCTGCGGCTGCCCTTGCCCTTGACGATGGTGATGGCATCAGCGAAGGGCAGGCTGGCGAAATCCACGCGCAGCAGCGCCTGCCGGCTTTCCTCCGTGAGGTTGCGCCGGCTGGCCGCCTCGATGATGGTGCCCAGGACCACGTGCTGCACCTTCTCGTCCACATAGAACACGTCCTTGCCGGCGACGACTTCGTACAGGCCCTTCACCGGCGCCTTTTTCACGCTGGCGACGGGTATGTCGGGAAAGCGGCGGGCGAGTTCCTCGCGCACCGACTTTTCGTCGGCACAGGCGGTGGCGGAAATGGCGAGCGTGATGAGCAGGAGGCGGGAAAGTCGTCGGACGATCATGATGGCCTTTCGTTGGAGTCAGAATGTGCCGAGTGCATGGCGGGCCAGTCGCTGCTTCAGGGGCCCGGCACGCCCGGTGAGGGACAAGCCCAGGTTGCGCAGGGCGGCCACCACCGCGCCGGGGTGGCCGAACAGCTCCTTGAGCCCGTCGGTGAGCGCCTGCATGGCGATGATGTCTTCCTTGCGTGCCCGCTCATAGCGGCGCAGCAGAAAGACATCCCCCGGCTCGCGGGGCCCCCGCTGGG
This sequence comes from Betaproteobacteria bacterium, assembly GCA_037443925.1. Lineage (GTDB taxonomy): Bacteria > Pseudomonadota > Gammaproteobacteria > Burkholderiales > Thiobacteraceae > Thiobacter. Next base: position 26,505 of record JBBINK010000014.1, read on the forward strand.
CCAGGATGCGGGCCAGGACCGCGGCATCGCCGAAGCCGAGGTTGACGCCCTGGCCGGCCAGGGGATGGACCTGGTGCGCGGCGTCGCCGATCAGCGCCAGCCGCGGGGCCACGAGGCGATCCACCTGGATGAGGTGGAGGGGGAAGCCCGCTGCGGGGGTGATGAGCTCGAGTCCTCCCAGCACCCCCTCGCCGGCCGCCGCCACCTGGCGGGCCAGCTCGTCGGGGGATGCCGACAGCAGCGCCCGGGCGTGATCCGCCGGCGTGGACCACACCATGGACAGGCGCCTGCCCGGCAGGGGCAGCCAGGCGAGGATGCCGTCCCCGCGGAACCACTGGCGGGCGATGCCGCCATGGGGCCGTTCGCAGGCGAAGTTCGCCACCACCCCCACCTGGTGGTAATCCTTGTCGGCGCTGGCGATGCCTGCCTGCCGGCGCACCCAGGAGCGCGCGCCATCGGCGCCCACCACCAGGGCGGCGGTGCACGCCCGTCCCCCTTCCAGCGTCAGCGTGGCGGCCTCTGCGGCGAGGCCGAGGGCCACCGGCCGCGCCGGACAGAGCAGCTCGACGCCGGAACGCCGGGTGAGGGCCTCCCACAGGGCATCCTGCATCAGGCGGCTTTCCACGATCCAGGCCAGTTCCGCCACGCCCGCCTCGTAGGCGGAGAACGTGAGCGCCGAGCGACCGTCGTCGCCCCGCACATCCATGGCGGTGACGGCCTGGATGCGGCCGGCATCGAGGCGGGACCAGACTCCCAGCCCGGCGAGGAAACGGGCACTGGCGGGACTGATGGCATAGATGCGGGTATCCCAGCCGTGGTCGGGCAGGGGCTCGGGAGGGCGGGATTCCACCAGGGCCACGCGCAGACCCGCCCGGTCCAGCGCCAGGGCGCAGGCCGTGCCCACCAGCCCGCCGCCCACGAGGATGACGTCGTAATCGTGGCTGGCCATGTCAGCCCCGCGCCCCGAACACCATGCGCCGCACCACGAAATCCTTGACCGGGGGCAGCACGTCCAGCAGGGACAGCGCCGCGGCCCGCACCGTGCGCAAGCCGGGCACGTCGTTGGAGAACAGGCGCACCAGGGCATCGGTGAACAGGATGCCGCCGGTGGTATCCAGCCTGCGCCCGGCCTCATAGGCGGCGAGCCAGGCCGGCCCGCCCAGGCCTTCCGCCGGTGTCGCGAGGATGTGACGGGACAGTTCCCAGGCGTCACGCAGGCCGAGATTGAATCCCTGGCCCGCCACGGGATGCAGCGTCTGGGCCGCGTTGCCCACGATCACCGTGCGCGCCAGCACCCGCGGCCGGGTGCGGGCGAGCCCCAGGGGAAAGGCGCTGCGGGGGCCGGCCCACAGGAAGCGACCCTGGCGTTCGCCGAAATGCCCACCCAGGCGCGCCAGGAACGAGGCGTCGTCCCAGGCCAGCATGGCCCGGGCCTGGTCCGGGGAAGCGGTCCAGACCAGGCCGTAATGATCGCGGTAGGGCAGCAGGGCCAGCGGCCCCTGGGCCGTGAAGCGTTCGTAGGCGACGTTGCCGTGGGGCCGTTCGGTGCCGACCTGGCAGACCACCGCCCACTGGCCGTAGTCGCGCTCCACGCCGGGCAGGCCATCCAGGAGACGGCCGCCGTCGGCCACGGCCAGAAGCCGCGCGCGCGCCTGGTGAGGCCGGCCGTCCTGCGTCCATGCCACGCCGGCCGCTTCGGCAGCGGGCCGGATCGCCTCCACCCGCGCACCCGTCCGGTAGGCCAGCTTCGCGCCGGTCAGGGCCTCGTGCAGCGCCCGGCGCAGGGCGGCGTAGTCCACCACGTAGCCCAGCGCCGGCAGTCCCGCCTCCCGGGCGGTGAGCCAGGCGCGGCCCAGGGCATGGCGCTGGGAGACATGGATGCGGGTGATGGGGGTGGGCTCCGGCAGCCGCTGCCAGATGCCGATGGCCTCCAAAATCAGGCGGCTGCCTTCGGACAGGGCGAGGATGCGGCCGTCGGCCGCCAACACATCGGATTGGGCTTCCAGCACCGTGACCGCGCCGCATCCGCCCTGGGCGAGCGCCAGGGCCAGGGTGGCGCCCACCGGGCCGCCGCCCACGATCAGCACGTCGGTGTCGAACTCAGCCATGGCGTCCGGCCATCCAGTCCTCGATCTCGGCCACGGTCTTGGGCGTGGCCGCGGTGAGGATCTCACAGCCCGCCTCGGTGACGCACACGTCGTCCTCGATGCGGATGCCGATGTTCCAGAGGGCCTCGGGCACGTCCCCGGCGGGGCGGATATAGAGCCCCGGCTCCACCGTGAGCACCATGCCGGGCTCCAGCCTGCGCCACTGCCCGCCCCGCTTGTAGTCGCCGGCATCGTGCACGTCCATGCCCAGCCAGTGGCCGGTCTTGTGCATGTAGAAACGCTTGTAGGCGCCCGACTCCAGCACCGCCTCCAGGCTGCCCTGCACCAGCCCCAGATCCAGCATGCCCTGGGCCAGCACCCGCAGCGCGGCCTCGTGGGGCTCGTTCCAGCAACACCCCGGCCGGACCCGCTCCATGGCCGCCGCCTGGGCCGCCAGCACGATCTGGTAGCAGTCCTTCTGGGCCGGGCCGAAACGGCCGTTCACGGGGAAGGTGCGCGTGATGTCCGCGGCATAGCCGTCGAGTTCGCAGCCGGCGTCGATCAACAGCAGGCTGCCCTCCTCCAGCACGGCGTCGTTGGCCACGTAATGGAGCACGCAGGCATTGGCGCCGCCGGCGACGATGGGGGTGTAGGCGGGAGCCTGGGCGCCCTGGCGCCGGAATTCGTACAGCAGCTCCGCCTCGATTTCGTATTCCCGCCGCCCCGGCGCGGTGGCCCGCATGGCGCGCCGGTGGGCGGCACCGGAAATGTCCGCGGCCCGACGCATGGTCGCCAGCTCGTGGGCATCCTTGATCAGGCGCATGTCGTCGAGCAGGGCCCGCACGTCGCGGATGCCCTCGGGGGCGGTGACGCCATTGCGCGCCTCGGCCCGCACCGCGTTGAGCCAGCCCACCACCCGGGTATCCCAGGAGGGGTCGGCGCCCAGATCGAAGAAGAGATAGGGCTGATCGGCCAGCAGCCCGGGCATCATCTCGTCCAGGCGCGTGATGGAATGCGCCTCGTCGAAGCCGAAGGCTTCGCGCGCGCCCTCGGGACCGTAGCGGAAGCCGTCCCAGATTTCCCGCTCTTCGTTCCTGTCCCGGCAGAAGAGCAGGCTCTTGACGCCGCCGCCCTCGGCCACCAGCACCAGCACCGCCTCCGGCTCGGGAAAGCCGGTGAGGTAGTGGAAGTAGCTGTCGAAGCGGTAGGGATAGAGGCTGTCGCGGTTGCGCGGACGCTCCGGCGCGGTGGGAATGACCGCCACGCCCGCGCCCATGCGGCTGGCAAGTCTGCTGCGGCGTTCCTGGTAAGGCGTCATGGCATGTCTTCGCTACGTTCAGTCGTCGCCGGCGCGGCAGCCCCGGCAGCCGGTGAGGGCGCGGTCGAGGGCGGCGAGCCGTTCGGGCGTGCCCACGTCCACCCAGCGGGCGCGCAGGTGTTCCCCACGCACCCGGCCGGCCGCCACCCACGCCCGCAACAGCGGCCCGAGGGCGGCCCTGCTGCCCGGCACGATATGGGCGAAGGACTCGGGACGGTACACGCCGATGCCGGTGTAGGTGAGCTTGCGCGCCCCTTCCAGGCGACACACGTCCCCGTCCAGGGCGAAGTCGCCCTGGGGGTGATGGGGCGGGTTGTCCGTCAACACCAGATGCGCAGTGTAACCGGGATCCCGCTCCATGGCAGCGGCGATGGCACGCGCCCGGGCGAAGTCGTAATACGTGTGGATGTCGCCATTGACCACCAGGAAGGGCCGCTCACCCAGCAGCGGCAGCGCCTGGGCGATGCCCCCCGCCGTCTCCAGGGGCTCGCCCTCGGCGGAATAGGCGATGCTGACGCCCCAGCGGCTGCCGTCTCCCAGCGCCGCCTCGATGAGCGCGCCCAGATGGGCATGGTTGATGACCAGCTCGGTGAAACCCGCCGCGGCGAGCCGCTCCAGGTGCCAGACGATCAGGGGCTTGCCGCCCACGGCCAGCAGGGGTTTGGGCGTGGTGTCGGTGAGCGGGCGCATGCGTTCGCCACGGCCCGCGGCCAGGATCATGGCTTTCATGGGAGAGGTGGCGGCCAGGGTCAAAAGGTGTAGCCCACCTGGCGCTCATCGCCGTGCAGTTCGTCCAGCAGCGAAAGCATCGGGCCGAGCTCGCGGTAGCGCTCACAGGCGCGGCGCAGATAGTCGAGCACCAGGGGCATGTCCTGCAGATAGGCCGCCTTGCCGTCCCGGTGGTACAGGCGCGCGAAGATGCCCAGGACCTTGATGTGGCGCTGCACCCCCATCCATTCGAAGTCCCGGTAGAACTCGCCGAAGTCGGCGGCCACGGGCAGCCCTTCCTTCTTCGCCCGCTCCCAGTAGCGGATCACCCAGTCCAGGATCTGTTCCTCGTCCCAGGCGATGTAGGCGTCCTTGTAGAGGGAGACCAGATCGTAGGTGATGGGCCCGTACACCGCGTCCTGGAAATCCAGGATGCCCGGGTTGGGCTCGGTCACCATGAGGTTGCGCGAATGGTAGTCCCGATGCACATAGACCTTCGGCTGGGCGAGCACCCGCCGCAGCACCGTCTGGTAGACCGCCTCCAGCAGGGCGCTCTGCTCGGCACCGAGGGTGATGCCCAGATGCCGCGGCACGTACCACTCGGAGAACAGACGCATCTCCCTGAGCATCAGCGCCTCGTCGTACTCGGGCAGCAGGCGGGGCTGGCTGGCGAGCTGGATCTTGATCAGGGCCTCGTTGGCATCGCGGTAGAGCCGGTCGGCGCTGGCATCGTCGAGGGCGTCCAGATAGGTGACGCGCCCCAGGTCGGTGAGCAGCAGGAAGCCCCGCTCCTCGTCCTGGGCGAGGATCTTCGGCACGTTCACACCGGCCGCCTCGAACAGCTGGGCCACGTGCACGAACGGGCCGATGGCCTCGTGCTTCGGAGGCGCATCCATGGCGATGTAGGTCTGACCGTCGAGGTCGATGCGGTAGTAACGGCGGAAACTGGCATCCGACGAGGCGGGCAGGATGAGGAAGTGCTCACCGGCGAACACCTGGGTCAGCCACCAGTCGAGATCGAGCAAACGGTCCAATTTCGTTTCCAATTGAAAAAATTGAGGTTTTGTGCGATTTTAGCACCTCTCTCACATAGCCGATCCATCATGTTTTCCTCCCGGTCGCGCCTTGCCGCTTGGGCGCTGTGTTGTCTGACGGCGCCCCT
>JBBINK010000015.1:0-10552 GCA_037443925.1 Betaproteobacteria bacterium
GCCTGCAGCAGGCGGCCCTGGCCGAACAGGTAGAGGTCCTGCTCGCTCACGGGATTGGGAAGGGCATAGGGATCGAACGTCTCCCGCGTGCCATGGATGCCCTCGAAGCGAAGCCGGTAGGGCAGGGGCGGCTGGGTCGGCGAGCGCCACTCGAACACGCCCCGGCTGTCCACCTGCTCCATGGCCTGCCATCCCGCGCCGGTGTGGATCGCCACCCGGTCGTCATGGGGTGCGAACACGCGCACCAGCCATCCGCTGCCGGTGTGATGCAGGCCCAGGTGGGCGAAGGGATCGTGCAGGCGGGCCTCGGCCAACGCGTCGTAAACCGGATTGACTTTGCTGGGGATGTCGTGTTTCATGTTTCGGAAGTCCACGGTGGATCCGTGCCTGGCGGCCGGACGCTCTGTGTCGTTGGCGTAATCGGAGCGTAACGGGATTATAGTCACAATGCCAGGCAGCCACGTAAACCCGGCGGGCAGTCCAGTTGGGCAGGCGGAACAGAAACGGTCATCGCAATTTTCCCTGATAGAGTTTCACCGGGTTGGGCGACATGGATTTTTCAAAGGACAGCAGACCACCGCAGAGACAGAAGGAATACCCGCGCTTCGTCAGCCTGCTCACCAAGAGTACGGTGGCACTGATCCTGGCAGGAGGGCGGGGCAGCCGGCTCAAGCATCTCACCGACTGGCGGGCCAAGCCCGCCGTGCCTTTCGGCGGCAAGTTCCGCATCATCGATTTCCCCTTGTCCAACTGCGTCAATTCCGGCATCCGGCGCATCGGGGTGATCACGCAGTACAAGGCCCACAGCCTGATCCAGCATCTGCAGCGGGGCTGGGGCTTCCTGCGCGGCGAGTTCAACGAATTCATCGACCTGCTGCCCGCCCAGCAGCGCGTGCGTGAGGACGAGTGGTACAAGGGCACGGCCGATGCCGTGTTCCAGAACATGGACATCCTGCGCCACTATGGCCCCGAGTTCGTGCTGATCCTGGCGGGGGATCACATCTACAAGATGGACTATGGCGAGATGCTGGCCGCCCACGCCGCGGCGGCTGCCGACCTGACCATCGCCTGCGTGGAGGTGCCCATCGAGGACGCCAAGGCTTTCGGCGTGGTGAGCGTGGACGAATACCAGCGCATCATCGCCTTCGAGGAGAAGCCGGCGAATCCCACCCCGATCCCGGGCAACCCCGACCGCGCGCTGGCCAGCATGGGGATCTACGTGTTCAATGCCAAGTTCCTCTACGAGCAGCTGATCCGCGATGCGGACGACCCCCACTCCTCCCACGACTTCGGCAAGGACATCATTCCCTACCTGGTCAGCCGCTACCGCGTGTTCGCCCATCGCTTCGCCGACAGCTGCGTCGGCGCGCCCGGCGAGGTGCCCTACTGGCGTGACGTGGGGACCGTCGATGCCTACTGGGAGGCCAACATGGAACTGGCCAAGATCACACCCGACCTCAACCTCTACGACGAGAAATGGCCGATCTGGACCTACCAGGAGCAGCTGCCACCGGCCAATTTCGTGTTCGACGACGCCGACCGGCGGGGCATGGCCGTGGACAGCATGGTCTCCGGCGGCTGCATCATCAGCGGCGCCACGGTGCGTTCCTCGGTGCTGTTCTCCAGCGTGCGCGTGAACAGCTACAGCGAGGTGGTGGACTCCGTGATCCTGCCGCAGGTGGAGATCGGCCAGCGCGTGCGCCTGCGCCGCGTGGTGGTGGACAAGGGCTGCCGCATCCCGGACGGCATGGAAATCGGCTTCGACCGCGAGCGGGACAGCCAGCGCTTCCACGTCACTGAGCGTGGCATCACCCTGGTCACCCCGGAGATGCTCGGCCAGTTCATCCACCACGTCCGCTAGCGGCCGCCCACTGCCAGGGCCGCGCGCCGCCATGAGTCAGAGCCAACGCGTCCTCCAGCTCATCCTGTGCTGGCACATGCACCAGCCCGACTACCGCCGTTACGACACGCGGGAATTCGAGCTGCCCTGGACCTATCTGCACGCCACCAAGGATTACACCGACATGGCCTGGCATCTGGAGCAGAATCCCAAGGCCCGGGTCGTGTTCAACTTCGTGCCCATCCTGCTGGAGCAGATCGAGGACTACGTGGACCAGTTCCGCAGCGGCGTGATCCGGGACCCCCTGCTGCGGCTGCTGGCGCGGGAGGACCTGGGCGACGTCACGGCGGCGGAGCGCAATCTGATCCTCGACCGCTGCTTCCGCTGCAACCACAACAGCATGATCGAGCCCTACGCGCCCTACCGGCGGCTGAGGGATCTGTTCAGGCAGATCGAGGCCCAGGGCGGCGAGCATTTCGAGTACCTCTCGCCCCAGTATCTCAGCGATCTGCTCACCTGGTACCACCTGAGCTGGATGGGTGAAACGGTACGGCGCAGCACCGAACTGGTGCCGCGCCTGATGAGCCAGGGATCCCTGTTCACCCACGCCGACCGGCGCCAGCTGTTCGATTTGATCGGGGAGCTGATCACCGGCCTGATTCCCCGCTACCGCAGGCTGGCGGAAGAGGGACGGATCGAGCTGTCCACCACGCCCTACTATCACCCCATCGCGCCGCTTTTGGTGGACTTCCGGAGCGCACGCGAGGCCTGGCCCGAGGCGGCGCTGCCCGAATCCCCCGGCTATCCCGGAGGCACCGACCGCCTGGCGTTTCACATCGACGCCGCGCTGGAAAGCCACCAGCGCCGCTTCGGCCAGCCGGCCAGGGGCGTGTGGCCCGCGGAGGGCGCGGTCTCCCATGCGGTGCTGGTCCAGCTGGCGCGGCACGGTGCCCGCTGGGCGGCCAGTGGCGAGGGCGTGCTGGTGCACAGCCTGCGGGCCATGGACGCGCCCCTGCCCCAGAAGCGCGATTACATGTACCGCCCCTACCTGGTGCAGGACGAGACGGGCGAGACCCGCATCCATGTCTTCTTCCGCGACGATCGCCTCTCCGATCTGATCGGCTTCGAATACGGGAAATGGTTCGGCCGCGATGCGGTCAACCATTTCGTGGCGGAACTGGAGCAGATCCACCGCCAGACGCAGGAGCACGAAAGCGCGGTGGTCACCGTCATCCTGGATGGGGAGAATGCCTGGGAGTACTACCCCTACAACGGCTATTACTTTCTCTCCGAACTGTACGAGGCCCTGGCCGACCATCCCTACATTCGCATGACCACCTTCTCGGACTACCTGGATGGCTGCCACGGGGCCGCCCCGGCGTCCGGCTGCGCCGTGGCCGGCCGCCTGCCCCACGTGGTGGCGGGCAGCTGGGTGTATGGCACGCTTTCCACCTGGATCGGCTCGGCGGAAAAGAATCGCGCCTGGGACCTGCTGTGCGCGGCCAAGGCCAGCTATGATCTCGTCATGGGAAGCGGGCGTCTGTCCGAGGAGGAGAAGCGGGCGGCGGCACGGCAGCTGGCCGACTGCGAGAGCTCGGACTGGTTCTGGTGGCTGGGTGACTACAATCCTGCCGCCACCGTGGCGAGTTTCGACCGCCTGTTCCGGGAGAACCTGGCGAACCTGTACCGGCTGCTCAAGCTTCCCGTGCCCGCTGCGCTGGAGCATCCCATCAGCCACGGCGCCCAGGGTGTCGGCCCCGGCGTGGAGGCGGGCGGCACCATGCGCCGGGGCAGCTGAGGCCACCCTTCCACGAGAGAACCCGCATGTCCAACACGGTTGCCCTTCTGCTCGGCGTCCATGCCCACCAACCCGTGGGCAACTTCCCGGAAGTGCTGGAGGACGCCCATCGGCGCTGCTACCGCCCCTTTCTCCACACGGTCCACCGCTTTCCCCAGTTCAAGTTCGCCGCGCATTTCTCCGGCTGGCTGCTGGATTACCTGCTGGCCAAATTCCCGGAAGACATGGCCCTGCTGCGCGAGATGGTGGAACGGGGCCAGGTGGAGCTGTTCGGCGCGGGCGACACCGAACCCGTGCTGGCCGTGATCCCGGCGCGGGACCGGGTGGGCCAGATCCGGGCCCTGTCGGACAAGCTGCAACGCCGCCTGGGCGCCACCCCCCGTGGTGCCTGGCTCACCGAGCGGGTGTGGGAGGCCACGGTGGTGCCGGCGCTCGCCGATGCGGGCATCGAATACGTCACCGTGGACGACTATCACTTCCTGTGCACCGGGCGCGGGCTCGAGGAGCTCGACGGCTATTTCACCACCGAGGAGGACGGCCGCCGCATCGATCTGTTCCCCATCTCGGAGGCCTTGCGTTACCGCCTGCCCTTCTCGCCGGCGGCCGAGGCGGTGCGCTCCATCGAGCAGCTCGCCCGAAGCGGCGCGCCGGGGCAGCCTGCCGCGATCTATTTCGACGACATCGAGAAATTCGGCATCTGGCCGGAAACCTACGAGTGGGTCTATGAGCGGGGCTGGCTCAACGATTTCATCCAGGGCGTGCTGGCCTCACCGGTCATCCGACCGATGCGGTTCGACGAGTACCACGCCCAGCAGCGCACTCGGGGCGTGGTCTATGTGCCCACCGCGTCCTACATCGAGATGAACGAGTGGACCCTGCCGGCGCCCGCCGCCCACCGCTATGCCCAGCTGGTGGAGCGGGCCAAGGCGGAGGGGCGTTACGAGCAGGACAAACCCTTCCTGCGCGGGGGCATCTGGAAGAATTTCCTGTCCCGCTATCCCGAGTCCAACTGGATGCACAAGCGCATGCTGGATCTGTCGCGGCGCCTGCACGCGCTGCCCGGCCGGCATGAGGAGATGCGCCATCTGCTCTACCAGGCCCAGGCCAACGATGCCTACTGGCACGGCCTGTTCGGCGGGCTGTATCTGCCCCATCTGCGACGGGCCGTCTATCATGCCATGGTGCGCCTGGAATCCTTGCTGGACGCGGCCGCGCCGCGCCCGGCGCAGGAGCGTAAGGATCTGGACCTGGATGGCCGGGACGAGCTGTTCCTGCACAATGGCGAGCTGCAGGTCGTGGTGAAACTGGACGGCAGCGCCAGCATCTGGGAATTCGACGCCTATGCCCTGGGGCACAACTTCGGCGACACGCTGGCCCGCCACGACGAGCACTACTACCACAAGATCCGCGCCGGACAGACGGTGCACCATCCCCACACCGGCGAAGGCATCGCATCCGCCCACGACCGGATCGCGTTCAAGCACGAAATCCTCCCCGCCGACCTGGTGGCCGACCACCACTTCAGGTCGTCCTTCCGGGACGGCTGGCTGGATCTCGCGCACTACGACGCCGGGGCCGGCCACCAGGCCCTCGACTACCGCGAGCGTCAGGGTGAGGCGGGCGCCTTCGAGGCCGCCACCGGGCCGCTCGTGGTGGGCAAGACCATCCGCCTCGACGGCAGCCGGCTCGAGGTGGCCTACGCCTTCACCGGCAGGCCCCGTGGCTGGTTCCGTACCGAGCTCAACCTCGCCATGCCCAGCTGCGACGGGCCGGCGGGACGATACCTCCTGGCCGGGCGCGTTCCAGGCGGGTTCGGCCAGCCCCTGGCCGTGGAATCCCTCGAGGAGATCGAACTTTCCGACGACGTGCTGGGCGGCAGCCTGGTGCTGCGCGCAAGCCGCCCGGTGCGCTTCGATGCGCACCCCCATTACACCGTTTCCCAGAGCGAGGCCGGCTTCGAAAAGATCATGCAGGCGGTGACCCTGACCCTGGCCTGGCCCGTGGTGCAGGCGGGCGAGACGGTCCTGGTCACCGTCGAGGTGCGCAAGGCCTGAATGGCCCGGGGCCATCCGCGCTAAAATGGCGCCTTCGTTTTCTGGGGAATGTCTCCGTGTCCGATTCCGTAGTCAGCAAAAACAAGGCGGTGTACATCACCTACTCCATCCTCACGGAGGATGGCGACGTGTTCGAGCAGTCCGATCTGCCCATCGGTTATGTGCACGGGGCCGACAGCGGCCTGTTCGAACAGGTGGAGCAGGCCCTGGAAGGGGCTCCGGTGGGCGCGCAGCGGCAGGTGACCTTGAGCCCCGAGGAGGCTTTCGGACCCCACGACCCGCGCCTGACCTACACCGATGACATCGAGAACGTGCCGCCGGAGTACCGCCGTCTCGGCGCCGAAGTGGAATTCCAGAACGAGGCGGGCGAGAGCCTGACCTTTCGTGTCACCCGCATCGAGAACGGCAAGCTCACCATCGACGCCAACCATCCCCTGGCCGGCAAGACCATCACCTTCGTGGTGAACGTGGCCGCCATCCGCGACGCGACGCCGGAAGAGATCGCCCAGGGCCGCCCCTTCGACGGCACGCCGCCGACCCTGCACTGAAAGGGGGCTGGCCGCCCAGCCGGTCGGGCGCTACTTGAGGCCCCGTTCCTTCTGCAGCCGCTTGAGCCGTCCCAGGTTGTCGTTGAGCTGGGTGATGATCTCCGAGGCCGCATGGATGATCTGGCTGGCGGAGAAGCCGGCGCGGATCATTTCCTTGAAGAAGGACTTGGCCAGGATCTTTGCCAGGCGGTTGGGATTCTCGCTCAGGGCGGCCACGGTCTGCCCGACGGTCTCCTGGGCCTCCCGCGCCAGCGCCAGCTGGGCGAAGCGGGAGGCGAGCACGCCCTGCAGCTGCACCACCTGGATGGATTTGCCGATGAACAAGGCGGCCACTTCCAGAAGCTGGAGGTCGTCCTGGTTGAAGGGGCGTGCCATCCTGGGATCGCTGACGTTGATGACGCCGACGATGCGGCCATCGATCGGAATGGGCGCGGAAATGAGACTGCGCGCTCCCTCGGAGAGACGGCGTGCCAGGTGGACGAATTCGGACTGGGCGATGTCCTCGACGAGCAGGGGCTGCCCGCTTGCCAGCACCCGGCCGGCGATGCCCTCGCCGGCGCGGGTCAGCTCCCGGAAGGCGGCTTCGGGCAGGTCGCCATGGGCTGCGAATACCCTCAGGCGGACCTCCGTCTCGTCACGCTCGTCCAGCAGCATGATGGATGAGCGCCGGCCGTTGAGCAGGTGCGCCGCCATGGCGGCCATGTGTTCCAGGCTTTCCTGCAGGCCGCCTTCGCAGTGCAAAAGGTGCGACAGGCCGGCCAGCCGGCCCAGCGCACTGTCGGCATCGCCCATCGAGGCCTCCCGTACCGGGCGTAAAGGCCCAGTATAGGCAATAACGGCGTGCGGCCCCCGCTAGTTGAGGGCGCTGGCGAGCAAGCGCCGGTACTTCGACACCAGTTCGCCGCCACCCAGCAGGTTGAACACCGAGATCATGGTCCTGCGGCCGATGTCGTCCTGGAAGCCGCGATCCCGGCGCACGATTTCCAGAAGCTGTTCCAGGGCCGGTTCATAGCGTCCCTGGCTGATGTAGAGGTTGGCGAGCTTCAGGCGCGCGTCGAGGTCGTTGGCGTCGGCGCTGATCCGCGCAGCCAATGTCTGCTCGTCGGGCAGGTCCTTGGCCTTCTCCGCGAATTCGATGCGCGCCAGCAATTCCTGCACACGGGGCTCCTGCGCGGTGGTCGGCGAGAGGCTGGCCAGCAGCCGGCCGGCTTCGCCGGTGTTGCCCTGATCCACCAGGATGGCGGCGGCATCGATGCGGATTTTTTCGTTGTTGGGGTCCAGCCTGGACGCCTCGCCCAGCAGCTGGAGCGCCTTTGCCGCATCCCCGCTGGCGTAGGCCGCTTCCGCCTGCTGGCGCAGCTCCTCACCGGGGGAGGGAATCAGCGCGTCGATGAAGGCGCGCACCTGGGATTCCGGCAGCGCCCCCGAAAACTCGTCCACCAGCTGGCCATTGAGAAAGGCCTTCACCGTGGGCACGCCACGAATGCCGAAATCCGCGGCCAGCTCGGGATTGGCGTCCGTCTCCACCTTCGCCAGGATGAAGCGGCCCTGGTATTCGTCCGCCAGTTTCTCGAGGATCGGCTTGAGCACCCGGCAGGGGCCGCACCAGGTGGCCCAGAAATCCACCAGCACCGGCACGTTCTTCGGGGCATCGAGGACGATCTGCTTGAAGTTGGCGGCAGTGACGTCGAAAGAATGGCTTCCCATGATGTTCTCCCCTGATCGATCGAATCCATCTGGCGGCGGGGCGCGCCGGTTTCAAGAGGGGACGTCTAGATGCGGCGCGCCAGCTCCGCGGCCATGCCCAGATAGGTCTGGGGCGTGAGGGCGGCCAGACGCGCCTTCTCGCTCTCGGGAATGGGCAATCCCGCGATGAAGGCGGCCAGGGTCTCCCGGGTGATGCCTGCCTTGCCCCGCGTGAGCTCCTTGAGCTGCTCGTAGGCGTTGGCCACGCCATGGCGGCGCATCACGGTCTGGATGGGTTCGGCGAGCACTTCCCAGTTGGCCTCCAGGTCCTCGTCCAGGCGCACCGGGTTGGCTTCCAGCTTGTCCAGGCCGCGCAGGCACGATTCATAGGCGAGCAAGCCATAACCCAGGGCCACGCCCATGTTGCGCAACACCGTGGAATCGGTGAGATCCCGCTGCCAGCGGGATATGGGCAGCTTGTCGGAAAGGTGGCGCAGCAGGGCGTTGGCCACGCCCAGGTTGCCTTCGGCATTCTCGAAGTCGATGGGATTGACCTTGTGGGGCATGGTGCTGGAACCCACTTCACCGGCCTTGACCTTCTGCTTGAAATAGCCGAGGGCGATGTAGCCCCACACGTCCCGGTTGAAGTCCACCAGGATGGTGTTGATGCGTGCGATGGCGTCGAACAGCTCCGCCATGTAGTCGTGGGGTTCGATCTGGATGGTGTAGGGGTTGAACGCGAGGCCGAGCCCCTCCACGAAACGGCGGGCGAAGCCCTCCCAGTCGAAGCCGGGGTAGGCGCTCAGGTGGGCGTTGTAGTTGCCCACCGCACCGTTGATCTTGCCCAGGATGGCCACGCGGGCCAGGCGCTCCCGCCCCTGGCGCAGGCGATACACCACGTTGGCGAATTCCTTGCCCACGGTGGTCGGCGAGGCGGGCTGACCGTGGGTGTGGGCCAGCATGGGCAGGTCGGCCCAAGCGTGGGCCCGCTCCGCCAGCCTGTCGATCAGCCGGTTGAGCGTCGGCAACAATACCCCGTCACGCCCGGCCTTGAGCATCAGCGCGTGGGAGAGATTGTTGATGTCCTCGGAGGTGCAGGAGAAGTGGATGAACTCCGCGACCCTCATCACCTCGGGATTGCCTGCCAGGCGCTTCTTCAGGAAATACTCGATCGCCTTCACGTCGTGATTGGTGACCGACTCGATCGCCTTCACCTCGCGCGCGTCGGCCTCGTCGAAGTTCGCGGCGAGCGCATCCAGCTCGGCCAGCGTCGCCGCCGAGAAGGCCGGCACTTCCCGGATCGCCGGCTCCGCGGCCAGGGCCTTCAGCCACTCGATTTCGATGCGCACCCGGTGGCGCATCAGGCCGAACTCGGAAAAAAGCGGGCGCAGGGCGGCCATCTTCGCGCCATAACGGCCATCCAGGGGGGAAAGGGCGGTGAGGGGGGACAATTCCATGCTGGACCTTCGCGTCACGTTGGGGGTGGGAGCCAGTCCTCTCCGGCGGGAGAGGCTGCGGCAGAGGCGCCGCGAGGGGGCTATTCTACCCGAGCCGGCGGGGTGGTTTCAGCGGCGGGCCGGTCCACCCGGACCACGACGTAGCCCAGGGCCTGGTAGGCCCTCACCTGGGCCGGCCCTTCCGGCGCCACGTTCACGTAGTCCGGAAAGGCCTCCTCGGCCACGCCGCGCCAGTTGGCGTAGGTGCCGCAGACGTGGACCGGGATGTGCTGCTCCCGCGCCAGCTGCTCCACGGCCCCGTGCACCCCGGCCGCCACGGCCCGCCGGTCTTGCTGCAGCGCGAACATCTCGCGGCCGTGACTGACCACGGCCATGTCCAGGCCCGGGAACCGGCTGCGCAGCCGGCGGGCGTAGTCGGCCACCTGGGGCACGGCCCAGGCCAGGGCGGCGGGATCGCCGGTCGCGATTTCGAACACCACCCCGGGCGGCGCCTGCGGCTGCGCCAGGAGCTGGGCGACCACGGGATGGTCGGCCCCGTGGGCGAGGGGCAGCAGGAAAAACGGCCACAACCAGCGGCCGAAGCGGGAAAGGATCGCGCGCATGCCGCCGATTCTACGCCGTGGGGGGGGTGGCGGTGAGGCCATCTTGGCGCGGGGCGTTAGAATGGGCCATGGCCGCCCTGGACGAGCTATTGTCGGAGATCCGCGCCTGCCGGCTGTGCGAGGCGCGCCTGCCCCTGGGACCGAGGCCGGTGCTGCGCGCATCGGCCACGGCCCGGCTGCTCATCGTGGGTCAGGCCCCCGGCCGGCGGGTGCACGAGACCGGCATTCCCTGGAACGACCCCTCCGGTGATCGCCTGCGGGCCTGGCTGGGCATGGACCGGCAGCAGTTCTACGACGGCCGTCACATTGCCATCGTGCCGGTGGGCCTGTGCTATCCCGGCAGCGGTCCGCGGGGGGATGCGCCGCCGCAGCCGGAATGCGCGCCGCTGTGGCATCCGCGGCTGCTGGCCTGGATGCCGCACATCCGGCTCACCCTGCTCGTGGGCCAGTATGCGCAGGCCTACTACCTCGGCGCGCGCCGGGGGCGCACCCTCGCGGAAACGGTCCGGCGGGCCCAGACCTATCTGCCGGATTTCCTGCCGCTGCCCCATCCCAGCCCACGCCACC
>JBBINK010000015.1:10562-18639 GCA_037443925.1 Betaproteobacteria bacterium
TGTGGCTCAGACAAAACCCCTGGTTCGAAACCGAGGTGCTGCCCCTGCTGCGCAGCCGGGTGGCGGCCGCGCTGGAACCGTGAGGACGCCCGAACCCGCGCCGGGGCGGCCCTGGGAGCGCCGGCCGCCAATGGTATAATCCGCCTCCCTTATCCGTCATCGACTCCGATTTCCCCCATGCTCGAAGCCTATCGTGCCCATGCCGCCGAGCGGGCGGCCCAAGGATTGCCGCCGCTGCCCCTGAATGCCGAACAGGTCGCCGCTCTGGTGGAACTCATCAAGAATCCACCCCCGGGCGAGGAGGATTTCCTGCTCGACCTGCTGGAAAACCGCGTGCCGCCCGGAGTGGACCAGGCCGCCTACGTGAAGGCCGCTTTTCTGGCGGACGTGGCCCGCGGCAAGGCGGAAACGCCCCTCATCTGTCGGCAGCATGCGGTGCAGATCCTGGGCACCATGCTGGGGGGCTACAACGTCGCGCCCCTGATCGAGCTTCTGTCCGACCCCACCCTGGCGCCGGATGCGGTGCAGGCGCTGTCCCACACCATCCTCATGTTCGATGCCTTCCACGACGTGGTGGACAGCTTCAGGTCGGGCAATCCCCACGCCAAGGCCCTGCTGGAGTCCTGGGCCGAGGCCGAATGGTTCACCACCCGCGCGGCCCTGCCGGAGACCATCCGGTGCGTGGTGTTCAAGGTCCCCGGGGAGACCAATACCGACGATCTGTCGCCGGCCACCGAGGCGTGGTCGCGTCCCGACATTCCTCTCCATGCCAAGGCCATGCTGGCCAACAAGATGCCCGATGCCCTGGACATCATCGCCCGGCTCAAGGAGAAAGGCCTGCCCCTTGCCTATGTGGGGGACGTGGTGGGCACGGGCTCGTCGCGCAAATCCGCGATCAATTCCGTGCAGTGGCACATGGGCCAGGACATTCCCCACCTGCCCAACAAACGGACCGGCGGCATCGTCCTGGGGGGCAAGATCGCTCCCATCTTCTTCAATACCGCCGAGGATTCCGGGGCGTTGCCCATCCAGTGCGACGTGACCCGGATGGACATGGGCCAGGTAATCACCATCCATCCCTACAAGGGTGAGATCACCAACGAGGCAGGCGAGGTGATCGCCACCTTCAGGCTGGAACCTTCCACGCTGCCGGACGAGATCCGCGCCGGTGGGCGCATTCCCCTCATCATCGGCCGGGGACTCACCAACAAGGCCCGCGAGGCGCTGGGGCTTCCCCCTTCGGACCGGTTCATCAGGCCGAAGGATACGGGCAAGGGCTACACCCTGGCCCAGAAGATCGTCGGCCGGGCCTGCGGCGTGGCGGGCATCCGGCCCGGCACCTATTGCGAGCCCAAGATGACCACCGTGGGTTCGCAGGACACCACCGGCGCCATGACCCGCGACGAGCTGAAGGAACTGGCCTGCCTGGGCTTTTCCGCCGATCTGGTGATGCAGAGCTTCTGCCACACCGCGGCGTATCCCAAGCCGGTGGACATCAAGCTGCAGCACGAGCTGCCGGATTTCATCTCCTCGCGGGGCGGCGTTTCCCTGCGCCCCGGGGATGGCGTGATCCATTCCTGGCTCAACCGCATGCTCCTGCCGGATACCGTGGGCACGGGCGGGGATTCCCACACCCGTTTCCCCATCGGCATCAGCTTCCCGGCGGGATCGGGGCTGGTGGCCTTCGCCGCCGCCATGGGCGTGATGCCCCTGGACATGCCGGAGTCGGTGCTGGTGCGCTTCAAGGGACGGATGCAGCCAGGCATCACCCTGCGTGATTTGGTCAATGCCATTCCCTACGTGGCCATCCAGCAGGGCGTGCTCACCGTGGGCAAGCAGGGCAAGAAGAACGTGTTCAACGGCCGGATCCTGGAGATCGAGGGTCTGCCCGACCTCAAGGTGGAGCAGGCCTTCGAGTTCGCCGATGCCTCCGCGGAGCGCTCCGCCAACGGCTGCACGGTGCGGCTCAACAAGGAGCCGATCATCGAATTCCTCAACTCCAACGTCGTGCTGCTGGAGCATCTGATCGAATGCGGCTACCAGGATGCGCGCACCCTGCAGCGGCGCATCGATGCCATGCGCGCCTGGCTGGCCAAGCCGGAGCTGCTGGAGCCGGACCCGGATGCCGAATACGCCTACGTGCTGGAGATCGACCTCGACGAAATCAAGGAGCCGCTGGTGGCCTGTCCCAACGATCCGGACGACATCAAACCCCTGTCGGCGGTGGCGGGCGACCGGATCGACGAGGTGTTCATCGGCAGCTGCATGACCAACATCGGCCACTACCGGGCTGCGGCGCGCGTGCTGGAGGATGCCGGGTTGATCCCGACGCGCCTGTGGATCGCCCCGCCCACCCGCATGGACGAGGCCCAGCTGCGGGAGGAAGGCGTCTATGCCATCTTCGGCCGGGCCGGCGCCCGCACCGAGATGCCTGGCTGTTCCCTGTGCATGGGCAACCAGGCCCGCGTCGCCGACCATGCCACCGTGTTCTCCACCAGCACCCGCAACTTCGACAACCGCATGGGCAAGGGCGCGCGGGTGTACCTGGGCTCGGCGGAACTGGCGGCGGTGTGCGCGAAGCTCGGCCGCATCCCCAGCGTGGAGGAGTACCGCGCGGAGGTGGAGAACCGGATCGCGCCGCTGGCGGAAAACATTTATCGCTATCTGAGCTTCGATCAGATGGAACAATACGCGAGACCCCGGAAGGTGATCCCGCTGGCGCAGGTGTAACAAAACGACACGCAGGTCGTGCGGAGGGCCGGGACGGGCGGTGGCCGTGGCCACCCCGGAGCCGCCGCCGCTTGCGGATTTCCAGGTCTTTGTAGGAATCGATGATGAAACTGATTGGTTCGCTGACCAGCCCTTTCGTGCGCAAGGTGCGCATCGTTGCCATGGAAAAGCACATCGATCTGGAGTTCGTGGTGGACGTGCCATGGACGCCGGACACCAAGGTGCCGGAGGCCAACCCCCTGGGCAAGGTCCCGGTCCTGGTGATGGACGATGGCAGCACGCTGTTCGATTCCCGTGTGATCGCCGAGTATCTGGACACGGTCACGCCGGTCTCGCGGCTGATTCCGGAGGGCAACCGCCAGCGCATCGCCGTCAAACGCTGGGAGGCGCTCGCCGACGGCATCGTGGATGCGGCGGCGCTCATCTTTCTGGAGCGGACGCGGCGTGCGCCGGAACACCAGAGCCAGGAATGGATCGTGCGTCAGGAGCAGAAGGTGTTCCGCGGTCTGGAGGCGATGTCCGAGGATCTGGGTGAGAAGCGGTTCTGCACGGGCGAAACCATGAACCTCGCCGACATCGCGGTGGGATGCTGCCTGGGCTATCTCGACTTCCGCTTCCCCGAGATCCAGTGGCGCGAAGCCCATCCCAACCTGGCCCGCCTCGCCGAGAAGCTGTTCGCGATGGAGCCCTTCCAGCAAACCGTGCCCGTGGGCTGAACGGGCGGCCATGTCCCCCCACCTGTCCAGCAGACAGATCATCATCGCCGGCTTTGCCGGCGTTGCTGTTTTCATGCTGGCCATGCTGGGGATCGGGCTGAGCCGCCTGGACGAGGTCAACCGCGGGATGGACGAACTGGCCAACCGCACGTTTCTCCGGACCGAGGCGGTGTACACCATGCGCATGGTGGCGCGGGATCGTCTGGTGAGCCTGCAGAGCATGTTCTTCATCGCCGATCCCTTCGAGCGCGACGCGGAGCGCCTGCGCTACGGCGCCATGGCGCTGCGCTTCATCCAGGCGCGCGAGACCCTGCTGGGCCTGGACCCCACGCCGGCCCAGCGGGCTGCCTGGGAGGAGGCCCGCCGGCTCATCGCCAGGGACGAGGAACTGCACGAGCAGGCGCTCGACGCCATGTTCGGGGATCGGCCGGAGCTCGCCGCGCAGATCATCCAGCAGGAGATCCTGCCCCTGGAGGCGCGCCTGCTCGCGGTCCTGGACCGCATGCTGCACATCGAGCGTTCGGAAACCCAGAGCCGCCTGGCCGACGCACAGCGACGCTACCGCCACACCTTCGGGCTGTTGCTGGGCATGACCCTCGCCACCCTGGCGGTCATGCTGGGCACGGCGCTGTACGTGGTGCGCCGGCTGAGCCACAACGAGCGGCTCATCCTGCAGGCGAAGCAACGGGCGGAGCAGACGGCGCGCAAGCTGTCCTGGGCCGCCAGCCACGATGCCCTGACGGGGCTGCCCAACCGCGGCAGTTTCGAGCTGAGGCTCGCCGAGCTGCTGACCTCCACCCAGCAGGAGGGCGGGCAGCATGTGCTGGCCTACCTGGACCTGGACCGCTTCAAACAGATCAACGACCGCCACGGCCATGAGGCCGGGGACCAGATGCTGGTGGCGGTGGCCCGGGCGATGCGGGCCGAGCTCGGCGAGGCGGGTTGGCTCGCCCGCCTGGGTGGCGACGAATTCGGCCTGCTCCTGCCGCGCTGCGACCTCGCCCGTGCCGAGCGCCTGGTGGCGGAACTCACACACAGGGTGGAAGCCTGCGTGCTGCCCTGGGGGCGGCATGAGCTGCGGGTGGGCGTGAGCGTGGGCATCGTGCCCCTGGATCCCGCGGCCACGCCGGCCGAGCTGGTGCGCCGGGCGGACCTGGCCTGCTACGCGGCCAAGGGCCGGCGCGCGGGCCCGGGCAGGCCCGAAGCGTCGTGATGGTGCCGGGACCGTCGGCGGAGCCCTCGCCCTGGGTGGTGCGGGGCGCCGGCCTGCTACCGCCGGCTAGCCGGGTCCTGGATGTGGCTGCGGGAAGCGGCCGTCATGCCCGCTACCTGGCGGCCCTGGGACACCGGGTGACCGCCGTGGACCGGGATGGAGCCGCCCTTGCCGGCATGGGCGGCGTGCCGGGCATCACGCTGTGCGAGGCCGACCTGGAGCAGGGGCCGTGGCCGTTCACCGGCCGGCACTTCGATGGCATCGTGGTCACCCGTTACCTCCACCGACCCCTGTTTCCCCGGCTGATCGCCGCCCTCGCGCCCGGTGGCATCCTCATCTACGAGACCTTCATGGTGGGCAACGAGGCCTTCGGGCGCCCCCGGCGCGGGGATTTCCTGCTGCGGCCCAACGAGCTGCTGGACGCTTTCGCCGCGTGCCTCGAGGTGATCGCCTTCGGCCAGGGCTTCGAGGCGCGGCCCACGCCAGCCGTGCTGCAGCGGCTCATCGCGCGGCGTGCCGGGGCGTGACGGCGGCCGCGGCCCGAAGGTCACTGGATGATGCCGCCGCCGAGACAGACCTCGCCGTCGTAGAGCACCACCGACTGGCCCGGCGTGACCGCCCACTGGGGCGTTTCGAAGCGCAGCGTCAGCCGGTCGGACGCGAGGCTTTCGATGCGGCAGGGCGCCTCCTGCTGCCGGTAGCGGGTCTTCGCGGCGTACAGGGCGTCCGGGTCGGGGGGCGCGCCCGCGATCCAGCTGAGATCGGCGGCCTCGAGCCGGTCGCGCAGCAGCAGGGGATGGTCATGGCCCTGCACCACGATCAACACGTTGCGTTCCAGATCCTTGCCGGCCACGTACCAGGGCTCGCCGGCACCGCCGATGCCCAGGCCCTGGCGCTGGCCGATGGTGTAATACATGAGCCCCTGGTGGCGGCCGACCCGCCGCCCGTCGGGCGTTTCGATGTCCCCCGGCTGCTTGGGCAGGTAGCGCGCCAGGAATTCGCGGAAATCCCGCTCCCCGATGAAGCAGATGCCCGTGCTGTCCTTCTTCGCATGGGTGGGCAGGCCCGCCTCGCGGGCGATGGCTCTCACCTCGCTCTTGAGCAGTCCGCCCAGGGGGAACAGGCTGCGGGCAAGCTGCGCCTGGTTCAGGCGATACAGGAAATAGGTCTGGTCCTTGGACGTATCCCGCGCCTTGAGCAGCTGGTGGCGTCCGTCCCGTTCCCACAGCGCAGCGTAGTGACCGGTGGCGATGCGGGATGCGCCCAGGGACAGCGCGTAGTCCAGGAACGCCTTGAACTTGATCTCGGCGTTGCACAGCACATCCGGGTTGGGGGTGCGGCCGGCCTGATATTCCCGCAGGAAGTAGCTGAACACCCGCTCCTTGTATTCGCGGGCGAAGTTCACCGCTTCCACCTCGATGCCGATCACCTCGGCCACCGCCAGCACGTCCAGGAAATCCTGTCGCGCCGGGCATTCCGCGTCGTCTTCCCAGTTGCGCATGAACACCCCCACCACCTCATAGCCCTGGCGCTTGAGGAGGAGGGCGGCCACGGACGAATCCACGCCACCCGACAGGCCCACCACGACCCGCTCAGCCATGGGGTTCGGCTCCGCGCTTCCATTCGGGCAGGGTGAAGATGGCCGCCGGCTGCCCGTTGTCGAAGAACCAGGAATCCACCACGTATTCCGTGCCGTCCTCCCGGTCCTGGATGCGGGCCGCCCAGTGCACGTCCACCAGCCAGGGTGCCCGCCGGACCGGCTCCAGCACCTGGTGGAAGCGCAGCCAGCCCCGGCGCTCGAGCAGGTGCAGGTAGGCGGTGGTGTTGTGGGCATGGTCGATGCAGTCCATGCGGCCGTCCATGCCGTCGTCGTCGAGATTGCCGCCGCGGTCGTTGTGGGTGGGCGTCTGTTCGCCGGCGATGCGCGCCATCATGCCCACGGCGAGGCGGATCGAGGCCCGCTCCAGCGCGGGCGTGTCGGCGCCGTCGAACAGGGCGCCGATGCGCAACAGGTCATTCACGTCGAACACGACCCGGGCCTGGGTGTGGCAGCCCCAGTTGTAGCAGATGGTGATCTCCTCGTCGGCGTGTGCCGCCAGGGACAGCAGGGTCAGGGCGAGTAGCCACGCGCCACGCATCTCAGTCGCAGTGCACGAGCAGGTCCAGGGGATAGCGCCGCCCCGCCAGGTGATCTTCCACGCAGCGCCGCACCAGCGGGCTGCGGTGGCGGGCCGCCTGTCGGAGGATTTCCTCGGGCGTGAGCCAGACGGCGCGCACGATGCCCTCATCCAGCGGCCAGCCCGGGCGGAACGCGATCGCCTCGGCCGCGAAGGCGAAGCGCAGATAGGTGGCGTCCTTCCGGGGATGCGGCCAGCGGTAGATGCCCAGCAGCGCGGTGGGTCGCACATCGTGGCCGGTTTCCTCCAGGGCTTCGCGGATCGCGGCGTCGATCAGGGTTTCGTTCCGCTCCCAATGGCCGGCCGGCTGGTTGAGCACGGTCTGACCATCGACCCGTTCCTCGACCATCAGCAGGCGGCCCTCCTGCTCCACCACGACGGCCACGGTGACATGGGGTGTCCAGATCATGAGTGGCTCACGCGAGTTTGGGAAACAGCTCCACCAGCCCGCGGGCGATGGTTTCCACGGCCATGGCCGACAGGATCAGCCCCATCAGCCGGGTGACGATGTTCAGGCCAGTGCGGCCGAGGCGCCGGGCGATTCGGCCGCCCAGCAGGAACACGCCCCACACCACCAGGGTCACGACCAGGATGGGGCCGAGCAGGAGCACATGGCCGAGAAGGTCGCCGTGGCGGAACTGATGGGCGGCGATGATGACGCTGGAAATGGCGCCGGGGCCGGCCAGAAGCGGGATGCCCAGGGGCACGACGCCGATGGCCTGGCGGTCGGCCACCTCCACCGCTTCCTCGGGTGTCTGGCGGATGGGGCTCTCCCGGGCCTGCAGCATGGAAATGGCGAGCAGCAGCACCAGAATGCCGCCGCCCACCATGAACGAACCGATGCTCACGTTGAAGAAATCCAGGATGCGGTCGCCGGTGAAGGCGGCCAGGGCGAGCACGGTGAACACCGTCAGGGCCACCGTTCTGGCGGTGCGCGCCCGGTCCCTGGGGCGCCAGCCGTGGGTGGCTCCGATGAAGACGGGAATGCCGCCGAAGGGATTCACGATGGCGAGCAGGGCCACGGTGATCTTGAACAGTTGCTGCCACTCGTGCATGGGAGACGCCCGGACAAAGCGCTATTTTAGCCTGGCCCGCCCCGGGCTCCCAGGTTTCGCCGGAGGCTCGGCCTCGCGCCACTGCCCGGGAGCCAGTCCCTCCAGGGTCCAGGGCCCCACCGCCCAGCGGATCAGGCGCAGGGTGGGATGGCCCACGGCCGCCGTCATGCGCCGTACCTGTCGATT
>JBBINK010000015.1:18673-22219 GCA_037443925.1 Betaproteobacteria bacterium
CTCGATCCACGCCGTGGGAACCGTCTTGCGAAAGCGGATCGGGGGATCGCGGGGCCACAGCCCCGCCGGCTCGTCCATGGGGCGTGCGTGGGCCGGTCGGGTGATGAAGTCGCCCAGGTCGATGCCCTGGCGCAGGCGTTGCAGGGCCGTCGCGTCGGGAATGCCCTCCACCTGCACCCAATAGGTCTTGGGCAGCTTGTGGCGGGGATCGGTGATGCGGTGCGTGAGCCTTCCGTCATCGGTTAAAATGACCAACCCTTCGCTGTCGGCATCCAGCCGGCCTGCGGGATACACACCCGCGTGGGGAATGAAGCCCTTGAGCGTGGGATGCAGGCCATCGGCGCGGAACTGGCAGATCACGCCGTAGGGTTTGTTGAAGAGAATGAGTCGCGGCATGGACTGGGGAGAATAGACAGGATTGGCCGCATCGGCCAGGCCCTGGCCAAAGAAGGCGAGGGTGGAATGGCGCCAATCCTGTCCATTTTCAACCGGATGAACAGTATGACCAGCCACATCGAGGTCCCGTCCCAGGGCGAGCGAATCACCGTCAATCCCGATTTCAGCCTGAACGTCCCCGACCGTCCCATCATCCCCTACATCGAGGGCGACGGCATCGGGGTAGACATCACGCCGGTGATGAAGAAGGTGGTGGACGCCGCGGTGGCCCAGGCCTATGGCGGCCGGCGCGCCATTGCGTGGATGGAGATCTATGCCGGGGAGAAGGCCAACCGCCTCTACGGCGGCGAGACCTGGCTGCCCGACGAGACGGTACAGGCGGCCCGTGATTACGTGGTCTCCATCAAGGGGCCCCTGACCACGCCCACCTCGGGTGGCATCCGCTCCCTCAACGTCGCCCTGCGCCAGCTGCTCGATCTGTACGTGTGCCTGCGCCCCGTGCGCTACTTCCAGGGCGTGCCCAGCCCGGTGAAGGCGCCGGAAAAGGTGGACATGGTGATCTTCCGGGAAAACACCGAGGACATCTACGCCGGCATCGAATGGGAGATGGGCAGCGAGCAGGTCCGCAAGGTCATCGCCTTCCTCACCCAGGAGATGGGCGTGGGCGGCAAGATCCGTTTCCCGGAAACGTCTGCCATCGGCATCAAGCCGGTCTCCCGCGAGGGCAGCGAGCGGCTGATCCGCAAGGCCATCCGCTATGCCATCGACAATGGGCGCAAGTCGGTCACCCTGGTGCACAAGGGCAACATCATGAAATTCACCGAGGGCGGCTTCAAGAAATGGGGCTATGAGCTCGCCGCCCGGGAATTCGGCGCCAAGCCCATTGGCGAGGGGCCGTGGATGCAGCTGCCCAACGGCATCGTGATCAAGGACGTCATCGCCGATGCCTTCCTGCAGCAGATCCTGCTGCGCCCGGAAGAGTATGACGTGATCGCCACCCTGAATCTCAACGGCGATTACATTTCCGATGCCCTGGCGGCGGAAGTGGGCGGCATCGGGATCGCTCCTGGCGCCAATCTCTCCGACTCGGTGGCCATGTTCGAGGCCACCCATGGCACCGCACCCAAATACGCGGGCCAGGACTACGTCAATCCCGGCTCCCTGGTGCTGTCGGCGGAGATGATGCTGCGCCACCTGGGCTGGACCGAGGCGGCGGACCTCATCATCCGTGGCATGGAAGGCGCGATCCGCGCCGGCCGGGTGACCTACGATTTCGCCCGTCTGATGCCGCAGGCGACACAGGTCTCCTGCTCTGCCTTCGGGCAGTGCATCATCGACCACATGCAGGCGGGCTGAAGCCCTATTCGACGCCGTCGCCCGCGGGCTCGTCCCCGGACGTCACGCCCGCCGCCCTGAGCAGGCGGATGATCTCGTCCGCCACGGCGGGCAGCTCGCTGTGCAGTCGTTCCAGTGCCTCGAGCAGGGTGGCCGCCTGCCGCCGGGGGCGGGGATCCCTGGCACCCCTGCCGCTGTCTTCCGTGCCCAATGCGCTCTCCAGCCGGGGCGGCGGGCCGCGCCTGCAGGCGGGCGAAGCCTTTCGCGCCCCGGCTCTTCCAATCTAGCACAGCGCCGCGCCGGCCCCGTGCGGGCTGGGTCCGGGTGAATTGTGGTATCGTTTCGTCTGCCCAATGACACTGGCTTCCGCATGTTTGCGGCGTAGCGGAGGAGGACGCCATGCCAGCCACCCACGTCAAGCTCCATCCCACCGCCGAACGCCTGCCCGCGGTGCGGCGTTATGCCGTCATCCTGGCGGGTGGCTCCGGCACCCGCCTGTGGCCCCTTTCCCGTGCCAACAAACCCAAGCAGCTGTTGTGCCTCAACGGCGGCGAGAGTCTGTTGCAGCAGACCGCCCGCCGGGTGCTGCCGCGGGTGGATCCGTCCCGGGTCTGGACCGTCACTTCGGGCGAATACCGCTTCGAGGTGGCGGGGCAGCTGCACGCGGTGGCCCCCGCGCTGGCGGCCAACGTGCTGGCCGAGCCGGTGGGACGCAACACGCTTCCGGCCATCGCCTGGGCCTGCGCCCGCATCGCCCGGGACACGCCCGATGCCCTCGTGGGGGTGTTCTCCTCGGATCACGCCGTGGCCGACGCGCAGGCCTTCCTCGAGGCCTGGGAAAGCGCCGAGGCCGCGGCCCAGCGTGGCTTCGTCACCCTGTTCGGCATGAAGCCCACGGAAGCCGCGACGGGTTTCGGCTACATCCAGGCAGGCCCTCCGCTGGCGGCCGGCGAGGGGGGTGCCCTCGCGCGGGTGCAGAAGGCCGTGCGTTTCGTGGAAAAACCCGATGCCGCCACCGCCCGCAGCTATCTGCAGCAGGGCGACTACTTCTGGAACGGCGGCATGTTCGTGTTCCGGGCGGACCGGTTCCTGGCGTTGCTCGAGCGACACCAGCCCCAGGTGTACGAGACGGCGCGGGCGCTGGCCGAAGGGGACGTGCTGCAGGCGCCGGCGGACATCTACGGTGCCATGCCCGACGTTTCCATCGACTATGGCCTGCTGGAACTCACCGACGACGTGGCGGTGGTCCCGGTGGACATGGGCTGGAGCGATCTGGGCTCCTGGGAAGCCATCTACCAGCAGCGGGACAAGGATGCCCAGGGCAACATGGTCCAGGGCGACGTGCTGGCGGTGGACAGCAGCGACAATCTGCTGTGGAGCGAGCACGGACTGATCGCGACGCTGGGCGTGCGCAATCTGGCCGTGGTGCAGACCCGTGATGCCACCCTGGTCTGCCCCCGCGAGCGGGTGCAGGACCTCAAGCAGCTGGTGGCGGCGGTCAGGGAACGTCATGCCCATCTGACGGAGACCCATCTCACCGTCAGCCGGCCCTGGGGCAGCTACACCGTGCTGGAGGAAGGGCCCTACTACAAGATCAAGCGCATCGTGGTGAACCCGGGCGCCAAGCTGTCCATGCAGATGCACTACCACCGCTCCGAGCACTGGGTGGTGATCGCGGGCACGGCGCGCATCACCAACGGGGAGAAGGAAATCTATCTGGAAGAGAACCAGTCCACCTACATTCCCAAGACCCATCGCCACCGCCTGGAAAATCCGGGCCGGGTACCCCTGCAGATCATCGAGATCCAGAGCGGC
>JBBINK010000015.1:22245-27447 GCA_037443925.1 Betaproteobacteria bacterium
TCGTGCGTTTCGACGATGTCTATGGCCGCTGCGCCGGTGACGGGGGACACCAACGTTGAGCGCGGCCTTCGGTCTCCTGCCCCCCTGGCTGCGGAACTTCCGTTCCGTGGCGGTCGCCCTGCTGTCCGACGAGGGGCATGTGGTCGAGGCCAATGAAGGTTTCCTGATGACCCTGGGCGGCCCCGGTGAGGACACGGCCGGCGCCCGGTTCCTGGAACCGAGCTTCGCGCTGTTGCGCAGCTCGCCACCCCAGGCCGACGGGCTCGTGTACGAAGGGCTGATCCGCCTGGGCGCGGCCGATGGTCCCCAGCGTTCCCTGGCCGGCCGCATCTGGCGCGTGAACCAGATGCTGTTCCTGGCGGCGGAAATGGACATCAGCGCCTTCGAGGCCATCGATGCCGATCTCGCCAAGACCCGCAAGGAGCTGGACGAGGTGCGGCGCATCCTCACCCGCCGCAGCCACGCCCTGCAGCAGGCCCTCGAGGAGATCGCCCAGCTCAAGCGGCTCGACATGGTCACCGGGCTGGCCAACCGGGCGGTCCTGGACCAGCGCATGGAGGAGGAGATCCGACGCTGGGAACGCTCGCGTCGGCCCCTCGCCCTGCTGCTCATGGACATCGACAATTTCTCCAGCATCAACGAAAACTACAGCCGCGAGGTGGGGGACGAAATCCTCGGCCACGTGGCGACCATGCTCAAGCAGGCGGTGCGCGGCGTGGACCTGGCGGTGCGCTACGGCGGGCAGGAGTTCGCGCTGCTGCTGCCCGAGACCAACGAAATGGGCGCCATCATCGTGGCCGAACGCATCCGCATGGAGCTCGCCAGCCAGCTCATCCTTCCCGTGCTGGAGCCGCTCACCGCCAGCTTTGGTGCGGCGACCTACCTGGGAGGCGAGGGCCGGGCCGAGTTCTATGCCCGGGCATGGCGGGCGCTCAAGCATTCCAAGAGTCATGGCAAGAACTGCGTCACCATGGCGGGGGTGGTCGCGGAATGCGATCACCTCTACCAGGGGACGGGCACGCTGCAGACGGGCTCGGAGGCCTGATGTTCTATACCATCGAACACTTCGTCGGCAACACGCCGCTGGTCAAGCTCAAGCGGCTTCCCGGAAAGACCAGCAACACCGTGCTGGTGAAGCTGGAGGGCAACAATCCGGCCGGATCGGTCAAGGACCGCCCGGCGCTGTCGATGATCGTGCGCGCCGAGGCGCGCGGCGAGATCAGGCCCGGCGATACCCTGATCGAGGCCACCAGCGGCAACACGGGCATCGCGCTGGCCATGGCGGCGGCCATCCGCGGCTATCGCATGATCCTGGTGATGCCCGAGCACATGAGCGTGGAACGGCGCCAGGTGATGCGCGCCTTCGGCGCCGAGATCATCCTCACATCCCGCGAGGGCGGCATGGAAGAGGCCATCGACGTGGCCAACCGCATGCAGGCCGAGGGCAAGGGGCGCATCCTCAACCAGTTCGGCAACCCCGACAACCCCCAGGCCCACTATGAGGGCACCGGCCCCGAGATCTGGCGCGACACGGGCGGGACCATCACCCATTTCGTCTCCAGCATGGGCACCACCGGCACCATCATGGGCTGCTCCCGCTATCTCAAGGAGCAGAACCCCGCCATCCAGGTGATCGGCGTGCAACCGGAAGAGGGCTCGCAGATTCCGGGCATCCGCAAGTGGCCGCCGGAATACCTGCCCAGGATCTACGATCCCAGCCGCGTGGACCGGCTGCTCTACGTGAGCCAGCAGGAAGCCGAGGAGATGACCCGCCGGCTGGCGCGTGAGGAGGGCATCTTCGCCGGTGTCTCCTCAGGGGGCGCCCTGGCGGTCGCCCTGCGCGTGTCGGCGGAGGTGGAAAATGCCGTCATCGTCTCCATCGTGTGTGACCGCGGCGACCGCTACCTGTCCACCGGCGTTTTCCCTGCCTGATCGCGGTTTACCCTCCTGGCTGCGCCTGTGGGCCCTGCCGCTCGCATGCTGGCTCGCGACGGTGCCGGTTGCGGCCCAGACCCTGCGTCTGACCGTGGCCGACCTGCGCGGACCGTCGTTCGAGGCCCGGGGCCTTTCCGTGGAGGTGCGGCTGGGGGACGGCCAACCCCTGGCGCTCGAGCTCGCCCAACTGCGTGTGGGCGGGCGCACATGGCACGACCTGCGCCTCGACTGCGCAACAAGCCACATTGCATCCGACCGCATCGAATGCCGCGACGGCCGGCTGACTTCCGACCCCACGCTGCGGCTGGCCTGGGTGTACCGTCCGCTTCGTCGTGAACTGGACGTGACGATCGCCGGCCCCCAGGGGGAACGGTGGATCGTCAGCCAGCGGCGGCAGGCCACCGGCAGCGTGTTGCAGCTGGAGGTGAAGGCGGGGCGGCTTGCGCGGCTCGCACCGTTTCTGCCGGCCAGCTGGCCGGCACCCCGCTCCGGCCGCCTGGATGCCCGGGCCGTGCTGGGGTGGACCCCCGCTGGGCAGCCGCAGCTCACCGCTCAGGGGACGGTCAAGGCGCTCGCGTTCTCGGATGCGCGCGGCCTGCATGCGGGAGAGGGCGTGGATGGCGGATTCAGCGTGCAGGCGCGCCGCAGGGCGGGCTGGGAGGGTCGAGTCGAGCTGCGCTGGGACCGGGGCGAGGTGTTCTGGTCGCCCGTCCTGCTCCCTGCCGGGCTGCGGTTTGCCGCGGAGGGCCGGACGGGGGATGGCACGCTGGTGCTCGAGGACGGACGGCTCGACTGGGACGGCGTGGGTTCGGTGGCCGTGTCGGGCCGCTTCCATGATGATGGTCGCGGCATCGAGGCGCTGCGGCTGCGGGCCAAAGACCTCGCCCTTGCACCCCTGTGGCAGATCCTCAAACCTCTGGCGGCGGGCACGCCGGCCGGCGAGCTCGTCCTGGCGGGCCGGCTTGGCGGCGAGGCCGAAATCGCCGGCGGCAGTCTGCATCGTGTCGACGTGGAGTGGGAGGCCGGGCGCGTGGGCCATGGCCGCGGCCTGTTCGTCCTGGACGGGGTGCGTGCGCGGCTGCCCTGGCGGCGGGCGGGGCAAGCCCAAGGCGGGTTCGAGGCCACGGGCGGCAAGCTGTGGGGACTGGCCCTCGGAGGTTTTTCCGCAAACCTCCGGGCGATTGCCGAAGGCTGGGAAGTGGATCGGCTGGCCGTGCCCGTGCTGGATGGGGAGCTCCGGCTCGAAGGCGTGCGTGTGGAGCGCGACCGGCACACACCCGGATCCTGGCGCGCCGAGGCCGCCGCCGTGCTGCGCCCCCTGTCCATGGAAGCGCTGTCGGCGGTCATGGGCTGGCCGACCTTGCATGGCAGCCTGTCCGCCGTGGTGCCGCGTCTGGATTGGCGGCAGGGCGTGCTCAGCACGGATGGCGCCCTGCTGTTTCGCGTATTCGACGGCACCGCGGTGGTGAAGCAGCTGCGCGTGGAAGGGCTCGCCGGTCCCGTGAGCCACGCCGAGGCCGAGGTGGACATGCGCAACCTCGATCTGGACCTCATCACCCGCGCCTTTTCCTTCGGGCGCATGGAAGGCCGGCTCGACGTCACGGTGGCGGGACTGGTGCTCGCCGGCCTGCGGCCGGTGCGTTTCAGCGCCTCCGTGGCCAGCAGTCCCGGTGATTATCCCCGGCGCATTTCCCAGCGGGCGGTGGACAACATCGCCGCGCTCGGCGGCGGCAGCGCCATGGCCGCCCTGCAGAAGAGCTTCCTGCGCTTCTTCGAGGACTTTCGCTACCGGCGCATCGGACTGGCCGGGCATTTGGACGGCAACGTCCTCAGCTTGAGCGGACTGGCCAACCCGGGCGACGGCTTCGTGATCGTGGAAGGTGGCGGGATTCCCGCCCTCACGGTCATCGGCTACAATCGCCGGGTCGATTGGAATGAATTGCTCGAGCGGCTGTCGCGCATCCGACAGCGCGATGCCGCCGTGATCCGATGAGGAACCCCATGCGTTGGTCCCTGGCCTTGACGGCCTGCCTGCTCGCTTCCTGTGTCACCATCAACATCTACTTCCCTGCGGCGGCGGCGGAGAAGGCGGCGGACAAGATCATCGACGAGGTCTGGCAGCTCAAGCCGGTGCCGCCGGATAAGGAGAAGGCGCAATGAAAACCTGGGTGCGACACCTGGCATGGTGGCTGGCCCTGATGCTGGTCGCGGGAGGGGCATGGGCCCAGGGCGCGAACCTGGACATCGACAGCCCGGCCATCACGGCGATCAGGAATGCCCAGGCGGCGCGTCACGCCCAGCTCAAGCCCTATTACGACAGTGGCGCCATCGGTCTTACCCGCGACGGCATGATCGCGGTGCGCGATGTCTCGCTGGTGCCCCTGGCGCAGCGCGCAAACCTCACGGCGTGGGTTGCCGAGGAGAACCGGGACCGCGCGGCGCTGTACCGGGAGATCGCCCGCGCCAACGGCCACCCGGAGTGGGAGGCGGATATCCGTGCCACCTTCGCCAGCCGCTGGATCGCCAAGGCGCCGGCTGGCTGGTATGTGCAGAATGCCGCGGGCGAGTGGGTCAGGAAGTAGCGCTGGCTTCCTTGCGCGCGGCATCCCAGGCGATGGCCCAGATGTCGGTGCCGCTCGGGTTGGCCGTGGGCACCAGGCGGTCGCGCAGCAGGTCGTTGAGGAAAGTCAGTTCGGTCCACACCGATTCCTCGAAGCCGTGCCGCTCCGGACGCTGGCGGTTGGTGAACAGCAGTTCGTCGAGATAGCGCGCGGCCTCTTCCTCGCGCGGCCAGGTCTCCACCAGGCGGTTGACGATGTGGGGGAAACGCAGTTCCAGGGCACTGTGCATGGCGATCTCCCGCTGATGGTCGCGGCCGGGAGCCCAGCCCAGCCGGGGCGCCGGTGCTGCGCGCGAGCCGATGGGGGCTTCCTGATCCGCCGCTGACGTTCAGCGCCCATTGTGCCCCCTTGCCCGGGCAAGTCAAGCCGCCGCCCCGGGCGGCATTCCCGTTCACCGAGGAGTTTCCCATGGTTCCCGTCCTGGTATTCGACATCGAGACCGTCCCCGACACCGAAGGTCTGCGCCGCCTGTGGGGGCTCGATCCCGAGGCCAGCCCCGAAGAGATCGCCGAGATCGCCTTCCAGCGCCGGCGCCAGGCCACCGGCAGCGAGTTCCTCCCCCATCACCTCCAGCGGGTGATCGCCATTTCCTGCGTCCTGCGCAACGACGAGGGCCTGCGGGTCTGGTCCCTGGGCACGTTGGACT
>JBBINK010000015.1:27469-29992 GCA_037443925.1 Betaproteobacteria bacterium
CTCCGAGGCCGACCTGATCCAGCGTTTCTTCGACGGCATCGAAAAATTCACGCCCCAGCTCGTCTCCTGGAACGGCGGCGGCTTCGACCTGCCGGTGCTCCATTACCGCGCCCTGATCCATGGCCTTTCCGCGCCGCGCTACTGGGACATGGGCGAGGACGACCGCGACTTCAAGTGGAACAATTACATCAGCCGCTACCACACCCGCCACCTGGATCTCATGGACCTGCTCGCGCTCTACCAGCCCCGGGCCAACGCCCCCCTGGACGAACTGGCGAAGCTCATCGGCTTCCCCGGCAAGCTGGGCATGGACGGCTCCCAGGTCTGGGCGGCCTACCGGCGCGGCGAGCTGGCGAGCATCCGCGCCTATTGCGAGACCGACGTGGTCAACACGTTCCTGGTCTATCTGCGCTTCCAGCTGCTGCGCGGGGTGCTCGACCGCGAGGGCTACGAGAAGGAAGTGGCGGCGGTGCGAGCGCACCTCGCCCGCCAGCCCGATGCCCACTGGCGGGAATATCTGGCTGCCTGGGGCTGACGCGCAAGGGCGGCATGGGCGCCGACCCCTGGCGGCGCGCGTCATGAGAAGATGGTCGAAACATGAAGGTATTCATCGAATCCCTCGATCACGAAGGCCGCGGCGTGGCCCATCTGGAGGGCAAGGTCGTGTTCGTGGAAGGGGCCCTGCCGGGCGAGTGGGTGGAATGCCGCAGCATCCGCCGCAAGCCGACCTACGAGATCGCGGAAGCCACACACGTCCTCGAGCCCAGCTTCATGCGGGTGGCACCGCGCTGCCCCCATTTCGGCGTGTGCGGGGGCTGTCTGCTGCAGCACATGGAACCGGCGGCCCAGGTGGCGGCCAAGCAGCGCATCCTCGAGGACAACCTCGCGCGCATCGGCAAGGTGAAGGCCGGGCGGATCCTGCCACCGGTGCACGGACCGAGCTGGGCTTACCGTCACCGCGCGCGCATGTCGGTACGCCTGGTGCCCAAGAAGGGCGGCGTGCTGGTGGGCTTCCACGAACGCAAGAGCAGCTTCATCGCCGACATGCACGGCTGTGCGATCCTGCCTGTGCGCATTTCGGCCCTGATCGACCCCTTGCGGGCTCTCATCGGCGAGCTTTCCATCCGCGACCGCCTGCCCCAGGTGGAAATCGCCATCGGCGAAAGGGTGGACGTGCTGGTGCTGCGCATCCTGGAGCCCCTGAGCGCGCAGGACGAGGTTCGGCTGAGGGACTTCGCCGACCTCCATGGCATCCAGTGGTGGCTGCAGCCCAAGGGGCCGGAGACGGCCTTCCCTTTCTATCCTCTCGAGGCGCCGGCCCTGAGCTACACCCTGCCGGAATTCGGGCTCGAACTCCCCTTCGCGCCCACCGAATTCACCCAGGTCAACCCAGCGATCAACCGCGTGCTGGTGCGGCAGGCCATGGCCCTGCTCGACCCCCGGCCTGGGGAACGCATCGCGGATCTCTTCTGTGGCCTGGGCAATTTCAGCCTGCCCATCGCGCGCCGTGGCGCCGAGGTGGTGGGGGTGGAAGGCAGCGCCGCGCTGGTGGCGCGGGCAAGCGCCAACGCGGCTCACAATGGTCTGTCCGGGCTGGTGGACTTCCACGCCGCGGATCTGTTCCAGACCACGCAGGACAGCCTTGCCACCTACGGCCGCTTCGACAAAATGCTGATCGACCCTCCGCGCGACGGTGCCATCCAGGTGGTCAAGGCCCTGGGTGACCAGGCGCCCGCACGCATCGTCTATGTGTCCTGCAGCCCCGCCACCCTGGCCCGGGACGCCGCGGTTCTGGTGCACGAGAAAGGCTACCGCCTGTGCGCCGCCGGCGTGGTGAACATGTTTCCCCACACCGGCCACGTCGAATCCATCACCCTTTTCGAGCGCTGAAACGAAAACGGGGCGGATCATGCCGCCCCGTCGTGCCCCACTGGTGAAGGCTTCAATCCCGCTCGCCCATGAAGGCGCCCAACAGATGCAGCAGGCTGGTGAACAGGTTGTACAGCGAGACGTACAGGCCGATGGTGGCGAGCACGTAGTTGGTTTCGCCCCCATTCACGATCTCGCCGGTCTGGTACAGGATCATGCCGCACATGAGCACGGCGAACATCGCCGAGACCGTGAGGGCCAGAGCCGGCATCGGATAGCCCACCAGGGCCGCGACCAGGGACACGATGCTGGCGATGAATGCCACCAGCACGCCGGCCACCAGGAAACTGCGCATGAAGCTGAAGTCCCTGCGCGAGGTCAACGCGTAGGCCGACAGCCCCACGAAGGTCACCCCGGTGATGCCCAGCGCCGACATCACGATCTGGCCGCCATGGGCCAGGCCCAGGTAGTGGTTCAGGATCGGGCCCAGACCGAAGCCCAGCAGGCCGGCGATGGCGAACACCACACCGATGCCGGCGGCGCTATGGGCCGTGCGGGGCACCGCGAACCAGAGCAGGGCGAGGGCGACCAGGCTGCTGGCCAGGCCCACCCCATAGGACACACCGATCGCCATGGAGACGGCGGCCGTCACGG
>JBBINK010000016.1:0-272 GCA_037443925.1 Betaproteobacteria bacterium
AGAAATCCTGGCGCAGACGCTCGACCTCGCTGTCCAGCCGCCAGCGGGCCCGGACCGGCGCCGGACCGGCCACCACCGCCGAGAAGGCACCGCTGGCCTCCAGGGCGCGGATCAACAGGGGCGCGAGCATGCGGGCAGGCGCGTCCACCCAGCGATGGTGGGCGAAATGGGCCAGATCGCTCCCGCCACGGGTATAGGCCATGGCGGCCGTGTCATAGCCCGGCTGGCCCCGCGGCGGCATGACCAGCAGGACGGGACCGGCCGCCGGCGCC
>JBBINK010000016.1:429-14861 GCA_037443925.1 Betaproteobacteria bacterium
CCCGGCGCCGGGGCCGGTCGCCCCCACACCAGGCTGCCGGGCTGGCGTTCCAGCTCGGCGCTCATGCGCCGGAGATCGGCAGCCAGCGCCCGCATTTCACCGAGCAGCGCGTTCACCTCCGGCAGGGTCTGGCCCTTCAGCTGGGCGACCCCCGCGTGCGCCTCCTCCACCGCGGCCCGGCCGGCGCTGGCAAGCCGCGTGGCCTGGCCGGCCATGCGCTCGACACTTGCCGCCGTCTGCTCGAGCCGCCGCACCAGTCCCGCCACTTCCGCGCTGGCGCCGGCGGCCTGGCGCAGTGTCGCCTCGACGGCCGGCATCTGGTCGGCGATCAGCCGGGCGCTCCGTTCCACGCTGTCCAGGGTGCGCCGCAGGGCGCGACGGCTGTCCGCGTCGGTGATGGCGGCGACGTTGCCCGCGGCGCGGTCGACATCGGCCAGAACCGCGGTGAGCGCCGTGTCGAAGCGCGTGATGAGGGAAGGCTGGGTGGGGATCACGGGCACCGTCTCGGGCGGCCGGGCTTCGAGGCGGGGTGCGCCGGGAGAGCCGCCGGACAATTCCACCTGCACCAGGCCGGTCAGGCCCTGCATGCGCAGGGTCGCCACCGTGTCGGTGCGGACCGGCGCCGTCTCCTCCAGGGACAGCACCACGCGCACCCGGCCAGACCCATCGGGGGCCAGGCCGATGTCCAGCACCCGTCCCACGGTCACTCCCTTGTAGGTCACCGGCGCATTGACGGTGAGTCCCGCGACGGACTCGTCGAAATAGGCATGGTAGATGCGCTGCCTGGCCTCGGCGGGGCCACCCGCGTACAGCCAGAACACGACCCCGACCAGGGCCGCCCCGAACAGGAGCACGAAGACGCCCACTACGGTGTAGCTGAATCGGGATTCCATCCGGTCCCTTCCCGGCTGGCCGCGCCCCAGGCGGCCCGCCCGCGCGGCCCGTGGAAGTACTGTCTCACCTGCACCTGGTTCGAGCGGGCCAGCTCGTCCATGGTGCCCAGCCCCACCACGCGCCCCTCTCCGAGAATCGCCACGCGGTCGGTGACGCGCCAGAGCAGGTCCAGGTCGTGGGTGACCACAATGATGGTGAGTTCGAGGGATTCCTTCAAGCCGAGGATCAATTCATCCAGGGCGCTCGCGGCCAGGGGATCGAGGCCGGCCGAGGGTTCGTCCAGGAACAGCAGCTCGGGGTCGAGTGCGATGGCCCGCGCCAGCGCGGCCCGCTTGAGCAACCCTCCTGACAAGTGGCGGGGAAACTTGTGGGCGACATCCGGCGGCAGATCCGCCAGGGCGATCTTGATGTGGGCGAGTTCGCGGATTTCCTGCGGAGTCAGGCGGGTGTGTTCCTTCAGGGGCAGCTCCACGTTCTCCAGCACGGTGAGTCCGGAGAACAGGGCGCCGCCCTGGAACATCACGCCCCAGCGCTGGCGCAGACGGCGGGCCTGCGCTTCGTCCACGGCGGCCAGATCCTGCCCCAATACCCGCAGGCTGCCTGCGGTCGGCCGCACCAGCATGACCATTTCCTTGAGCAGGGTGGACTTGCCGCAACCGCTCGCTCCGGCGATCGCGAACACCTCGCCACGACGGATCTCGAGGTCGATGCCGTCATGAATCACCGTGTCGCCGAAACGGGTCACCAGACCCCGTACCTCCACGGCCGGCGGCGCAGGCGACGACATCAGCGGAACCCCAGCCGGGTGATGGCCGCCAACACCGAGAAGATGGCATCGACGACGATGATGAGGAAGATCGACTGCACCACGGACCGGGTCGTGTGACGTCCGACGCTGTCGGCGCTGCCCGCGGCACGGAAACCCTGGTAGCAGCCCACGAGGGCGATGATCAGGGCGAACACGGGCGCCTTGGCGATGCCGAACAGGAAGGTGGAGACACGGATGGTGTCGTCGAATCGATCCAGAAAGCTGTAGGCATCGACGCCCAGCTGGAGCTGGGCGACGGCGAATCCCCCCAGCACGCCCAGGGCATTGGCATAGAGGGTGAGCAGCGGCATCACCACCGCCAGCGCCACCATGCGCGGCAGCACGAGCATTTCCATGGGCGAGATGCCCAGGGTGCGCAGCGCGTCGATTTCCTCCGAGACCTTCATGGTGCCGATCTGGGCGGCGAAGGCGGATCCCGAGCGGCCCGCGACGATCACGGCCACCAGCATGGGCCCCAGCTCCCGCAGGATGGCATGGGCAACGAGATCCACCACGAAGATGTTGGCACCGTAGCGGGCGAGCTGGCTTGCGGCCTGGTAGGCGATGACCACCCCCACCAGAAAGGCGAGCAGCCCCACCAGGGGCAAGGCGTCCACACCCCCATGCTGGATGTGATGCAACACCATCCGTCCCCGCCATCGCCGCGGGTGGGCGAGCCCCCTGAGCAGCGTCCAGGTGCTCTCCCCGAGAAAGGCGAGCATGCCCCGCGCCTCGGACAGGTGACGCCAGGCCTTGCAGCCCAGGCGCGCGAGGGGACCCGGCGAAGGTGGTGGCGCAGCCGCCGGAGCCCCGCTGCCACGGGTCCGCACCAACCCCAGCAGGATCTGGAACTCGGGACGCAGGTTTTCCAGAACGGCCTGCCCGCCCGACGCCTCGGTGCGGCTCAGGAGATCGTTGAGAAGCCATGCGCCCGCGGTGTCGAATCCGGTGATGCCGGAGCATTCGAACACCCGGCGTGGCGACGAGGTCAGGCAGGCGGGGGCCAGCCGCTCCCGCAGGCCGGCGATGCCCTGCAGCGTCCACGGGCCGCGGCAGAACCAGCGCTCGCCCTCGACGCGCACTTCTGCAGCGGGCTCGGCGCTCGGCTCGGGAGGATGGGGGGCGGTCATGACGCCGGGATTATAGCCGCCCGCGTCCCGGCGGAAGGCTTCAGGCCTGTTGCAGGCGGTGCGCCGACAGGACGCCGCCGGGCAGATCGGTCAGGCGGTAACGGCCCGTCTGCACCGCACGGGCCAGTTTTTCCAGCGTCTGCTCCTGGAGCAGGGCCAGCACCTTCTGCTTGATGGGCTTCCATTTCGCGTGCATCGGACAGGCCGTGGCATCGGAGCAGACCTTGAGCCCCAACACGCAATCCTGGGCGAAACCCGGCCCTTCGGTGATGGCGAGCACCTGGAGCAGATCGGTCTTCTCCGCCCCTTCGCGCAGGCAGAAGCCACCCAGCCTGCCCCGGAAGGAATACAGTAGGTTGCCCTTGCACAGGCTCTGCATGATTTTGGCCAGATACGCCGGCGGCACGTTGAGGTAGCCGGCGATCTCGCGGTTGAGCACCGGCTGCCCCTTGGGCTGCGTGGCGATGAAGATCAGCGCCTGGATCGCATACTGACTGGTACGGGAAAGGATCATGGTCGTGGGATAAACGTCTTGAGGAGAAGTTTATCCTAATTTGTGTGCGCCGTGCAGCCCGCCCGGCCAGTCACGCCGGCCGCGCGAGCACGCCCAGATGGACGGGGAAGTAGTGGTCCACCAGGAGCAGGGCGAACAGCAGGCTCAGATACAGAATGGAGTAGGCGAACGTCCTTTTCGCCAGGGCATCGCTGTAGCCGCGGTAAAGCCGCCAGCCGTAGGCGAGGAAAACACCGTCCAGGATCAGCACGCCGGTAAGGTAGATCAGTCCGCTCATGCCACTGGCCACCGGCAGCAGGGTGCAGGCGGTGAGGATCAGGGTGTAGAGGAACACGTGCAGGCGGGTGAAGGCCTCGCCATGGGTGACCGGCAGCATGGGCATGCCCGCCTTGGCGTATTCGTCGCGCCGGTACAGGGCCAGCGCCCAGAAATGGGGCGGCGTCCAGGCGAAGATGATGAGGAACAGCAAAAGCGCGTCGGCGCTCACCTCGCCGGTGGCCGCGGCCCAGCCGAGCACTGGAGGCATGGCGCCGGAAGCGCCACCGATGACGATGTTCTGGGGCGTGAGGGGTTTGAGCACCACCGTGTAGATCACCGCGTATCCCACGAAGGTGGCCAGGGTGAGCCACATGGTGAGGGCATTCACATAGGCATTGAGGATGAACAGCCCCAAGCCGCCCACGATCCCGGCGAAGACCAGCGTCTGGACCGGCGTCACCACGCCCCGGGGCAGAGGCCGTGCGCGGGTGCGGGCCATGATGGCATCGATCTTTTGCTCGATGAGGCAGTTGAAGGCGGCCGCCGCTCCCGCCACCAGGGCGATCCCGACCGTTCCGGCCACCAGGACGCGCAGGGGCACCGCGCCGGGCACGGCGAGGAACATGCCGATCACGGCGGTGAACACGATCAGGGCCACCACCCGCGGCTTGCACAGGGCAAAGAACTCCTGGCAGCGGCAGGCCACCTGGTTGGCGGTCAGGGTCTGCATGCTTGTCTCCTCGTCGTTATCATCGCCTGCGGCCGGCCGCCAGGCGCGGCGCAGGGGGTCGCTGTGCGACTCCGGTTCTGATGCGGAAGTTTAACACCACCAGGCTCATCACCAGCAGGGCGGCCCCGCCGTTGTGCAGCACCGCCAGGGGCAGTGGCCAGGCCAGCAGGACGTTGGACAGGCCGGTCGCAAACTGCAGCAACAGGAGCAGCGCGGTGCCCCGGCTCCAGGCCGTCAGCCCGGGCCGCCGCCAGGCTCGCCAGACCAGCCACCCCAGCACCAGGAACACCAGGTAGGCGAAGCTGCGGTGGACCCAGTGGATGGCCACCAGGGCGGCAAAGGGGATCCACTCTCCTTCCCCGGTCTGGCCCAGGGGCCGCCAGAGCGTGAAGCCGTTTTCCAGGTCCAGGGCTTCCGGGATCCATCGGCCATGACAGAGGGGAAAATCGGGGCAGGCCATCACCGCGTAGTTGGTGCTCACCCAGCCGCCGAGGGCGATCTGCACCGCCAGCACCAGCAACGCCAGCGCGGCGTGGGTGCGCAGGCCGGCGGCCGCCTCGCCCACCTGCTGCCGCGGGCTTACCCGCAACGCGAGCCAGGTCAGGAGCGCCAGCACGGTCATGCCGCCCAGCAGGTGCAGGGTGACGATCAGGGGCTGCAGCCTCATGGTGACGGTCAGGGCGCCGAACGCGCCCTGGATGCACACGGCAAGGAAGATCACGGTGGGCAGCAGCGGCGAGTGGCCCGGCTCGTTCCGCCAGCGTCGCCAGGCCTGGACCATCAGCACGATGATGAGCACACCCACACCCATGGCGAAGTAGCGGTGGATCATCTCGATCCAGGCCTTGACCCGGGTCACCGGCCCCGTGGGCATGGCGGTTTCCGCGGCCTGGATGTGTTCCCCCGCCGACAGGGGGTTGGAATGGCCATAGCATCCAGGCCAGTCGGGGCAGCCCAGACCGGAATCGGTGAGCCGGGTGAAGGCACCGAACATGATCAGATCCAGCGCCAGGAAGGCCGTCAGCCAGGCCAGCCTCGGGTAGCGGTCGCGGCCGGCGCGGGCCGCGTAGGCGAGCACCGGAGCCGCCACCAGCAGGCCGAACAGGGCGAGCAGGAACAGGCTTTGCGGGCTCACCACCATCAGCCGATCTGGGAGGCGCGCAACAGGCGGGCGATGTCCTTGCCCATGCGCTTGAGGTCGGCATCCGCGTCATAACGCATGATCACGTTGCCCAGGGGATCGATGATGTAGAGATGACGGGCGAGTTCCTCGCGCACCGGCAGGCGCCCGGTCAAGACGCGCTGGGGGTCGTAGAGCACCCGCACGGCGGCCGGGGGCGTCACCACCGGTCCAGGCCGCGTGCCGCCGCTCACCAGCCAGAGCACCTGCACGCGGTCCTGGTCCCGTCCCTGGAGCAGACGCGCCTTGCGCAACAGCTCCAGCTGCCGCCCGCAGGTTTCGTCGCAGGGAGCGGGCGCGGCATACACCAGCAGCCATTTGCCCCGCAGGGCCGCGAGGGGCACCGGTGCGCCCGTCGCCTCGGCGAGCGCCAGATCTCTAGGCAGCGAGACCGGCTGGATCAGCTCGCCATAGTTGAGGGCGGCCCCCCGCGGCGGCCACACGTAGTAGAAGAGATAGGAGGCGATCACCGGTGCCAGGAAGGCCCCGAACACCAGCAGAAACCTAGTCCGGCCGGGCCGGCTTTTTCCGTCTTGCATACATCACCACGTAAATGACCACGATGGCCGCGGCCATACCGAACCACTGGACGGCATAGCCGATGTGCTTTTCCACGCCCGTATCCGGCCGCAGCCAGCGGCGGTGCAAGCCATCGCCGGTCTCGTTGAGTTGGGTCACCACGATGGGCAACAGGGGATAAGGCACGGTGCGGGCATAGCGGGGCAGATCCAGGTTCTGCCAGACCTTGCCCTGGATCACCTGGGTGGACAGCTCCAGATACTTGCCCGGGGGCGGACCGGCCATGCCCTCGATGCGGATCGGCGCCGGTGGCACGGGCACGGCGGGTGGCCCATGGGCTTTCCAGTCCCGCAGCACCAAGCCCCGATTCACCAGCACGGCGGCATCGCTGCCGTCGATACGCAGGGGCGTGAGCACCTGATAGGCCGGCCTGCCCTCCCAGCTGCGGTTGTCGAGGAAGATCTCGTGGGCCGGATCGAACCGGCCCGTGACCACGACCCGCCGGCCTTCGAGATCCGCGGCGGTGGATTCCCGTCCCGTGATCACCCGTGGCGGCGCCTTGGCCAGGGCATCGATCCTGGCCTGGAGCTGGCGCTTGGTCTGGGCACGATCGAGCTGCCAGTTGCCCGCCGCGATGGCCACCGCGAACAGCAGGGCAGCGGCCACCGTGGGCCACAGCGGGGACCGGCGCCTATCCGTCATGGCGGCACGGACGCGCTTCGATTACACTTGGCCGACATCCAGCAGGAGCGTATGCACCGAAGGTATAGCAGGCGGAGCAGGCGCGCCGGCTCGTCCCAACGCAACCCAGTGGAAATGCCATGTCCGTGATCCTCTACCGCATCCTCGTCGTGACGTTCTTGCTGGTCATCGTGGGCAGTCTGTTTTCCGCCCTGGTGTTCCTGCTGAAGGACAAAGGTAGCACGGAACGCACGGTGCGGGCGTTGACCGTCCGCATCGGCGTGTCCATCACCCTGTTCGTGCTGCTGATGGCCGGCTTCTACTTCGGCGTGCTGCCTCCCAGGCCCTGAACGTCCTTGCAGAAACAAAAATGGCGCCGCAGGTCCGCGGCGCCAGAGTCCCCTTTCTGCTTTTTTCGTTCTCGTTGTCAACCTCCGGCGTCAACCGCTGGGATCGCGCCCTGCGCGCCATCGCCTCAGAGCGCGTAAACGAAGACGAACAGGCCCAGCCAC
Source organism: Betaproteobacteria bacterium (assembly GCA_037443925.1). Taxonomy (GTDB): domain Bacteria; phylum Pseudomonadota; class Gammaproteobacteria; order Burkholderiales; family Thiobacteraceae; genus Thiobacter. The sequence continues at coordinate 7,656 of JBBINK010000016.1, forward strand.
ACCACGTCCACGAAGTGCCAGTACCAGGAGACGGCCTCGAAGGCGAAATGGCGTTCCGGCGTGAAATGGCCCTTCAGCGCCCGCAGCCAGACCACGAGCAGCATGATGGTGCCGATGGTCACGTGCAGACCGTGGAAGCCCGTGAGCATGAAGAAGGTGGCACCATAGGCGCCCGCCCCCAGCGTGAGCCCCATCTTGGTGTAGGCGTGGACGTACTCGTAGGCCTGCAGCCCGAGGAAGAGGGCGCCCAGACAGATGGTGAGGAACAGCCAGACGATGAGCTGGCTGCGGTTGCCCTTCTTCAGCCCCCAGTGGGCAATGGTCACCGTCAGTCCCGAGGTGAGCGGGATCAGGGTGTTGAGGGCGGGAATGCCCCAGGCGCCCATGCTGGAAAACTGATTGGAGCCTGGCGGCACTTCCTGGTCCACGCCGGCCAGCGTCGGCCCGAGGGGGCCCGCGGTGGGCCAGCTGGGCGTAAAGCCCTGCCAGAGCAGGCTGCCGGTCTCGCCCGAGCCCAGCCAGGGCACGGCCAGCACCCGCAGGTAGAACAGCGCGCCGAAGAAGGCCGCGAAGAACATGACCTCCGAGAAGATGAACCACGTCATGCCCCAGCGGAACGAGCGGTCCACTTGTTCGTTGTATTTGCCGCTTTCGGATTCGTCGATCACCCGCCCGAACCAGCCGAACATCATGTAAAACAGCACGGCCAGGCCCGCCAGCACCAGCCAGCTGCCGGGCAGCCGGTTCGCCCACAGGACCATGCCGGAAGCGAACAGCAGCAGCGCCACGGAACCCACGATGGGCCAGCCCGAAGGCTGCGGCAGATAGTACCCTCCCCCTTGATGCTCACTCATGTTTCCTCCTCCTCGATGAACTGCTTTTTTGAAATCTCCGCCACGCCGTCACCCGCCCAAATGGGTGACCAGATAAACCACGCCCAAAAGCAGCGCGATGAACAAGGCCGCTCCGATCAGGCCCATGACGATCACCTGCCCGGGCGTGAGCCTGACCGCATCCGATTCGTAGTCGTGCCGCCGGCGCACACCGAGGAAGCTCCAGAAAACGGCCTTGGCCGCCTCCAGGAACCCGGCCCGGCGGGGTTCGCTCATGCGCCTCCCTTCGCCAGCGCCCGGGCGGCCGCCTTCGGCGTGTGCTCGTAGAAGGTATACGACAGCGTGATCGTGTTCACGTCCGGCGGCAGGTCGTTCTGCACCACGAACTGCACGGGCATGAGCCTTTCCTCCCCCGGCGCCAGCGTCTGCTCGCTGAAGCAGAAGCATTCGATCTTGCGGAAGTAGCCTGCCGCGCGCGCCGGCGCGTAGGCCGGAACGGCCTGGCCCACGATGGTGCGGTCGCTGGTGTTGACCACGCGGTAGATCACCTGCTTGAGCTCGCCCGGATGCGCCTCGACCTTGAGCGTGAGGGGCTCGAAGCGCCAGGGCAGCCCCGTGCCGACGTTGGAATCGAACTCGATGGTCACCGTCCGCGCCGGATCCATCTGGGTGTTGCTCACAGGGATGCGCTCCCGGCTGAGCCCCGTCACGTCGCAGATCTTCTTGTAGAACGGCACCAGGGCGAAGCCGAACCCGAACATCGCCACCGTCACCAGCAGCAGCTTCGTCAGCACCAGACGGTTCTGTGTCCGGCTGTCGCTCATGCCTGGCTCATCCATGGATCTGGAACGTCCAGAAGAAGATCAGCGCGGCGATCGCGAACAGCACCGCCGCCGTGACGTACTTGCCTTTGGCTTCCGGCTGCATCGTTTTCCTATCGACTCGGTGGAGGCGGCGCGGCCGGGACCGTGCCGCCTCGCAGGCTTACTTCAGGACCGGCGGCGTTTCGAAGGAGTGGTAAGGCGCCGGAGAGGGCAGATGGGTCCACTCCAGCGAGTCCGCCCCTTCCCAGGGCCGGTCGGCCGCTTTGGCACCCGCGCGGATGGTCTTCAGCACCACGGCCAGGAAGATCAGCTGGGACAGGCCGAAGCCGAAGGCGCCGATGGACGACACCATGTTCCAATCCGCGAACTGCAGGGGATAGTCCGGCACCCGACGCTGCATGCCGGCCAGCCCCAGGAAATGCATGGGGAAGAACAGGATGTTGAAGAAGATCGCCGACAGCCAGAAGTGCAGCTTGCCGAGCTTCTCGTCGTACATGCGGCCGGTCCATTTGGGCAGCCAGAAGTACACGCCGGCAAAGATGGCGAACAGGGCGCCCGACACCAGCACGTAGTGGAAGTGGGCCACCACGTAGTAGGTGTCCTGGATCTGGATGTCCACCGGCGTAATGGCGCACACCAGGCCGGTGAAGCCGCCGATGGTGAACAGCGCGACGAAACCCACCGCGAACAGCATGGGCGTTTCGAAGGTCATGGAGCCCCGCCACATGGTGGCCACCCAGTTGAACACCTTCACGCCGGTCGGCACCGCAATCAGCATGGTGGCATACATGAAGAAGAGCTGGGCCGAGGTGGGCATGCCCACGGTGAACATGTGATGCGCCCACACGATGAAGGACAGGATCGCGATGGAGGCGGTGGCATACACCATGGAGGCATAACCGAACAGCGGCTTGCGCGCGAAGGCCGGGATCACCTGGGAGATGATGCCGAAGGCCGGCAGGATCATGATGTACACCTCGGGATGGCCGAAGAACCAGAAGATGTGCTGGAACATCACCGGGTCGCCACCCCCGGCGGCGTTGAAGAAGTGGGTGCCGAAGTGGCGGTCGGTGAGCAGCATCGTCACGGCGCCCGCCAGCACCGGCATCACCGCGATCAGCAGATAGGCGGTGATCAGCCAGGTCCACACGAACAGGGGCATCTTCATCAGGGTCATGCCCGGGGCGCGCATGTTGAGGATGGTGGTGATGATGTTGATGGCGCCCATGATCGAGGAGATGCCCAGGATGTGCACCGCGAAGATGGTCATGTCATTGGCGATGCCTCCCTGCAGGAACAGGGGCGCATACATGGTCCAGCCACCGGCCACCGCGCCCCCCGGCACGAAGAACTGCGCGATGAGCAGGATGGCCGCCACCGGCAGCAGCCAGAACGACCAGTTGTTCATGCGGGGGAAGGCCATGTCGGGCGCGCCGATCATCATGGGAACCTGCCAGTTGGCGAACCCCACGAAGGCCGGCATGATGGCGCCGAACACCATGATCAGGCCATGCAGCGTGGTGAGGCTGTTGAAGACCTCCGGTTCCAGGATCTGCAGCCCCGGCTGGAACAGTTCCGCGCGGATCAGCAGCGCCATGACCCCCCCCGTGAGCAGCATGATGAAGGAGAACCACAGGTACAGGGTGCCGATGTCCTTGTGGTTGGTGGTGGTCAGCCAGCGCATCAGACCCGTGGGGTGGGCGTGGCCATGCTCGTGTGCGTGTGTCGCTTCCATGTTCTCGACCTCCTCGGATTATTTGCGCGAAGCCTTGATCTCGGCCGGCTGCACCACATCCCCCGTGGCGTTGCCGAAGGCATTGCGCTCGTAGGTGATGACTGCCGCCAGCTCCACGTCGGACAGCTGCTTGCCGAACGCCGCCATCGCCGTGTTGGCCTTGCCGTTCATGACGATGTCGATATGCGCGGCCTTGTCGCCGGTGGCGATCCTGGAGCCGGCCAGGGCCGGGAAGGCAGGGGGAAGGCCCTTGCCGTCGGGCTGGTGGCAGGCGGCGCAGTGCGTCTGATAGACCTTCTCCCCGGCGGCCTTGAGCTCGTCCAGGGTGTAGGTCTTGTTGGCGTCGGCCACGGCCGCGGCCTTGGCGGCCTTCTGGGCCATGAGCCACTTGTCGTAGTCCTCCTGGCTCTTCACCTCGACGACGATGGGCATGAAACCGTGGTCCTTGCCACACAGCTCGGCGCACACGCCACGGTAGACGCCCACGTTCTCGGCCTTGAACCAGGCATCCTTGACGTAGCCGGGAATCGCGTCCTGCTTGATGCCGAAGGCGGGCACCCACCAGGAGTGGATCACGTCATTGGCCGTGAGCAGCAGACGCACCTTCTTGCCCACCGGCACGACCAGGGGGTTGTCCACCTCGAGCAGATAATGCTCGCCCTTGGCGGCCTGGTTGGTGATCTGTTCCCGAGGGGTGGCCAGGGTGGACAGGAAACGGATGCCCTCGGCGGGATATTCGTATTCCCACTTCCACTGGTAACCCGTGACCTTGACCGTCATGTCCGGGTTGCTGGCATCGCGCATGTTGAGGATGGTCTTGGTGGACGGAATGGCCATGCCCACCAGGATGGCGAAGGGGATGAGGGTCCACAGCACCTCCAGCTTGGTGTTCTCGTGGAAATGGGCAGGCTGGTGACCCACGGATTTGCGATGCTTCCAGATGGAGTAGAACATCGTGCCGAAGACCACGATGAAGATGCCCACGCACACCCACAGGATGAGGATGTGCAGGTCGTAGATCTCCCTCGCCACCTGGCTTTGCGGTGTGGGCAGGTTGTACTTCGACTCCGCCGCCCACGCGGCGGCCATCGTTCCCCAGGTCATCAGCGCGGCGAGTGCACCCGCCGCCAGAGCCCTCGACTTGCTTGCCATTGCCTTCCCCCTTGATGGTTGTCGTCGTTACGTTTCAGTGCAAATGGATCCGCAGTTCCCGCAGCAGCGCCTCCCGGGCCGCCGGCCCGAGGCAGCGCCCCAGCTCCACCTCCCTGCCGTGGGAACGCAGTCTCAGCTGGAGCCCGCCCGGACCGTCCGGCGCCGTCACCAGCCGCACCCAGTGCCGGTTGAATTCGTAGCGGCGCAGGGTATCCGCCTCGCGGCACTCGACCAGGACGTGGTCACCACAGATGCGGATCTGCTCGTAGTCGGCCGCGTGGCGTTCCAGGTAGCGGAAGGCCAGGAACAGGACCCCCACCTCCAGGCCGGCAAAGGGCAGCACCGGCCACGCGCCCAGCCCGGCGAACGCCAGGCCGATGCCCAAGGCCACCAATGCGATGAAAAGGAGGAACCGCTGCCGGCCGGCAGGGGAAAGGGAGCAGTTGGGGCGCACCAAAACGGTGCGCTCATCCCCGGCTGCTGGGTGTGTGCCTTCCATCCTCGGGTGCTGCCTTCGTTTCGTTGGGCGGGCATCGCACGATCTTGTTGTTTGGCCGCTACGGTAGCACGCCGCGACAATTCGCCGCAAGGGGAAGGACGCAAAAAAGTCCTTTAAAGTCCGATAGTTAACATCATTATGTAACGAAATTATGAAGTGCTAATGAGGTCAGAAGGCCTCGGGCAGCCGCAGGCAGGCCGCCGCCGAACGGGGGCAGGGGCGAGGGCCCAGGGGGGGAATGACGCCCAGCAGGGGAGCGGCCAGGGCGCGCTCCAGGTAGGCGAGATTGTCGTCGAAACGGGGCATGGGCACGGCCAGGCTGTTGGCCACCCAGCCCGCCAGGGTCAGCCCCCGGGCGCGGATGGCCTCGCGGGTGAGCAGCGCGTGGTTCAGGCAGCCCAGACGCATGCCCACCACTAGGACCACCGGCAGTCCAAGCCGGACGGCCAGATCGGCCAGGGTACGCCCCTCGTCCAGGGGAACGAGAAAGCCGCCGGCGCCCTCCACCACCACCCGGTCCGCGTGGGCGGCCAGGGCGTCGTAGCAGCGCACCAGATGGTCGAGGTCCATGGACACGCCGGCACTGGCGGCGGCCAGGTGGGGCGCGATGGGCTCGGCGAACCGGTAGGGATTGATCCAGTCGCGGGGCGCCTGGACGTTGGAGGCGGCAGCGAGGGCCAGGACGTCTTCGTTGACGGTTTCGCCGTCCCTCTGCTCGCAGCCGGCGGCCACGGGCTTCATGCCCACCACCCGCAGGCCTCGCGCGGCCAGGGCGTGGAGCAAAGCCGCGGCCACCAGGGTCTTGCCCACCCCGGTGTCGGTGCCGGTGACGAACAGCCCGGTCATCGCGGCCCTCCGGAACGGCCCGCGATCCGCAGGGGAATCACCGGCCGCGTGTCCTCCCGGCGCTTGACCTCCCCCACCCAGGCATGGCCATACACGATCTCGAAGGTGGCGGGCAGGCGGCCCTCCCGGCGCAGGCGCTCATAGGCGGCCACCATGGCCTGCCAGCGGCCCTTGCCCGTCAGCCCGTGGTTGCGCCCCAGGGTGACGTTGTGGGCGCCGATGGCCTTGAGCTCCCGCAGCAGACTCTTCACGTCGGCGTAGGTGAGGGTGATGAACTCCATGTCCATCACCGGGGCCGCGAAGCCGGCGGCGGTGAGCATGTCGCCCAGATCGTGCATGTCCACGAAGCGGTTCACGTGGGTGTAGCCATCGATCCCGGAAAAGGCCTGCCGCAGCTCCTTGAGGGTATCGGGGCCGAAGGTGCTGAACATGAGCAGTCCGTTGGGGGCGAGCACCCGGTAGAACTGCCGGAAGGTGTGGGCCGGTTCGTTGCACCACTGCAGGGTCAGGTTGGACCACAACAGGTCCACGCTGTCCGCCGCGATGGGCAGGCGGTCCACGTCGCCGCACAGGTAGTGCACGGGCGCGGCGTAGCGGGGCAGCAGCCGTTGCCACCAGGGTGAGGCGGCCCGGGCCGCCGCCACCATGGCCTGGGCCAGATCCAGGGCAATGACGCGGGAGCGCGGATAGCGGCGAGCCAAAAGGCGCGTGCCGAAGCCGGTGCCCGCGCCCGCATCCAGCACCGTGCGCGGCGCGAGCTTCACGTAGTCCAGACGCTGGAACATGCGGGATGCCACCTCCCGCTGCAGCACCGCGGCCTGGTCGTAGGTTCGCGCGGCGCGCTCGAAGGCGAGGCGCACCAGCCGCTTGTCCACCTGCACGGGCACGTCCTCAGCCATGGAGAAAGCGCTCCAGCTCGGCGGCCACGCGCGGCCGGTGGGAAAGGAAAGGGGCGTGGGCGGCACCCGCCACCGGCAGCCAGCGCGCGCAGGGCAGGGTCTCGGCCAGCCAGCGCCCCGCGCCCGGCGGCGTCAGGGTGTCGTGGGTGCCGTGGATCACCAGGGTCGCGGCCGTCACACGCGGCACTTCGGCCCGCAGGTCGGCATCGTGCAGGATGGCCAGGCCGGCCCGCAGGCTCGCCGGCGACGGTGCGTCCCGCTCCGACAGCTTCGCCCGCAGCGTGGCGATCACCGTCCGGGCGTCCTCGCCCCCGCGCGCCTGGAGGGACAGGAAGCGCCGCAGCGTGCCCCCGTAGTCCTGTTCCAGGCTGCGGGCGAAATCCGCCAGCGTGGCCTCGTCCATGCCGTGGGGCCAGTC
>JBBINK010000016.1:14922-17785 GCA_037443925.1 Betaproteobacteria bacterium
CGCAAGCCGGTCTCATCCCCCCACAGAATCTCGGCCCCGGCTGCCTTCGCTTCTGGGACCAGCCGCAGACATGGGCTCGCCCGGGCATCACGTCCGCCACCGCCGCCGCCAGCGTGGCAAGCGTATAGGGCTCGCAGGGCGGGCTCGCCCCATGTCCTGGCAGGTCGATGCGGTGCACGCGGAAGCGGCCGGCCAGGGATTCGGCCAGCCCCTCCCAGACGCTCCCGTTGAGCCCCCAGCCGTGCAGCAGGACGAGCTCGGGCCCCTGGCCCACGGTCTCCACGTGCACGCTCACGGCGCCCCCCGCGAAACCGCGACAGGCGGCTGTCGTGGGGCGTCTCGCCGCCCGCCCGCCTCAGAACGTTTTCTCGACATCGCTCAAGGCCTCGCACAGCCGGCGCACGTCTTCCCGGTCATGGGCCGCCGACAGGGAGATGCGCAGGCGCGCCTGCCCCTTGGGCACCGTGGGCGGCCGGATCGCCGGCACCAGGATGCCCCGGGCGGCGAGCGCCCCGGCCAGCGCCAGGGCTTCGCCGTTGTCGCCCACGATCAGGGGCTGGATGGGCGTGTCGGAGGGCGCCAGACGCCAGCGCTCAAGCTTGAGCCGGCGCTTCAGTTCGCCGATCAGCTCGCGCAGGTGGGCACGACGCCAGCCCTCCTCGCGAAACAGATGCAGGCTGGCCAGCAGGGCCTGGGCGAGCAGCGGCGGCAAGGCGGTGGTGTAAACGTAGGTGCGCGCGCGCTGGATCAAGGTCTCGATCAACGCCCCGGCGCCCGCCACGAAGGCACCGAACACGCCGGCCGCCTTGCCCAGGGTCGCCATGTACACGATGCGCGGCGAGGCGATGCCGAAGTGTTCCAGGATGCCCCTGCCCTGCTCGCCCAGCACGCCGAAGCCGTGGGCATCGTCGAGCATCAGCCAGGCGTCGTGGCGTTCGCACAAAGCCACGAGCTCGGGCAGCGGCGCCAGGTCACCGTCCATGCTGAACACGGCATCGGTCACCACCAGCTTGCGCCGGCCCCGCGCGGCGAGCAGCAGCGATTCCAGATGCCCGAGATCGAGGTGCCCGTAGCGCAGCAAGCGCGCCCGGGACAAGACGGCGGCATCGTTGAGGGAGGCATGATTGAGCTTGTCCGCGAGCACCACGTCGTTGCGCCCCACGAGCGCCGACACCACGCCCAGATTGGCCATGTAGCCGGTGGAAAACAGCAGGGCGCGGGGCAGCTGCAGGAATTCGGCGAGCGCCGTCTCCAGCCGGTGGTGGGCTTCGGAATGGCCCACCACCAGGTGGGAAGCCCCGGCCCCGACACCGTATCGGGCCGCGCCCCGACAGGCGGCATCGATCAGCGCGGGATGGGAAGCCAGGCCCAGGTAGTCGTTACTGCAGAAGGCGAGATAGTCCCGCCCATCGACCCGCACCCTGACCCCCTGCGCGCTCTCCAGCACGCGGCGTTCACGCAGCAGGCCCTGGTCCTGCAGCGCCTTCAGGTGCTGAGCGAGTTCGGAAAAGGACATGGCCTGGATACGCCTTCGCCGCGGCGGCCACCCGGGGCGCGAGCGCTCCTCCGCACCCTCGCGGGCATCATGACGCCGGCCGCCCCGGCCCTTCCTCGCCCATGGGGCGCATGCCCAGCTTGGCCAGCAAGGCGCGGTCCCGCTCCACCTCGGGATTGCCGGTGGTAAGCAGTTTGTCGCCGTAGAAGATGGAGTTGGCCCCCGCGAGGAAGCACAGGGCCTGGGTGGATTCCGTCATCTGCTGCCGCCCTGCGGAAAGGCGCACGAAGCTGCGCGGCAGCGCGATGCGGGTCACGGCGATGGTGCGCACGAATTCCAGGTGGTCGAGGGGCTCGGTCCCGTAAAGCGGCGTGCCTTCCACCTGCACCAGCAGATTGATGGGCACCGACTCCGGCTGGGGGTCCAGATGGGCCAGCTGCGCGATGAGGCCGGCCCGCTGCCGGCGGGATTCACCCATGCCCACGATGCCGCCGCAGCACACGTGCAGTCCTGCCCGGCGCACCCGCTCCAGGGTGTCGAGGCGATCCTGGTAGTCGCGGGTGGTGATGACCTGCCCGTAGAACTCGGGGGCCGTGTCCAGATTGTGGTTGTAGTAGTCGAGGCCCGCTTCCCTCAGGCGCTCGGCCTGACCCTCGCGCAGCATGCCCGCCGTCAGGCAGGTCTCCAGCCCCAGGTCCTTGACCGCCCTGACCATCTCCAGCACCGGCGCCAGATCCCGATCCTTGGGACTGCGCCCGGCCGCCCCCATGCAGAAGCGGGTGGCGCCGCTGGCCTTGGCCGCACGCGCGGCGGCGATCACCTCGTCCAGCGCGAGCATCGCCTCGTTGGCCACGCCCGCGTGGTGACGCACCGACTGGGGACAATAGCCACAATCCTCGGGACAGCCGCCGGTCTTGATCGACAGCAGCGTGGACAACTGCACCACGTTGGGATCGAAATGCGCCCGGTGCACGGACTGGGCGCGATGCATCAGGTCGGCGAAGGGCAGCGCGAACAGGGCTTCGATCTCCTCCACGCCGAGCGCCCGGCGGTCCGCGGCGGCGGAAGACGGAGCCTCACGATTCATGGATGGGCACCTCCACGATGATGTCACGCCAGACCTCCTTGCGCGCCCGCAGGATGTCCACGACGGCCGGGGGAATCAGCGCGACGGCGAAAATGGCCCAGATGGCCAGCACGCCATGAAACCCGCCCAGCCAGCTCACGATGGGCTGGCCGAAGATGACCATGGCACCCGCGACGCCATAGAAACGGAAGCCGGCACGCCGCGTGTAGCGGGCCACCCGCTCGTCGGGGTGATGGGCATTGGCGGCATAGACGAACATGGACGCCCCCACCCAGATCATG
>JBBINK010000016.1:17803-27452 GCA_037443925.1 Betaproteobacteria bacterium
CGATGGTCGCGAGATTGAAGATCTGTGCCGCGAGCTGGCATTGTTCGGCGGTAATGGCTCTCTTGATCTTCATCGGTGGGCATTCACCTGGCGGGGCGTGGGGCTACGGCTTACAATGGGCTTTTGGAAGGTTCGGATAATCAATGATTTCGACCATGCTGTCAAACGTGGCGCGGATTCTGGTGAACAGCCGCTCAAATCTTGAGCGGCCGGAATGCATCCTGTGCGGCGCGCCGGCGGACGGGGATCACGTCTGCGCCGCCTGCGGCGCGGATCTGCCTGTTCACGGCGGAGGCTGCCCGGTGTGCGGCAACCCGGGCGAGGGCCGCGTCTGTGGCGAATGCCTGCGCGAACCGCCGAGCTACGACCGGTGCATCGCCGCCCTGCATTACGCCTTCCCCGCCGACGAACTCATCCAGGCGCTCAAATACGGCGGCCAGCTCGCCCTGGCGCCCGTGCTGGCCGATTTCCTCGCCCGGGCCGTGGCCCACGCGCCGCGGCCCGACCTGCTGCTGCCCATGCCCCTGTTCCCCGCGCGGGCGCGGGCGCGGGGGTTCAACCAGGCCACGGAGATCGCCCGGGCCCTCGCGCGCCGCCTGGGCCTTCCCCTGGACACCACCAGCCTGGAGCGCATCCGGGACACGGCGCCCCAGGCCCGCCTGTCGGCTTCGGAACGGCGGCGCAACGTCCGCGACGCCTTCGCCTGCCGCGCCACGGTGGCCGGACGACACGTGGCCGTGGTGGACGACGTGATGACCAGCGGCGCCACCCTGAACGAGGCTGCCCGGGCGCTCAAGCGGGCGGGCGCGGCGGAAGTGAGCGTGTGGGTCGTCGCGCGCGCACTCACCCGGCGATGAGCGACGCCGTGGGAAAGGCGCGGGTGGACGAGGCCGTGGTGCGGATCTGCGAGCTGGGCTGCGTGCGCGTGCGGGCGATCATCCGCGACCTGCGGGAGGGAAGGGCCGTGCCGGACCTCGAGTCCCTGACGGCCGAAGAGCGCGCCGAGGTCCTGGCCGAACTGCAGTCCATCATGGACGTGTACGACCGGCCCCGCTAGCCTTCAGTCGCCCTCCGCAAGCCAGGGACGCATGAGCCGCTGCATCAGCTGCAGGCCGGCCACGGTGAGCAGGATCACGGCCGCCATGGATGGCGAGAAGCCGCCATGCGCCCAGGCGGCCGGCACCGTCAGCGCCGTCCCCGCCGCCGGCGGGTGGCTGGCGCGGGCCTGCTGCATCAAGGCCACCGACAGCCCCACGGACAGCGCATAGACCAAGGGCAGGGCCAGCCCGGCCTGGGCCAGGGGCAGCACGGCCACACCGGCGATGAGCCCGAGGCCATGGCCCAACAGGGTATTCCAGGGCCGCGCCGCCGGACTGCCGGGCGCGGTGAACAGGACGAAGGCGGTGCTGGCCACGGAGGTGGAGGCGATCACCGCGCTGGTGCCCACGCTGAGCAGCTCCAGCACCACGGCCGTGGCCACGGTGACCATCGCGGCCGGCAGCAGCCAACGCCTCATCGCGGCACCGTCACCTGGCCCATGCGGGCCAGGATCCGTGCGGTCTGGCGCGCGAGGTAGGGCGAGCCGGGCCGTTTTTCGAAGTAGCGCGGACGCGGCACCATGGCCGCCAGGCGCGCCGCCTGGGCCGGGGTGAGGCGGGCCGCCGCGGTGCCGAAATAGTGGCGGGCCGCGGCCTCCGCGCCGTACACGCCCTCCCCCCACTCGATCACGTTCAGGTAGATCTCGAGGATGCGGCGCTTGGTCATCATCGTCTCCAGCATGAGGGTGATCACCGCTTCCTGGGCCTTGCGCAGGTAGGAACGCTCCCCCGACAGGAACAGATTCTTGGCGAGCTGCTGGCTGATGGTGGACCCGCCGGCCACCACCCGGCCTTTCTTCTCGTTCTTCTCCAGCGCCTTCTCGATGCCTTCCAGATCGAAGCCATCGTGCTCGAGGAACTTCGCGTCCTCCGCCGCGATCAGGGCGCGTTTGAGGTGCACCGAGATACGCTCGTAGGGCACCCACTTGTACTTGAGCGCGGCATCCTCGCCCATCTTTTCCTGAAGCAGGGCGAGCCGCCGTTCCATGAAGGCGGTGGTGGCCGGATTGTGATCCACATACCACCACACGTGCAGGAAGAACCAGAGCTGGAGCAGGAACACCAGGCCGACCGCGACCAGCACGCCGCGCACCAGCCAGCGCCAGAGGGTCTTCAACATCGTCAATGCGACATTCGCAGCAGGGCGATCACGGGCGCCGTATCCGGACGAATCCCACGCCAGAGCCAGAACGATTCCGCCGCCTGTTCCACCAGCATGCCCAATCCGTCGGACACCCGCGCGCCCCGCTGCTCGGCGAAGGCCATGAAGGGCGTTGCGCGCCCATACATCATGTCGTAGGCAAGGGCCCCCGGCGCGAACACGGTGGGCGGCAGCGGTGGCAGCTCGTCGGAAAGGCCCGTGGAGGTGGCGTTGATCACGACATCGAAGGCCAGCCCCGCCAGCGCCTCGTAGCCGCCTCCTTCCACCGGCCCGAAGCCGGAAAAGCGTTCTGCCAGCGCCCGGGCCCGGTCCGCGGTGCGGTTGGCGATGACCAGCCGCGCCGGCGCCTCCGCGAGCAGCGGCCCCAGCACGCCCCGGGCGGCGCCGCCGGCACCCAAAAGCAGGACGCGCCGGCCGCCGATGGCCTGGCCCAGGTTGCGCGTGAGGTCGCGCACCAGGCCCACGCCGTCGGTGTTGTCCCCGAGCACCCCGTCCTCGTCGAAGCGGAGGGTGTTGACCGCCTCGGCCAGCCGCGCCCGCTCGGTCAACGCCGTGGCATAGCGGAAGGCCTCGCCCTTGAACGGCACGGTGACGTTGGCGCCCTTGCCCCCCTCGGCGCGGAAGGCTTCCACCGCCGCCACGAAGCCGTCGAGGGGCGCGAGCCGGGCCTCATAGACCAGGTCCTGCCCGGTCTGCCGGGCGAACTCGGCATGGATCAGGGGCGACTTGCTGTGGGCGATGGGATTGCCGAAGACGGCGTAACGGTCGGGCATGGCCGGTCGGGTCGGACGTTGGCGAAGGGTCGAATTCTAGCGGGCCGGGCGCGCCTTGTAACCCACCCGCGGCGCCCGCTCAGCTCTGGACCCAGGGCAGTCCGGCCTTCTTCCAGCCATTCACGTTGCGCTGCTGCGTCACCTTGTCGCGATCGCCCTCGAAACCTTCCAGCACGTTGTAGCAATCGAGCCAGCCTTCCCGGGTGGCGGCCTCGGCGGCCCGGTGGGAGCGGCTGCCGCTGCGGCAGATGAACATCACCAGGCTCTCCCGGTCCACCGCCTGCCGCAGCTGGGCGATGAAGTAGGGGTTGGGATGCCAGCCGGGATAGGTCTGCCACTCGATCTGGACGGCCCCGGGAATCATGCCCACCAGATCCCATTCGGCTCGCGCGCGCACGTCCACCAGCCTGGCCTGGGGGATGTGCTGGAGCACCTGCCAGGCCTCCACCGGGGTCAAGGCACCCTCGTAAGGCAGGTTGGCCACGCGCGCCCGCTCCTGGGCGCGGGCGAGGATGTCACGGATCACGGTCATCGTTTGCCTTGTCAATCGGCACGCGGTTTGAGTATAAGGCAGGATGACTCCGCCTTCACCGACTCCCGCCGCCGATCCCATGAGTTCCGTCCCCGCCCCGCCGGCCGCCAGCGACCGGCAGCGTGCCACCCAGCGCGTGACCTGGGTGAGCATCGCCGTCAATCTCCTGCTCACCCTGCTGCAGATCGCCGTGGGCTACTGGGGGCGGTCCCAGGCCCTGATGACCGACGGCCTGCATTCGGCCTCGGACCTGCTCTCGGATTTCCTGGTGCTGTTCGCCAACCGCCACGGCAGCCGCGGCGCCGACGCCAATCATCCCTATGGCCATGCCCGCATCGAAACGGCGGCCACCCTGGTGCTGGGGGCCATGCTGGCGGTTCTGGGCCTTTTGCTGCTGTGGGGCGCGGGGGTGCGGCTGCAGGACCCGGCAGCCCTGCAGCCCGTGCACGTGGCCACCCTCTACATCGCCGCCTTGACCCTGGTGGGCAAGGAACTGCTGTTCCGCTACATGATGGCGGTGGCCAAGCGGCTGCGTTCCCAGCTCCTGGTGGCCAACGCCTGGCATTCCCGCTCCGATGCGGCCTCGTCCCTGGTGGTCCTGGCCGGCATCGCCGGCAATCTGGCGGGCTATCGTTTCCTCGACCTCGTGGCGGCGCTGCTGGTGGCCTTCCTGATCGTGCGCATGGGCTGGAAAATGGCCTTCCAGGCCCTGTCCCAGCTCATCGACACGGCCCTGTCCGAGGAGGAAGTCCAGGCCATCCGCACCACCCTGGAGACCACGCCGGGCGTGCGCGGCCTGCACGAGCTGCGCACCCGGCGCATGGGTGACCAGGCCCTGGTGGACGCCCATGTGCTGGTCGATCCCCGCATCAGCGTCTCCGAGGGCCACCATATCGCGGAGCGGGCCCGCAAGCGGGTGCTGGAAAACCACGACGTGCTGGACGTCATGGTGCACGTGGACCCCGAGGACGACGCCCTGGTCAAGCCCTCCGCCCACCTGCCCGCCCGCGACGAACTGGTCGGCCGGCTGCGTGCCGGCCTGGGCGATGCCCTGCCGCCGCCCCGGCGCGTGCTGCTGCACTATCTGGACGGAAAGGTGGAAGCCGAGCTGCTCCTGCCCAAGGCCTTCTGCGCCGACCCGGGCAAGGTTCGCGCCCTCGAGCAGCGGATCCAGGCTTTCCTCGCCGAGGACCCCGCCTTTCGCGCGATCCATGTCCATGGCGAATAGCCCCATCATGGTGCACAAACAGCCGTCGCCGCACCGTTGTGGTGCGTCCGCCGCGCTGGCTCCGCCCAAAGGGCTTATGGCACAATAGCTTCTTGGCCTTTTCCCCTGGCATGGTTACTGCTTTCGGCCTGGGCCGAAACTGGGCCCTCCAGTACCACAACCGTTGCTGCACATCATCTGATCTTGAGGAGAAATCGACATGGCGGTCGCCGACGTAATGAAAATGATCAAGGACAACGAGGTCCGCTTCGTTGACCTGCGCTTCACCGATACCCGCGGCAAGGAGCAGCACGTGTCCGTGCCCGTCTCCGCGTTCAGCGAGGAGAAGTTCGAAAGTGGCCATCCCTTCGACGGCTCCTCGATCGCGGGCTGGAAGGGCATTCAGGCGTCCGACATGATCCTCATGCCGGATCCGGACACCGCCAACATGGACCCCTTCATGGAAGAGCCCACGCTCATCCTCACCTGCGACGTGATCGAACCGTCCGACATGAAGGGCTATGACCGCGATCCCCGCTCCATCGCCAAGCGGGCCGAGGCGTACCTCAAGTCCACCGGCATCGGCGATGCCGCCTACTTCGGGCCCGAGCCCGAATTCTTCATCTTCGATTCCGTGACCTGGCACGACGACATGTCCGGCTGCGCGGTCAAGATCCAGTCCGAAGAGGCCGCCTGGTCCAGCGGCGAACAGACCGAGGCGGGCAACATCGGCCACCGCCCCAAGGTGAAGGGCGGCTACTTCCCCGTCCCGCCGGTCGATTCCCTGCAGGACATCCGCTCCGCCATGTGTCTCGCCCTGGAAGAGATGGGCGTGCCCGTGGAAGTGCATCACCACGAAGTGGCCACCGCCGGCCAGTGTGAGATCGGCACCCGCTTCAACACCCTGGTCAAGCGGGCCGACTGGACCCAGATCCTGAAATACGTGGTGCACAACGTGGCTCACCAGTACGGCAAGACCGCGACCTTCATGCCCAAACCCATCGTGGGCGACAACGGCTCCGGCATGCACGTGCACCAGTCCATCTGGAAGGACGGCCAGAACCTGTTCGCCGGCAACGGCTATGCCGGTCTGTCGGAAACGGCGCTCTATTACATCGGCGGCATCATCAAGCATGCGCGGGCGCTCAACGCCATCACCAACCCCGGCACCAACTCCTACAAGCGGCTGGTGCCCGGCTTCGAGGCGCCGGTGATGCTGGCCTACTCCGCCCGCAACCGTTCCGCGTCCATCCGCATCCCCCATGTGGCCAGCCCCAAGGGCCGCCGCATCGAGGTGCGCTTCCCGGATCCCACCGCCAACCCCTACCTGGCCTTCGCGGCCATGATGATGGCCGGTCTGGATGGCATCCAGAACAAGATCCACCCCGGCGACCCGGCGGACAAGAACCTCTACGACCTGCCGCCCGAGGAGGAAGCCCGGATTCCCAAGGTCTGCCACAGCCTGGACATGGCCCTGGAAGCCCTGGACAAGGACCGCGAGTTCCTCACCCGGGGCGGCGTGTTCAGCAACGACTTCATCGATGCCTACATCGAGCTCAAGATGGAAGACGTCACGCGTCTGCGCATGACCACCCATCCCATCGAGTTCGACATGTACTACTCGCTGTGAGCAGGCGGGCCCCGGCCTCGCGCGGGGGGCACGCAGGCGCCTGCCGGGGCAGGTGTCATGGGGGGCGGGAGCGATCCCGCCCCTTTTTCGTGGGTGGCGCGTGCGCCCGGGCCTCGCGCCGGGCGGCGGCTTGCGTTGCCAAGGCCAAGCACCTGTCATAAACTGGGCTGCCGCATCCGGGAGAGATCCATGTTCGACGTGCGTCCCTTTTTCCTGAAGTGCACCGGCGCCCTGGCCGCCTGCTCCCTCGTGCTCGCCCTGCCCGCGCAGGCGGAAATCTACAAGTACGTGGACGAGAAAGGCCACGTCACCTATTCCAACAAACCCATCAAGGGCGGCAAGAAGGTGGAACTGCCGGAAATCTCCACCGTGCCGGCACCGAAGCTCGAGACACCCCCGACCCCTGCGCGCTCGGCCGCCACCGATCCGGCCGAACAGCGCAAACAGGCCCTGCGGGAAAAGATCGCCGCAGCGGAAAAGGCCCTCGCGGACGCCAAGCAGGCCTATCAGGAAGGCTCGGAGAAACCCGAGGTGTTCGTCCGCGCCGACGGCAGCCGCGGCCGCAACATGGCCGCCTACGAGGAAAAGATGAAGCGCCTCAAGGAAGAGGTGGACCGCAGACAGAAGGAACTGGACGAGCTCCGGGCCGAGCTGGCATCCCTGGAAGGTCGCACCAGCCTGTCTCCCGGGCCGTCCCGTTCCGACCAGCCGCGATGATGCTGCCCGCCCTTGCGCTCGTGCTGGGCCTGTCGGTCGCGGCGCTGCCGGCAGCCGCCGAGATCTACAAGTTCGTGGACGAGAACGGGCGCGTGACCTACACCAACATCCCCCGCAAGGGGGCCACCAAGCTGGACATCGGCGGCGCCGAGCCACCACCCCGCAACCGGGCCAATGCCGGCCCCGCCCATTTCCCCCGGGTGGATGCCGACACCCAGAAGAAGCGGGATGACCTGCGGCGGCAGATCCTGGAGGACGAGCTCGCCTCCGAGCAGCGCGCCCTGGCCGAGGCCCAGAAGGCCCTCAAGGAAGGCGAGGCCGTCCGCCTGCCGGACGAAGCCACCAACCCCCAGAAGTATCTGGACCGGGTCAAGCGGCTGCGGGAGGCGGTCGCCCTCCACGAGCGGAACATCGCCGCCCTGCGCAAGGAATTGGGCATCGCCCGCTGATCGGCTCACCCCTTCGGGGTGGCCCGCTTATTGCTTCCACCCCAGGCAATTCCAAACCGACGTGGGTCGCGCCGTGAATCCCTCCGCCCTCACCGGACTCGAACATCTCGCCACCGCCGTCATGCTGGTGGACGGCGGCCTGTGCATCCGCTATGCCAATCCGGCCGCGGAGAACCTGTTCGAGCTGAGTCTGCGCACCGCCCGGGGCCAGCCCCTGACGCAGGTGTTCATCGAGACCGGCGGGCTGGTCAGCGCCCTGCAGATCGCCCTGACCGAGGGCGCGAGCTACACCGAGCATGACCTGGTGCTGGCCACCCTGGGCCATCACTACCGCACCAATTGCACCATCACGCCGCTGCCCGAGCCGGAGGGCTTCCTGCTCCTGGAATTCCAGCCCCTGGACAAGCACCTGAAGATCGCGCGGGAAGAACGCATGTATCTGCAGCAGGAATTCAACCGGGAGCTGTTGCGCAACCTGGCCCACGAGATCCGCAATCCCCTGGGCGGCATCCGGGGCGCCGCCCAGCTGCTGGAACACGAGCTGCCCAAATCCAGCCTGCGGGAATACACCCAGGTCATCATCAAGGAATCGGATCGCCTGCAGTCCCTGATGGACCGCATGCTCGCCCCCAATCGCGCGCCGCGCTTCACCGAGGTGAACATCCACGAGGTGCTGGAACGGGTGCGCAGCATCATCCTGGCGGAACGTCCAGAGGGCCTGAGCATCAAAAGGGACTACGATCTGAGCCTGCCGGAACTCCAGGCGGACCCGGAACAACTGATCCAGGTGGTGCTCAACATCGCGCGCAACTCGGTGCAGGCCATGCAGGCCGTGCAGCACTACGGCGAGATCGTGTTCCGCACCCGCGTGGCACGGCGCGTGAACATCGGCAAGCGCCAGTTCCGCATGGCGGTGGAGGTGCAGATCATCGACAACGGTCCCGGCATTCCGGAGGAGATCCGTGAAAAGATCTTCTATCCCCTGGTCACCACCAAGCCGGAAGGCTCCGGCCTGGGGCTCACCATCGCCCAGACCTACGTGGCCCAGCACCATGGAATCATCGACTGCGAGAGCCAACCGGGCCGCACCTGTTTCACCCTGCTGTTACCCTACTTCAACCCCGAACAGCCCCTATGACCCAGAACAAGCCCGTGTGGATCGTCGATGACGATCGCTCCATCCGTTGGGTGCTGGAGAAAGCCCTGGCCCGGGAGCAGATCGAGCACCAGTCGTTCGGCTCGGCGGACGAGGCGCTGGCCGCCCTCGAACGCACCACGCCCCAGGTGGTCGTCACCGACATCCGGATGCCGGGAGGCTCCGGCCTGGATCTTCTGCAGATCATCAAGGAACGGCAGCCTTCCCTGCCCGTAATCATCATGACCGCCTACTCCGACCTGGACAGCGCCGTGGCCGCCTTCCAGGGGGGTGCCTTCGAGTATCTGCCCAAACCCTTCGACGTGGATCACGCGGTGGAGCTGATCCGCCGCGCCCTGGAGGAAAGCCACGGCGAGACAGGCGGTGGCATCCAGGAGGAGGCGAGTCCCGAGATTCTCGGCCAGGCCCCGGCCATGCAGGAGGTATTCCGCGCCATCGGCCGGCTCGCCCTGTCCCACGCCACGGTGCTGATCACGGGCGAATCGGGAACGGGCAAGGAGCTGGTCGCCCGTGCCCTGCACCGCCACAGCCCGCGCCGGCACATGCCCTTCATCGCCCTCAACACCGCCGCCATCCCGCGCGACCTGCTGGAATCCGAACTCTTCGGGCACGAGCGGGGCGCCTTCACCGGCGCCCAGTCCATGCGCCGGGGCCGGTTCGAGCAGGCGGACGGCGGCACCCTGTTCCTGGATGAGATCGGGGACATGCCGCCCGAGCTGCAGACACGGCTGCTGCGCGTCCTGTCCGATGGGCAGTTCTACCGCGTGGGCGGCCACCAACCCATCAAGGTGAACGTGCGCGTGATCGCCGCCACCCATCAGAACCTGGAAGAACGGGTGAAACAGGGCCTGTTCCGCGAGGATCTGTTCCATCGCCTCAACGTCATCCGTCTGCGCCTGCCGCCGCTGCGGGAGCGACGGGAGGAC
>JBBINK010000017.1:0-4638 GCA_037443925.1 Betaproteobacteria bacterium
ATGACCCCGTCAAATACGCCGCTTGATTCAAGTTTATCTTGGCCGGATCAATAGGTAAAGCGTGAGTCGTGCTGGTCTTCCTCTTATCTGCGCGCTGCGAGACGGCGACGCATCACGCCAAGCGCTAA
Source organism: Betaproteobacteria bacterium (assembly GCA_037443925.1). GTDB lineage: Bacteria > Pseudomonadota > Gammaproteobacteria > Burkholderiales > Thiobacteraceae > Thiobacter. The sequence continues at coordinate 129 of JBBINK010000017.1, forward strand.
GACGCCGATCCCCGCCAGGAATGGGGTAGCCGGTTCGGGCGTGGGGTTGATTTGTATACCGCCCGTGAAGCGGAACCTATTGTCGTCGTAATCATAATCGCCGCCGTTGTATATGTCCTCGAAGCCCACATCGGCAACGTAGACGGGCGAGGTGCTAATGACATCAACGCGCGCGTGCATGATGCCGTCTGGGTTACGACTGGCTGGGCCCATAAAGTACTCATAGCCCGTATTTTGCACGTAGATGCCGAAGATCAGTTCATCGCCGACACCGAACCCTGCGCCGGTGATTAGGGGAGTAATGTCTACCGTGATTCCGGACGGCTCGTCCAGGGTGATGTAATGGCTGCCAACACGATGTAGACTGGAGTCGTACAGCCACAATTCACTAGTGTAGCTGGAAGCGGCCGGCAGGGTGGTGACCGTCACTGTGCCACCGGTGTAATAGAGTTGTCCGCCCAACATGGGGGCAGCAGCGAGGTGGCCAGTGACGCCAAGCAAACCAGCCATGACAAGGGTAGATAGTAGATAGTAGTTTCTTTAGGGCGGCATGTTTCATGTCGATCTCCTTCCAAAGCGTTTCATGAGCTCGCTTTCGCCGTGCATCCTGCCCGTAGGGTAGTGTGCACTTTGGCGTACCGCTCCTCTGAAGCACATTGTGTGCCATGCGTGAGATCTGCCTAAATACCGCAGAATTGCTTTGTATTCAAGTAAGATAGGCGGCGCGGAAGCCTGTGTGCAGGAACGAATTGCCTTGCCACGCGTGAAGCTTGTAAAAAACACCGACACTGTAAGAGTGTGCAAGGTAATCCCTAACGAATCTGGACCAATTTGGGGCTGACATCCTGGATGCTGCTGATCTTGAGAAGCTTGACCAGCACGGGTTCAGGTCTTCGGCCCAATGGTTGAAGCGATAGCAAACTTCCCCGAGGTAAAGATGGAAGTGTTTGTGGGGCACACGCGGTAAGGAGACAACCAGTTCTTGGCGTAGCTCCAGAAGCCTTCGATGCCGTCGATAGGCCCGCGTCCCACCGGCTAGCCTTTCTCCTTGCGGATCACCACATGCTCGGCCCGCAGCGTCAGCGTGGCGTGGGCCTGCCACTCGTCGGTGTCGTGCAACGCGCCCTCGCGGGTATGGGGCTGGATGTGGGGCGTTACCTCCGCCTGGCTGTGGCCGGCGATCGGCATCGCCCTGACCTGGCCGTTGCGTTCGACGACGCCAAATACGATCACCTTGCCGCCCGCACCCCAGCCCCGTTTGCCGTGGCGGGCCCCGCCAGATGTGGTTTCGTGGCATTCGACCGCCCCGTCAAAGGGCGCACGGAATTCCCCCGCCCGGGCCGTATAGGCGCGCACCAGCCGGGAAAAGCGTTCGATCGCCGGGGCGCAGGCCAAGGCACCGAATCGCTGCCGATACACCGGTACGCCCCAGACAAAGCGGTGCAGCAATTCATGCTTGGTGACATCGCCCAGCCGGCTGGCCGGCCACACGTTACGTCAGCGAAAGCGATGGCCACGGCGTTTGCATTTGTGGCGACCATCACCCAGCTGATACAGGCGGCTGTAACCACATTCAGGAGATTTCTTCATGACCAACTCCCTCCAGATTGGGGCCAGTTTGATTAGGCATTACGCTCCATCCAGACCCCGGAGCGATTCATTCGCGCGCCTGGGTGACAACGCATGGCCACCATTTGACGTATCAGCGAGCCTTTGCCGCATGGCCCTTCGCCTAGTCGCGTGTGGCTGCTGTACGTTCCTGTGGTAACAGCAGGCTAGGCGCGGCGCCGGAACCAGCCGGTCAGTGACAGCCGTTCCCGCCGCGCGGGCAGCACTTCGTGCCAGAACCGGGCGCTCAGGAAGGACACGAAGGTGCCGCCGGCGGGCAGGATCTCCACGGGCTCCTGTCGGCCTTCCGGGTCGAGCCACAGCCGCAGGGCGCCACCGTCTTCCCGCGTCCAGCCCGGCGGGTTGAGATAGAGGATCGTGGTGACCACGCGCTGATCGTCGTTGCGGAAGCAGTCCAGGTGGCGAGCATAGCGGGCGCCCGGAGGGTAGAGGGCGTAGTGGAGCTCCAGGTCGAACAGGCCCAGATAGGCCGCGCGGTTGATGGCCTGGCGCAGCCGTTCCAGACGGGCGAGCCAGCCGCGGGTGGCCGGGGGTGCGGCCGTTTCGTCGATCCAGCAGATCTCGTCGCCGCGGATGCCCGGAGCGTGTTGCCGCGTCTTGGCCACCGTGGCCGGCCGGAAGGCACCGGCGGCCCGGCCGTCCAGCAGTTCCCGGCGCAACGCGGCCACTTCCGCCTCGTCGAGGCAATGCGCCATGGCGAACCAGCCTCGTTGCACGAGGGCATCCGCGACGGCGGATGCCGTGTCGCGGGCGGGGGAAGGGGTGGTTGTCTCGGTCATGGTCCCGTGGCAGCATGGATGAATGATCGAACTGCGCATCCACGGTCGCGGCGGGCAGGGCAACGTGGTGGCGGCATACCTCCTGGCCACCGCGGCGATCGTCGAGGGCTGGCATGCCCAGGCCTTTCCCGCTTTCGGGGCGGAGCGGCGCGGGGCGCCGGTGACGGCATTCGTGCGGCTTTCCCGCGAGCCCTTCCGCCGCCGCAACCAGATTCTGCATCCCGATTTTCTCATCATTCAGGATCCGGCGCTCAGGGTGCCCGGCGTGCTGGACGGCCTCGCGGCCGGGGGCGCGGTGCTGGTGGACGGCACGCGCGTGCCGGAAGCGGTGGAGGCGGTGGCGCTGCCGGCGACACGGCTGGCCCAGGAATACCTGGGGCGTCCCGTGCCCAACACGGCGCTCGTGGCGGCCTTCCTCGCCTTGACCCGCATGCTGCCCCTTGCGGCCCTCGCCCACGCCCTCGAGCGCCGCTTCACGGGGCCGGTGCTGGACAAGAACCTGCGCCTGATCGAGGCCGCGGCGGCCCAGGTGGAGCCGGGCCGCTGGCAGGAGCGTGTCCATGATTGAACCGCTGGAGGGTTCCCAGGCCATCGCCCGCGCGGTGGTGGCGGCCCGGCCCCAGGTGGTGGCCGCCTATCCCATCACGCCCCAGACCCACATCGTGGAGCACATCGCGAAACTGGTGGCCGACGGAAAGGCCCGATGCGAGCTGGTGAGCGTGGAATCGGAATTTTCGGCGGCTTCCGTGGTGCTGGGCGCGGCCATGGTGGGTTCCCGCGCCTATACCGCCACCGCGTCCCAGGGTGTGCTGCTCATGAGCGAAGTGCTCTACAACATCGCCGGTCTGCGCGTGCCCGTGGTGATGACGGTGGCGAACCGGGCCCTGTCGGCGCCCCTGTCCATCTGGAACGACCAGCAGGATTCCATGGCGGTGCGGGATGCCGGCTGGGTGCAGCTGTATTGCAGCGACAACCAGGAGGCGGTGGATACCACCATCCAGGCCTTCCGTCTGGCGGAGCGCCTCGAGCTGCCGGTGATGGTGTGCGTGGACGGGTTCACCCTCACCCACACCCTGGAGGCCATCGACGTGCCGGAGCAGGCGCTGGTGGATGGTTTCCTGCCCCCTTACCGCTTCCGCCGCGCCCTCGATCCGCAGCATCCCCTAAGCTTCGGCACCCTGGTGGCGCCCGATTACTACGCCGAGATGCGGGCGCTGCACCATCAGGCCCTGCTGTCGGCCCTCGATCACATTCCCGAGCTGGATGCCCAGTGGGCGCAACTGACGGGCCGCTCGACGGGTGGCCTGCTGCGGGTGGAAGGCGACCCGGCGGCCTCCACGGGCGTGCTCACCCTGGGGTCCATCTTCGGCACGCTCGCCGATGCGCGGGAGGTGCATCCCGAGTGTGGCGGGGTGCGGCTCATCCATCTGCGCACCTTCCGGCCCTTTCCCGCGGCGGCCTTGCGCGAGGCCTGCCGCGGGCTCGAGCGTCTGGTGGTGCTGGAACGGGCCTTCTCGCCGGGCGCCGGCGGCATCGTCACCGCCGAGGTGCGCGCGGCCCTGGCCGAGATGGCGCAGCCGCCGCGGGTGCACGGCTTTGCCGTGGGGCTGGGCGGCCGCGACGTGCCGCTGGACTTGCTGCCGCGGCTTCTGGCCGCGCTGCCCGACCAGCCCGGCCCCTTCTCGATTTTCGATCTGGACCGAAGCAAGCTGCCGGAGGCCGCGTCATGAGCGGAAACACGATTGCCATCGAGCTGTTGCGTGAGCGCCAGCCCCGCTTCAGCGGACTGACCAGCGGCCACCGCGCCTGCCTGGGTTGCGGTCAGGCCCTCGCCGCACGGCTGGTGACGGAGGCCGCAGGTCCGGACGTGGTGATCGCCAACGCCACGGGATGTCTGGAGATCTTCACCACGCCCTGGCCGGAATCGGCCTGGCGCCTGCCCTGGCTGCATTCCCTGTTCGAGAACACCGGAGCCGTGGCGGCCGGCATGGAGGCCGCCCTCAAGGCGCAGGGCAGCCACACCAAGGTGCTCGCCTTCGGTGGCGATGGCGGCACCTTCGACATTGGGTTCCAGGCCCTCTCCGGCATGCTGGAGCGGGGCC
>JBBINK010000017.1:4696-9527 GCA_037443925.1 Betaproteobacteria bacterium
CATGAACACCGGCATCCAGCGTTCCAGCTCCACGCCCCATGCCGCGGCCACCACCACCTCCCCCGCCGGCGTGGCACGCATGGGCAAGCGCCACCTCAAGAAAGACATCCTCACCATCATCGCGGCCCACCACATTCCCTATGCGGCCTCCGCCACCGTGGCCTATCCTGCGGACCTGCGCAAAAAAGTGCGGCGTGCGCTGGGGGTGGCCGGCCCGAGCTTCCTGCTCGTGCATTCACCCTGTCCGCTGGGCTGGGGGCACGACCCCGCCTTGTCCATCGAGGTGGCGCGGCTGGCCGTGGAGACGGGGCTCTTCCCCCTGGTGGAAATGGAGCGGGGCAGCGTGGTGGCGGTCCTGCCCCTGCGCGAGCCCAAGCCGGTGAGCGACTACCTGAAGCTCCAGGGACGCTTCGCCCACCTGTTCGCCGACGATCCCCGGGCGCGTGAGGAGCTCGCCCACCTGCAGGCCCTGGCCGATGCCAACATCGAACGCTACGGCCTGGCCAGCGCCGGCGCCGGGCTGGACGCGGCAAGCGCCGACACGGTTCGACGGGGAGGCGGGCAATGGGCGTGAAAGTCACCGTCGGGGGCTTCGCCGCTGCCGGCACCGCGCTGGCTTTCAAGACCGGCACCTGGCGGATCGAGCGGCCGGTGCACGAACACGGCATCGCGCCCTGCCACCATGCCTGTCTGGCGGGCGAGGATCCCCAGGCCTGGCTCGCGGCCCTGGCCGGCGGGGATCCCCGCGCCGCGTGGGAGAGCGTCATCGCGGCCAATCCGCTTCCTGCCACCACGGGTCGCGTCTGTCCCCATCCCTGCGAGCGTGCGTGCAATCGCGAAGGCTACGACGAGGCGATCAACATCCACGCCCTGGAGCGCTGGCTGGGCGACCAGGCGCTGCGCCAGGGATGGCCCTATCCCGTTCCCGCGCTGGCGCCGGATGCCCCGCGCGTGGCCGTGGTGGGGGCGGGGCCGGCGGGGTTGTCCTGCGCCTGGCAGCTATTGCGGCGTGGCGTGCGGCCAGTGATCTTCGAGGCCTTGAATCAGGCGGGCGGCATGCCCCGCATGGCCATCCCGCCCTATCGTCTGCCGCGGGCGGTGCTGGATGGGGAAATCGAACGGCTGATGGCCAGCGGCATGGAGCTTAGGCTGCATCAGCGGCTGGGCCGGGATTTCTCCGTGGAGGAGCTTGAGCAGGCCTTCGCCGCCGTCTTCCTCGCCGTGGGCACGCACAAGAGCCGGCCGTTCAGCGTGGAGGGCGCGGTGCCGCGGGACCTGCGGGTGGGCCTCGACCTGCTGCGCCACTGGATCGCCGACGGCGCCGTGCCCGCGATGGACAGCGTGGCCGTCATCGGCGGCGGCAACACGGCGGTGGATGTGGCGCGCATCCTGAAACGCGCCGGCGTGGCCGCGGTGCATCTGGTCACCCACGAGCGCATCCCGGCACCCGGAGTGCCCGGGCACGAAGCCATGCGGGCCGCCCCCGACGAGATCGCCCAGGCCCTGGAGGAGGGCGTCATCATCCACGAAACGCGCATGGTGCGCAGGCTCATCCTCCGAGGCGAGCAGGTGGTGGGCGTGGAGCTCGTGCATGCCAGGAAGCTCCAGGATGGGGAGCGCCTGCGCGTGCAACCCTTCGAGGGCACCGAAACCGTGCTCAGGGTGGATCAGGTCATCCCCGCCATCGGCCAGGTGGTGGAGGCCGAAGGCCTGGAAAAGCTCCTGGGCCAGCGGGAATTCCTGCGGGTGGACCCGGACGGCCGGGTGCCCGGCACGCAACGCATCTTCGCGGGAGGCGACTGCCGGCCGGGGCTGGGCACCGTGGCGGGCGCCATCCGCGACGGCGCCCGCGCCGCCCAGGCCATGCTGCGCCAGCTGGGTCTCGGGCAACAGCCCGCGCCGCGGGGGCCGGTGGTGGCGCTTACGCGCCTCAACCTCCATTACTTCGACCATGCGCCACGCGCGCGGGAAGCGGTCCTGCCGGTGGCCGAGCGGCGTGGCGACCGGGAAGTCATGGGCGGCGTGGCCGATGACGCCGTGCCCGGCGAGGCGGCGCGCTGCCTGTCCTGCGGCAACTGCATGGCCTGCGACAACTGCTTCACCCTGTGCCCGGACAACGCCGTGCTCAAGACGCGCGAGGCGGCGGCGGACGGCAGCCACTACGTGTTCGACTACGACTACTGCAAGGGCTGCGGCCTGTGTGCGCGGGAGTGTCCCGTGGGCTACATCCGCATGGTGGACGAAGCCTAGGCAATGGCGCCCCGAACACGAATCGAACGTGTGACCTACCCCTTAGGAGGGGGTTGCTCTATCCACTGAGCTACCGGGGCAAAGGCGCGTATTTTAGCCGAAAACGCCGGCCTGGGCCTGCGTTCGGGGTGGCGGTCGCCTTGCGCGATGGTTGAAATCTGCGCCGGCTGGCCCGAGAATGGGGCGGTTTTTTCAACATCACGAATGGAAGCGATTCATGTCCGTCCTCAGCGAGAAAGAACTGAAAACCCTGGAAGCCCGCCTGCAGGAGGAATACCGGCGCGTCCTGGAAGAGGTGCGTGACGAGCTGGAGCGCTCCGGCGAGCAGCATTACATCGAGCTGGCCGGCCGGGTGACGGACACCGGCGACGAGTCGGTGGCGGACATGCTGGCCGACATCCATGCGGCTATGATCGACCGGCACGTGCGCGAACTGCGCGAGCTGGACGCCGCGCGGGCGCGGCTTGCGGCGGGCACCTATGGCGTGTGCGTGGACTGCGGCGGGCCGGTGGGCTACGAACGGCTCAAGGTCAATCCGGCCGCGGCCCGCTGTCTCGTCTGCCAGACCAAACGGGATCATCTGTATGCCCACGAAGGGCGCCCCAAGTTGTGAGGCCCCGGCCCGCCGCCCGTACGGCGCTGCTGGTGCCCTTCCCGAATGACGCCAGCCGGAGTTGGGGCGGGGTGAGCACGGGGCAGGGGTGGTGATTCCGGAGCCGGTGCTGGCGCTGAAGGCGCTCAAGGTCGCGGTGGTCATCGCCATCGCCCTGGGGCTGTTCTGGATGAGCCGTCGCGAGCCCGACCTCGCGCGTCATCCGGGCTGGGGGATGTTGCTCACCGGCCTGATGATCGTGCTGTTGGGCGACCTGCTCAACCTGGCCTGGGGCGATCCCGGTGTGTCGCTGTGGGCCGCGCCCTTGCCCGGGCTGCTGGAGGCGCTGCGCTACGCAGCCTGGGTCCTGGGCAATCTGCTGCTGGCGGTGGGCTTCTGGCGCTGGCTGCCCCTGGTGCGCCAGCTCAAGCAGACGCAGCAGGCGCTGACCGAGGCGAACGAGGCCCTGGAGCGACAGGTCGCCACGCGGACCGCCGAATTGCGCGAGGCGAACGAGCGGCTGCGGCGCGACCTGGAAGAGCGCAAGCGCACCGAGCGCAACATGCGGCACATGGCCCACCACGATGCACTCACCGACCTGCCCAACCGCACCCTGTTCCGCGATCGTCTCACCCATGCCATGGCCCAGGCCGACCGCTACCAGCAGAAGCTGGCGGTCCTGTTCCTGGATCTGGACCGCTTCAAGGCCATCAACGACACCCTCGGCCACAACGTGGGCGACCAGTTGCTGCGCATCGCGGCGGACCGGCTGCAAAGCTGCGTGCGGGACTGCGACACCGTCGCGCGCCTGGGGGGCGACGAATTCACGGTGATCGTGGAGGACGTGGGCGACCGGGAGACCGCGGCCATCGTCGCCCAGAAGATCATCGACACGTTCTCCCAGCCCTTCAACCTGCACGGCCACGAGGTGTTCGTCACCACCAGCGTGGGTATCACGCTCTATCCGGACGACGACGAACACATCGACGCACTCCTGCGCAATGCGGATGCCGCGATGTACCGCGCCAAGGAATGCGGGCGCAACAACTATCAGTTCTACGTGCCGGAGATGAACGTGCGCGCCCGGGAGCGGCTGATGCTGGAGAACGCCCTGCGTCGCGCCCTGGTGCGGGAGGAGTTCACGCTCTACTACCAGCCGCGGGTGGATCTGCACAGCGGGCGGGTGATCGGTGCGGAGGCGCTGTTGCGCTGGCGGCATCCGGAACTGGGCCTGGTGCCTCCGGCGGAATTCGTGCCCATCCTGGAAGAGACGGGCATGATCATCCCGGTCGGGGAATGGGTGCTGCGCGAGGCCTGCCGTCAGAACCGCGCCTGGCAGGACAAGGGCCTGTCGCCCGTGCGCATGGCGGTGAATCTGTCCGTGCGCCAGTTCGTCCAGAAGGACCTCGCCGGTCTGGTGGGCCTGGTTCTGACGGAAACGGGGCTGGCCGCACCCTATCTCGAACTGGAGATCACCGAGGAACTGCTGCTCGAACACAGCGCGGCCAACAGCGAGACGCTGGATCGTCTGCGCGACCTGGGGGTGCACATTTCCATCGACGATTTCGGAACCGGCTACTCGTCCCTGTCCTATCTCAAGCGCCTGCCCATCCACACCCTCAAGATCGACAAATCCTTCGTGCGCGACATCACCCTGGATGCGGATGGCGCGGCCATCGTGTCGGCCATCATCGCCATGGCCTGCAACCTGCGGCTCAACGTCCTGGCCGAAGGAGTGGAGACCGACGCCCAGCGGGCCTTCCTGCGGGCCCAGGGCTGCAACGAGATCCAGGGCTACTCCTTCAGCCACCCGCTGCCGGCCGACGAGTTCGAGCGCCTGCTGCGCGAGGGCAGGAGCATGTGTGTGCTGCAGGGTCTGTCGGGCTATTACATCAGCGCATCGACCACCGGCACGCCGCCCCTGCGCCACTGAGGCGCCCTATAACTTTGGCCATATGGCCTTCGGCGGATTTGCCAGCCGTCGGCTTT
>JBBINK010000017.1:9580-15840 GCA_037443925.1 Betaproteobacteria bacterium
GGACGCCCGTTCGGTGCCGGGTACGGACGGGTTTGGGTGACCCGCCCGGGTGGCGTCCACATGCGCCGCTTGCTCCGGCCGCGCCTGCACCCGCAGCCACGGACCGGGGTGAACTCATCCTCTGCGCCTCCTGGCCCACGTTTCGTCCTCTACGGGGCGAACCGTGGGCTTTTTTTCGTCGTGCGCCTTTCCGTTGTGCGTGGACACGAGCGCGCCCATGCCGGTGCCCAAGCGGGGCGAGGGGCCGAGCCCCCGGCACACATCGCCGCGCGCTGTCGTCTGCGGCGGGCCAACCCCCAAACTCCTCAGTGCCGCCGTCCGTGTTTCTGGCGCAGCCGCTTTTCCAGCGCGGGTGGCGAGGCGGCCGGGGCCTCGCGGGGACGGTCGGCCCCGAGCAGAAGCCGGCCCCGCGCGCCACTCGCGGCGTAGTCGGCGGCGAGTGTCGCGCGCGCCGCCTGTTCCGGCACACCCAGCGCGGTGCCGAGTCCCTGGCCCACCAGGGCGAACAGGCGCTCCAGCGCGAAGCCATGGGTCTGCCCGGTGGCTGCCCACAGCCAGTCGCTGAAGGCGAGAAAACGCGCGAAGGGCGCCTCGCCCAGCAGCAGGGGGAGCGTGCGGGGGAAGCGGCCGGAGTTGGCGACCAGGTCCCAGTAGCGGGCGAAACGGGCGAGCCGCCGCATGTCCTGGAAGGGGATGGCATGGGTGGCGAGCACCTCGTAGGGCGGGTAGGGATTGAAGCGCAGCCCGTGGCTGTCCGTATGACGCGCGATGGGCGCGCCACGCAGACGCTTGAGGATGCCCACCTGGATCTCGTGGGGGCCCAGGGCCACCAGCCGGTCGAAGCCGGCGCCGAAACTCGCCATGTCCTCTCCCGGCAGACCGGCGATGAGATCCACGTGCAGATGGGCATGGGTGTGATGGCGCAGCCAGCGCAGGTTGTCTTCGGTCCGGGCGTTGTCCTGCCGCCGTGAGATCAGCCGCTGCACGTCCGGGTTGAAGGTCTGCACGCCGATCTCCAGCTGCAGGCTGCCCGGTGGGAACCGTGCCAGCGCGTCCTTCAGGGCTTCCGGCAGATGGTCCGGGATCACCTCGAAATGCAGGGAAAGCCGCTCGTCCAGCCGCGCCAGGAAGAACTCGAGGATGCGCAGGCTGGTTTTCACGTTCAGGTTGAAGGTGCGGTCCACGAACTTGAACTGGCGTGCGCCCCGCCGGTAGAGCGTCTCCATCTCGTCCAGGAAACGGTCGAGGGGAAAGGGCCAGGCCGTTTTGTCCAGTGCCGACAGGCAGAACTCGCATTTGAACGGACACCCCCGCGAGGCTTCCACGTAGATGAGGCGGTGGGCGATGTCGTGGTCGGTGTACAGCGCGTAGGGCGGGCACAGCGCGTCGAGGGGTGGCTGCTCGCCAGGGATGATGCGCTGCGTGGGCGGCTGCCCCGACAGGATGGCTTCACACAGCTGACGGAAGCTCACCTCGCCCCAGCCGGTGATGACGTAATCGGCCAGCGCGACGATGGCCTGCGCTTCGGTCTCGTGGCTGACCTCGGGCCCGCCCAGGACCACCACGGTGTCGGGCGCCACCCGCTTGAGCAGGGCCACCACCCGCGTGGTTTCCTCCACGTTCCAGATGTACACACCGAAGCCGACGATGCGCGGCCGGCGTGCGAGGATGGCCTCGACCACGTCCGCGGGTCGCTGCTGCAGCGTGAATTCGAGGATCTCGGCCTGCTCGCCCAGGGGCCCGAGTTGGGCTGCGACACAGCGCAGCCCGAGGGCGCTGTGATAGTGACGGGCATTGAGGGTGGACAGCAGGATGGTGGCCATGGGCATTTGCCGTGGCGCCCATTGTAGCGTGCCCTCGCCGTCTCTCCCCGGCCTGTGCGCCGGTTCCCTGGGCTGGCCGCGCATCCCTGGAGGGGGCGGCGGCCGGACGATTCAGCGTCCCCGTCGCGCCGAGGCGCGTGGTCCGCTTCTCGTGCCGGAAGCCCAGCCATCGCGGCCATGACCACCGCGGTCGTAGGAACGGTCGCCCCGACCTTCCGACAGGGTGGGGCCCGAGCCGGTCAGCCGCCGGTTGCCCTCGCTGCGGCTTCTCGCGCCGTCGAAGCGGTTGCCCACCGCGTCGGGATCATGGCGCCGGGCCTCGCGTCCCTCGGGCCGGCCCGATGCCGGGCCCCGCGGGCCGAAGCCCTCGCCGCGCCGCGCTCCGCCGGGCGCCCGCCGCGGTTTGCCCGTCGCCGGCCGGGACGGGCGGGGTGCTTCGCTCTGGGGCTTGGGTTCGAGGCCGGGTACCACGGCCACCTGCAGGCGCTGGCCGGTGAAGCGCTCAATGTCGCGGATCATGCGGCGCTCGTCGTGGGCGGCGAGGGTGATGGCGATGCCGCTGCGGCCGGCGCGCCCGGTGCGCCCGATGCGGTGCACGTAGTCTTCGGGCTGGCGCGGCGGATCGAAATTGATCACGTGGCTGATGCCGGCCACGTCGATGCCCCGCGCCGCCACGTCGGTGGCCACCAGGATGCGGGTGTCGCCCCGGCGCAGGTGATCCAGCGTGCGGTTGCGTTCACGCTGCTGCATGTCGCCGTGCAGCGCCGCCGCGGCGAAACCCTGGTCACGCAGGTCGTCGGACAGCTCCTCCGCCCCACGCTTGGTGCCGATGAACACCACCGCCTGGCCGAGCCCGGCATCCCGCAGCAGATGGGCGAGCAGGCGGGTCTTGTGGTGACGGTTGTCGGCGAACATCAGCCGCTCCTCGATGTTGGCGCGGCTCGTCTCCGTGCTGGCGATCTCGATGCGCTTGGGATGCTTGGTGAGCCGCTGCGCGAGCTTGCCCACCACGCCGTCCAGCGTCGCGGAAAACAGCAGGGTCTGGCGCGATTCCGGCGTGGCCCGCACGATGGCCTCGATGTCGTCCACGAAGCCCATGTCCAGCATGCGGTCGGCTTCGTCCAGGACGAGGGTCTCGAGGCGCGCGAAGTCGATGCGGCCGCGTTCCATGTGGTCCATCAGACGGCCGGGCGTGGCGATCACGATGTCCACCGGCTGGGACAGGGCCTTGAGCTGGAGGCCATAGGGACTGCCTCCCACGAGGGCGGCGGTGCGCAGCGTGCGCAGCGGCTGGCCGTACTGCCGTGCGGCCTTCTCCACCTGCAGGGCCAGTTCCCGTGTGGGCGCGAGCACCAGAAGCCGCGGCCCCTTGCCGGCCTTGGCGGGCGCCGTGAGCAGGCGTTGCAAGGCGGGCAGGAGGAAGGCGGCGGTCTTGCCGCTGCCGGTGTGGGAGGAAACGAGCAGGTCATGCCCGGCCAGGGCGGCAGGAATGGCCTCGCGTTGCACCGGCGTGGGATGTGCGTAGCCGGCGCGGGCCAGGTTGTCGGTGAGGGCCCCGTCGAGGCCCAGCTGGGAAAACGTCATGATGTCACCTTTTCTGTCTGCGGCGCGCAGGGCGCGCCAGGGTGGGGCCGCGCCGCAGCAGGTGCGGACCAGGCCATGAAAAACCATCGCGAGGCCCGGTTCTGTCCGAAGAATCAGGGGGATCGAGGCGTAGCGATCGGCGGGGTGCTCACCGGCGCCAACCGTGGTCTGGATGCCGCCGCGCCAGGCGCGGCAGAAAGGTCGGGGACGATGGATCGCGGGGATGGCTCCCACACGAGGCTGCGCATGTTACGCACTCAGGGCATGCAAGTCCAGAACTATTTGCGGGCACCGTCACGGCGACACGCGATCCGGCAGCCGGCCGCCGCCGGCCGCCGCCGGCCGGCCTCCCGGCGGGCGCGCATTGGCGCGGGGGAACCCGATGGGTCCGGCGAACTTTTTTCTCCTTGCCGGATCCGAGGAAACGTTGCTAGACTGCAAGCGGTCGAAGCCATCATGAACCGCACGCTCAGCTTACTACTCCTCATCGTCCTGATCCTCGCCGTGCCCCTGCGCGCGCTGGCGGGCGTGGCCGTCCCCTGCATGACGGCCCATGCCGCGACGATGCCCGCGACGATGCCCCCGACGATGCAGAGCATGGACCATCCGGGCGCGCAGATGGCTGACCACGACTGCTACGACGCGCAGTCCTGTGACCACGTGAAATCCCATCCCGCCCAGGATCTGTGCAAACTGTGCGCGGACTGCTGCCTGGGCTCGGCCAGCATCCCGGTGCACATCCGCCTGGCGCTGGGCGACCGTACGGTCTCGGACATCCTACTCCTTCCCGTCCACGGCTACGCCGGCTTCATGCCGGAAGGCCCGGAGCGTCCCCCCCGACACACCGTTTCCTGACCGGGTGGCATGGCGTTTGGCGCCATGCCGGTTCTCGCGCGCGGCGCGGTCTGCGCGCCCCATGAACGGAGTGTCTCATGCAAGCGAAATGGACGTTGTCCGCAGCCGCCATTCTCACGGCCGGCTGCGCCTGGGCGGTGTCGGGTGATCCCGCGGATCCCCGCGCCACCGTTCCCGATCCCCAATACGAATCGGTCTTCACCGGTTATCGGCCGGCCGGGCAGATCGCCGTCGGCGACTGGCAGCGGCTCAATGCCCAGGTGGCCCCCGGTCATGGCTCCGGTCCCGCGGAGCAGGCGCATCGTCCCTCGGGCGGCCCCAGCGCGCCCCAGGGTTCCGGCCCCCATCGCGAGGAGTGAGCCATGCCCACCCTGCCAAGACTTTCCACTCTGGTCGCGCTCGTCGCCCTGCTCGGTGGCTGCGCCACCCTCACGCCCGATGCCGGCTTTTCCAGCGTCCAGGAGGCGGCCCGCTCCCAGCTCGACAAGAAGCTGAGCTGGGCGAGGCAGGCCGACGAGCGTCAGGCGATCCGGGAGCAGATCGCGCCCCTGCTCGCCCAACCCCTGTCCGCCGATGATGCGGTGCAGATCGCGCTTCTCAACAACCCGGGACTGCAGGCCACCTTCGGCGAGCTGGGCATCGCCGACGCCAACCGCGTGCAGGCCGGGCGCCTGCGCAATCCCGGTTTCACCTTCGCCCGTCTGCAGAGGAATGGTGAGGCCGGCGAGATCGTGGACATCGAACGCAAGTTTCTGTTCGACATCCTGGGGCTGTTGACGCTGCCCACCCGCAGCGAGCTCGAGACGCGCCGCTTCCATCTCACCCAGCAGCGGGTGACGCAGGAGGTCATGCGCCTGGCCCTGGATACGCGCCGTGCCTGGGTCGAGGCGGTGGCCGCGCAGGAGACCGTGCGCTACCTGGAGGACGTGAGGGCGGCTGCCGAGGCGGGGGCGGAGCTGGCGCGGCGCATGGCCGCCGCCGGCAACCTGAACCGGCTCGACCAGACGCGCCAGCAGGTGTTCTATGCGGAGACCCTGGCGCAGCTGGCGCGCGCCCGGCAGCAGGCATCCTCCACACGGGAACGGCTGGCACGCCTGATGGGCCTGTGGGGCGAGGACCTTCGCTTCCAACTGCCGGACCGCCTTCCCGATCTGCCCTCCAAGGTGCGGGAGCCCAGGGAGCTGGAGGCCACGGCGATTGAGCGCCGCATCGACATCGCCATGGCACGCAGGGAGCTGGAGGGCCTGGCCCAGTCGCTGGGGCTCACCCGCGCAACCCGTTTCGTGAACGTGCTGGAGACGAGCTATCTGCGCAACAGCACCACCGGGGAGCCGCGCCAGACCGGCTATGAGATCGAACTGTCCATACCCCTGTTCGATTTCGGCGAGGCCAAGGTGGCGCGCGCGGAGGCGACGTATCTGCAGGCGGCCAACCGGCTGGCGGAGCTTGCCGTGAATGCACGCTCGGAGGTGCGCGAGGCCTACGGCGCGTATCGCACGGCTTACGACCTGGCCCGCCACTACCGTGAGGAGATCGTGCCGCTGCGCAGGCAGATTTCGGAGGAGAACCTGCTGCGCTACAACGGCATGCTCATCGGCGTGTTCGAGCTGCTGTCGGACGCGCGCAGCCAGATGGCGGCCGTCAATGCCTCCATCGAGGCGCTGCGCGATTTCTGGCTGGCGGAGACCGATCTGGAAGCCGCCATGACCGCCGGCGGCGTGCGCGGGGCGGGCCTTCGGGCCGGCGGCATGGCAGCGGGCGCCGAGACCGGCGGCGGACATTGACATGCCCGCGACCCGCGAGAGCGCCTGCAAAGCGCACGATGAAACGGTCTGCGGGCATGCCCTCCCCGGAGGGCAGCCCGCCGGCAGGGCGCGTCTTCGGCGTCGCCCGTCTTCTGTGAAAGGATAGAAAATGGTTTCACGCAGACACTTCCTGAAGGCCACCACGGCCAGCGTGCTGGGTGGCGGCCTGGTGAGCAAGGCCGCGCTGGGTGCG
>JBBINK010000017.1:15861-20424 GCA_037443925.1 Betaproteobacteria bacterium
TGACGCTCACCGATCCCGCGACCCAGCCACCCCTGAAACCCGCGGCAGGCAGGCCCTATAACCCCATCGTCACCCTCAATGGCTGGACCCTGCCCTTCCGCATGAAGAACGGCTGGAAGGAATTCCACCTCGTGGCCGAGCCGGTGGTGCGCGAGTTTGCCCCCGGGATGAAAGTGCACATGTGGGGATACAACGGCAGCAGTCCCGGGCCCACGATCGAGTGCGTGGAAGGCGACAAGGTGCGCATCTTCGTGACCAACCGCCTGCCGGAACACACCACCGTCCACTGGCACGGCGTGCTGCTGCCCAACGGCATGGACGGCGTCGGTGGCCTGACCCAGCCGCAGATCCAGCCGGGCAAGACCTTCGTCTATGAATTCGAGATGAAGAAGTCCGGCACCTTCATGTACCACCCCCATGCCGATGAGATGGTGCAGATGGCCATGGGCATGTACGGGGGGCTGATCGTGCACCCACGCAATCCCAACCAGTATCGCGTGGACCGCGACTTTCTCTTCATCATGACTGCCTATGACATCGAGCCCGGCAGCTACACGCCCAAGGTCAACACCATGCTGGACTTCAACATGTGGACCTGGAACAGCCGCGTGTTTCCCGGAATCGATCCCTTCGTGGTCCGCCAGAACGACCGGGTGCGCATCCGCATCGGCAACCTGACCATGACCAACCATCCCATCCATCTGCACGGCTACGACTTCGAGGTGACCGGAACGGACGGCGGCTGGGTTCCGAAATCCGCGCGCTGGCCGGAGGTGACCGTGGACTGCGCGGTGGGCCAGATGCGGGCGATCGAGTTCGATGCCATCTACCCCGGCGATTGGGCCATCCACTGTCACAAATCCCACCACACCATGAACGCCATGGGCCACGCCGTGCCCACGCTCATCGGCGTGGATCAGCGGGGCGTGAGCGAAAGGATTGCCAAGCTCATTCCCGACTACATGGCCATGGGCAGCGCCGGCATGGCGGAGATGGGCGCCATGGAGATGCCGCTGCCGGACAACACCCTGCCCATGATGACCGGACAGGGCCCGTTCGGGCCGGTGGAGATGGGTGGCATGTTCAGTGTGGTGAAAGTGCACCCCGATGTGAAACCCGGCGACTTTCGCGACCCGGGCTGGTACCGCCATCCGCCCGGAACCGTGGCCCGGGAATGGACCGGCGAGACGCCGGAGACCACCCGGGATCAGGCCACCCCAGGCCAAGGCCGGGAATTCTCGGTGCGCAAGCCACGGGGCCACGGCGGGCATTGAACGGGGTAACCGTTTTCCAACCGACGAGAAAGGAGTAACGATGAAAGTTGCCGCATTCTGGCTGACCCTGCTCATGGCCGTGGCCCAAGCCCACGCCCATGGCGATGATCACCCTGCCGCGGACCGCCCTGGCATGGACGGCGCCCACGCAGGCGGGGAGGCCGGCCACGCGGCGGCGCTCGGCGAGCCGGGCGATCCGCAAAGGGTCACGCGCACCATCGAGATCCGCATGAACGACGACATGCGCTATCGGCCTGCGCTCATCCGCGTGAAGCAGGGCGAAACCATTCGCTTCCTGGTGAAGAACGAGGGCCGGATGAAGCATGAGCTGGTGCTGGGCACGGCCGCCGAGCTGCGTGCCCATGCCGCGATGATGCGCAAGTTTCCCGAGATGGAGCACGACGACCCCAATGCCGTGGAAGTGGAACCCGGACAAACGGGAGAACTGATCTGGCATTTCAGCAAGGTGGGGCGGTTCGATTTCGCCTGTCTCATGCCGGGCCACTTCGAGGCCGGGATGCGGGGCAGGCTGATCGTGACGCGCAAATGATTTTTTCTGTGAGGAGAAAGCCATGAAAACGATCCATACCCTTTTCGTGTTGGCTATATTGGGACTGCCTGCCGTGCATGCGGCCGAGCATCAGGGTGCGGCCGCGGCCAGTGCCGCCACCGCCCTGTCGGAGGGCGAGGTCCGCAAGGTGGACAAGGCGGCCGGCAAGCTCACCCTCAGGCATGGCCCGCTGGAGAACCTGGGCATGCCGGCGATGACCATGGTGTTCCGGGTGAAGGACCCGGCCATGCTCGACCGGGTCAAACCCGGAGACCGCATCCGCTTCCGCGCGGAAAGCGTCAACGGGGCCCTGACCGTGACGCAGATCGAAACCCCCTGAGAACCTCACCCCAACGAAAGGACATCACCATGAAACGATCCACCTTCCTCACCGCGCTCGTGCTTTCCACCCTGGCCCTGCCGCCGGCGCTGGCCGACGAGTCCCACCACACGGCGCAGCCGGGTTCCGGCAAGGCGGCCCCGGCGCCCAGCGCCGATGCCGTGATCCAGAAGATGCAGGCGAACGTCAAGGCCATGCAGGCCCAGCTGGACAAGATGGCCAGGACCAAGGATCCGAAGGAACGCCAGCAGCTCATGCTGGAGCACATGAAAACCATGCAGGAGAACTTCGGCCTGGGCCAGGGCATGATGGGCCAGATGGGCTGCCCCATGATGGGCGGCATGGGGATGATGGGTGGCATGGGGGGAATGGGCATGATGGGCGGCATGGGCATGATGGGGCAGGGCGCGGCGGCCCAGCCCGGCATGGCCGGTCGTGACGACATGATGATGAAGCGCATGGAGATGATGGAAAAACGCATGGACATGATGCAGATGATGATGCAGAAAAACATGGGAGGCATGCCGCAGGCCGACATGCCGTCGTCCAAATGAGGCGGGCGGCAGGTGGTGCTGGTGCGCGGGCGTCGAGGGAAGGCGTGATCCATGTACGGTTTTGAACATGCCGGTGCCGGTATCGGGATGCTCCTGTTCTGGCTGATTCCGATTGTGCTGATCGTCCTGGTCGTGCGTTATGTCCTGGGCGAGAAGGGTGGAAAGACGGAACCCAGCCCCCTCGACATCCTGAAGACGCGATACGCGCGGGGCGAAATCGACGAGGAAGAGTTTCAGCGCAAGAAGCGCGAACTCGGCGGCTAGGCCCCGCGTCCTTCCGCGGGGAGGGCGAGACGCCGCCACGCGGGATGACGAACCGGAGGGGGATGGTGATGGCCATTGATCCCGTGTGTGGCATGACGGTGGAGGAGAGCGCGGCCGAACACAGCGTCGTCCACGGTGGACGGCGCTGGTACTTCTGCTCGGCCCATTGCCGGCAGGCGTTCGAGGCCGATCCGGGCAGGTATGCGCCGGCCGGCGGGGCCACGCCGGGCACCGGCCACGCACACGGCACGGCGGTGGCCGCACCGGCCCCGGGCGGGCGGGCAAAGGACCCCATCTGCGGCATGCTGGTGGACAAGTCCACGGCCCTGAGGACCGAGCGCGGCGGACGCACCTACTACTTTTGCAGCATTGGCTGCCAGCGCACCTTCGAATCACCCGAGGCCGAGCTCGCGTCGATGAGGACCCGGGTGGCGATCGCGCTCGGCGGCGTGCTGGCGCTCGCCATGCTGCGGGCAGGCGCCTTTCTCGCGCTCGCCACCGGGGCCACCCTCCTGACCTGGGCGCCGATTCCGCAGCTGCCGTGGTTCACCTGGGGTGTGTGGCTGTTCCTGCTGGTCACGCCGGTGCAGTTCATCGGTGGCGCCAGCTTCTACCGGGGCGCCTGGAATGCCCTACGGGCGCGTACCATCAACATGGACTTCCTCATCGCCCTCAGCACCTCCGTGGCGTATTTCTACAGCGTGGCGGTGCTGTTCTTCCCCGAGGCATTGCCGGTGAAGGTGGAAGAGCGCGACGTGTACTTCGAGGTGTCCGCGGTCATCATCGCCTTCGTGCTGCTGGGCAAATACATGGAGGAACTCATCAAGAAACGTTCCTCGGCAGCCGTGCGCAGGCTCATGGATCTGAGGCCGGCGACCGCCCATGTCGTGCGCGAGGGGCAGGAGATGGACGTGCCGGCCGAGAGCGTGATGAAGGGCGAGGTGGTGATCGTCAGACCCGGCGAAAAGATTCCGGCCGACGGCGAGGTGATCGAGGGCGCTTCCAGCGTGGATGAGTCCATGCTCACCGGCGAATCCATGCCGGTGGAGAAGCGGGCGGGCAGCACGGTGATCGGTGGAACCCTCAACCGCACCGGCCTGCTGCGCATCCGGGCGACGAAGGTGGGTGCGGAGACGGCGCTGGCGCAGATCATCAAACTCGTGGAGGAGGCACAGGCGTCCAGCGCACCCATTCAGCGCCTGGCCGACGAGGTCACCCGCTACTTCGTGCCGGCGGTGGTGGGCACCGCCGTGCTCGCTTTCCTCGGCTGGTGGCTGGCCGGCAGTTTTCCCCAAGGGCTGCTGGCATTCATCGCCGTCCTCATCATTGCCTGCCCGTGCGCGCTGGGCATTGCCACGCCCGCAGCCCTGATGGTGGGCGTGGGCAAGGGTGCGGAGGCGGGCATCCTCATCCGCGGCGGCGAAGTGCTGGAGCGGGCCAAGAGCCTCACCACCGTGGTGTTCGACAAGACGGGCACGCTCACCCGGGGCGAGCCCAACGTCACCGACATCGTTCCCCTGGACGGCTTCCAGGACGCGGAGGTGTTGCGGCTGGCGGCGGCGGTGGAGGCCGGGTCCGAGC
>JBBINK010000017.1:20435-26798 GCA_037443925.1 Betaproteobacteria bacterium
ATCCCCTGGGCGAGGCGATCGTGCGGGCGGCCAGTCACCGTGGGCTGGAGCTGCCCGCCGTGAGCGACTTCGAGGCCATTCCGGGCCATGGCATTCGGGGCAGGGCGGATGGCAGAAACGTGTTGCTGGGCAACCACCGCTTGTTCGCGCGGGAGGGCATCGACGCGCAGGTGGCCGAAACCACGATGCACCGCCTGGAGCGGGAGGGCAAGACGGCCATGCTCGTGGCCGTGGACGGCCGGCTCGCGGGCATCATTGCCGTGGCCGACACGCTCAAGCCGGAAGCGAAGGACGCGGTGGCCGCCCTGCAGCGGGAAGGCATCGAGGTGATTCTGCTGTCGGGCGACAACGCCCGAACCGCACAGGCCATCGGTCAGGCCCTGGGGATTGGCCGGGTGATCGCCGAGGTGCTCCCGGCCGACAAGGCGCGCGTGATCCAGGACCTGCAGCGGCAGGGCAAGGTGGTGGCCATGGTGGGCGATGGCGTCAATGATGCGCCGGCGCTGGCGGCCGCCGACATCGGCATCGCCATCGGTTCCGGCTCGGACGTGGCCAAGGAAACCGGCGGCATCATCCTCATGCGCGACGACGTCGGGGACGTGGTGGCCAGCATCCGCCTGTCGCGCGCCACCCTGAGGAAGATCCGGCAGAACCTGTTCTGGGCCTTCATCTACAACACGGTGGCGATTCCGGTGGCGGCCCTGGGCTGGCTCAACCCCATCATCGCCGCCGCGGCCATGGCCCTGTCCTCCCTTTCGGTCATCGTGAACTCGGCCCTGCTCAAGCGCGAAAAGCTAGCGGCAGGCGAGGCGGCCTGACCCCGGGAAGGCGGGACGACCCAAGACGAGACAGGAGGCGCAGGCCAGAGGCAACCGACAACGAAAGCGGCGCACCCGTGCGGCAGATCGGGCATGGGGCAGCTGTGACAGGGCCGGGAAACCGGAATCCGGGTGTCCGCATCGGGCACCCGACATCAACGTCGTTCGAAAGGAGTCACCGCAATGAACACACGCAAATCGATGGTCGCAGCTCTGGGACTGATCTCGCTGCTAGCCGTGCCGCCCCTGTATGCCGACATGCACGGCAAGGGAATGGAGCAGGGCATGATGGGCGAGCACAAGGGCGGCATGATGGACATGTCCGAGATGATGGACGACATGTCCGACATGATGAAGAACATGTCCAGCGACATGCGGAAAGGGGGCATGAGTGCGGCGCAGCAGAAGCAGACGGCGGCACGCATGCGTGAGATGTCGAAGATGATGGAAGAGATGTCCAGCATGATGGGCAAGGGCATGATGAGCGATGAGGCCAGCCAGAAGCGCATGAAGGAGATGCGCAAGCGCCTGGAGATGATGGACAAGGGCGGCATGGAGGCGCCATCCGGCAAGGGCAAGTGAGGGGCACGATCCCTTCCCGGGCTTCCGGGAAGGGATCGTTTGGCCTCGCGGCGTGGTCACGCGCCGCCCCTGACCCAGCTTAGGGAACCGATGACCTGAACGTGCCTGGCAAGGCGCAACGAGCGCGCACCCAGGGTCCCCGTGTCCTTGCGCCCCCTGTGGCGTGTGCAGCGGGGTCCCGGCGCCGGCCCGGGATCGGCGCCATGGCGCTTGGTTGGGGTTCGACCATCCTGGATCAAAACGCAACGATGCTCCGAATGATGAGACGGATTCTGTTGGCCGCCACGGGCGTGCTGATCGCCGGCGCGGCGCTGGCGGGCGAGTCGGGGCTGGGCCGCAACGTGGAAGGACTGCTGGATTACGCGCGGGCGCACAGCCCCGAGTACGCGGCCATGCGCCTGGAAGCCGCCGCAGCGGCCGAGCGGGTGGAACCGGCCGGCGCATTGCCCGACCCGGTCCTGCGCACCGAGCTGCAGAACATCACCAATTACGACATGGCCACCGGCAGCGAGGGCAACGTGAACCTGCTGCCCGGCCGGGTGGGCAGCACCAAATACACCCTGATGCAGACGCTGCCCTTCTGGGGCAAGCGGGATCTCAAGCGGGAGGTGGCCCGCGCCGAAGCCGAGTCCGCGCAAAGCCGGGTGCAGGCGGCCTGGTCCGAGCTGGCGGCGCGCATCAAGACGGCTTTCGCCGAGTATTTCTATACCGTCGAGGCGGCGCGCCTCGTTCGTCAGATGCTGGATCTGGTGGAGGGCCTGGAAAAGACGGCGCAGGCCCGCTACGCCAACGGGCTCGTCCCCCAGCAGGATGTCATTCGGGCCCAGGTGGAACGCAGCCGCCTCAAGGTCGAGCTGATCGCCCAGGAAGCGGAACGGCGACGGGTCGAGGCACGCATCAATGGACTGCTGGCGCGCCCGGCCGATGCGCCGCTGGCGGAACCGGAGAGCCTGCGCCCGCTGCCCCCGGCGGTGCGCCTCGATCCGGCCGCGCTCAACGACCGGCTGCTGGGGCGAAACCCGGACCTGGCGGCCGAGGAGGCCCGCCTGCGTGCGGCGAGCAGCCAGAGGGAACTGGTGTGGCGCAACCGTTATCCGGACTTCACCCTCGGCGTGAGCCCGATCCAGACCCGCAACCGCGTCAACGAGTGGGAAGTGATGGTGGAGTTCAACCTGCCGCTGCAGCAGGCAAGCCGTCGTTCCCAGGAACGGGAGGCCCAGACCATGATCGAGGCGGCCAGGGCGCGCCGCGAGGCGCTGGCCAGCCAGGCCCTGGCCGCGCTGGCCCGTGAGCTTGCCGGCCTGGAGGCGGCGCGCCGCACCGAATCGCTGCTGGCCGGCACCCTGCTGCCACAAGCCGAGCTCACCTTCCAGTCGGCCATCGCGGCTTACGAAAACGGGCGGGTGGATTTCGCCACCCTGCTCGATGCGCAGCGGGAGATCCGCCGCGTGCGTCAGGAGCGGCTCAAGGCGCAGCTCGATGCGCAGATGCGCCTGGCCGAGATCGAACGTTTGCTGGGAGAGGAGCTGTGAGAGGCATCGCGATGGTTCTCGCCGTCGCCGCGGCCTTGGCCGTGGGCGTGGGGGCGGGTTTCTGGCTGGGCAGCCACGGACCGGCAAAGCAGGCCGCCACCGAGGCGGGCAAGGGGCGGCGGATTCTCTATTACCGCAACCCCATGGGGCTTCCCGACACCTCGCCCGTGCCGAAGAAGGATCCCATGGGGATGGACTACATCCCCGTGTACGAAGGCGAGGAGCAGGCGGCGGCCACGCCCGCCGGCCAGGTCTCCATCGCGCCGGAGAAGCTGCAGAAGCTGGGGGTGCGTACCGAGGCAGCGGCGGTGCGGGTGCTGGACCGGGTGGTGCGCGCCGCGGGGCGGGTGGAGATCGACGAGCGGCGCCAGCATGTGGTGGCACCCCGTTTCGAGGGCTGGGTGGAACGTCTCCACGTGGATGTGACGGGTCAGGTCGTGGCCAGGGGGCAGGCGC
Source organism: Betaproteobacteria bacterium (assembly GCA_037443925.1). Classification (GTDB taxonomy): domain Bacteria; phylum Pseudomonadota; class Gammaproteobacteria; order Burkholderiales; family Thiobacteraceae; genus Thiobacter. The sequence continues at coordinate 23,824 of JBBINK010000017.1, forward strand.
TGTTCGACGTCTATAGCCCGGAACTGGTCTCGGCCCAGCGCGAGTATGCCCTGGCGGCGCAGGGGCTGGCGGCCCTGCAGGCCGCGGACCCCCAGGCACGGGAAGGCCTGACGCAACTGGCCCAGGCCAGCCTCGGCGGCCTCAGGAACTGGGAAGTTCCGGAAAGCGAGCTGCGCGCCCTGGCACAGACGGGCCAGACACGCCGCACCCTGACCCTGCGCTCGCCGGTGACCGGCGTGGTCCTGGAAAAAAACGTGGTGGCGGGCATGCGCTTCATGCCGGGCGAGCCCCTGTTCCGCATCGCGGACCTGTCGCGCGTGTGGGTCGTGGCCGACGTGTTCGAACAGGACATCGGCCGCCTTGGCGTCGGCACGCCCGTGGCCATCACCATCGACGCGTTCCCTGGAGAACGGTTCGCGGGCACCGTGAGCTACGTCTATCCCACCCTGGACAGGGCGACACGCACCATCCCCATTCGCGTGGAGCTGGCCAACCCGGGCGGCAGGCTCAGGCCCGGCATGTTCGCCCAGGTGGAGATTCGGGCGGCGGCCCAGCCGGTGCTGGCCGTGCCGGCCTCGGCGGTGATCGATTCCGGCCTGCGCCAGGTGGTGCTGGTGGAGACGGGCGAAGGCCGCTTCCAGCCCCGCACGGTGCAACTGGGCGAGCGTGGCGACGACTACGTGGCCGTGCGCGACGGTTTGCGGGAAGGGGAGAAGGTCGTGGTGGCGGCCAATTTCCTGATCGACGCCGAGAGCAACCTGAAGGCTGCGCTGAACGCCTTCGCACCGCAGGCGGGCGCGGACAAGACCGCCCTCGCGGTCACGCACCGGGGGCGGGGCAGGATCGAGGCCATCGAGGCCGATGGCCTCACCCTTGCCCACGAGGCGATCCCCAGCCTCAAATGGCCCGCGATGACCATGGCCTTCCCCCTGGCCGATTCGGCGCTGGCACGCAACCTCAAACCGGGTGAGCAGGTCAGCTTCGAGCTGAAGGAAAGGGGGCCGGGCGAATACGTCATCACGCGCATCGAGCCGGTCGGCGGGGCGCACTGACATGCTCGACGCACTGATCGGGTGGTCCACCCGCAACCGTTTCCTCGTCCTGCTGGCGACCGTGCTGATCGTGGCGGGAGGCATCCGCGCCCTGGTCAGGATCCCCCTCGATGCGCTGCCGGACCTGTCCGACGTGCAGGTCATCATCTACACGGAGTATCCCGGCCAGGCGCCCCAGGTGGTGGAGGACCAGGTCACCTACCCCCTCACCACCGCCATGCTGTCGGTGCCCAGGTCGAAGGTGGTGCGCGGCTTTTCCTTTTTCGGCGCCTCCTTCGTCTATGTGATCTTCGAGGACGGCACCGACATCTACTGGGCGCGCTCGCGCGTGCTCGAGTACCTCAACTCCGCTGCCGGCCGCCTGCCGCGTGGGGTCACGCCAAGCCTCGGCCCGGACGCCACCGGCGTGGGCTGGGTCTATCAGTACGCGGTGCTGAGCGACCGGCATACGCTCGCCGAACTGCGCACGCTGCAGGACTGGTATCTGCGCTACCAGCTCGCCAAGGCGCCGGGCGTGGCCGAGGTGGCCTCCCTCGGGGGCTTCGTGCAGCAGTACCAGGTGACGGTGGACCCGGTGAAGCTGCGCGCCTACGGCATTCCCCTCTCGCGGGTGTCGCAGGTGATCCGCGATTCCAACCGCGACGTGGGCGGCCGCGTGGTGGAAATGACCGAGACCGAATACATGGTGCGCGGCAGGGGCCTCCTGCGCGGCGCGGCCGACATCGGTGATCTGGTGGTGAAGGCCGAAGGTGGCACGCCCGTGCGCATCCGCGACATCGCCCGGGTGGAGCTGGCGCCGGACGAGCGGCGGGGCTTGTCCGAGCTCAACGGCGAGGGCGAGGTGGTGTCGGCCATCGCCATGGCGCGTTACGGGCAGAACGCGCTCGAGGTGATCCGCAATCTCAAGAGCAAGATCGCCGAGGTCGCCCCCGGCCTGCCCGAAGGGGTGAAAATCGTGCCGGTGTACGACCGCTCCGACCTGATCCACCGCGCCATCGACACCCTCAGGAACACCTTGATCGAGGAGTCGCTCATCGTCGCCCTGGTGTGCGTGCTGTTCCTGCTGCACGTGAGGAGCGCCCTGGTGGCCATCGTCATGCTGCCGGTGGGCGTGCTGATCGCCTTCATCGTCATGGAACGGATGGGCATGAACTCCAACATCATGAGCCTGGGTGGCATCGCCATCGCCATCGGCGCCATGGTGGACGCGGCCATCGTCATGATCGAGAACGCCCACAAGCACATCGAGCGGCTGGAGGCAGGTGAATCGCGCGCCGTCGCGGTGGTCGCCGCCTGCAAGGAAGTGGGGCCGGCGCTGTTCTTCTCGCTGCTCATCATCACCGTCTCCTTCCTGCCGGTGTTCACCCTGGAGGCCCAGGAAGGGCGGCTGTTCGCGCCCCTGGCCTATACCAAGACCTTCGCCATGGCGGGTGCGGCGCTGCTGTCGGTCACCCTGGTTCCGGTGCTGATGCAGATGTTCATCCGCGGCAGGATCATCCCCGAGGCGAGGAACCCGGTGAACCGGGTGCTGATCGCCGCCTACCGCCCCATCATCGGCTGGGTGATGCGCTGGAAGAAGCTCACCATCGCGGCTGCGTTGGCCGTGCTGGCCCTGAGCGTGATTCCGGCCTCCAGACTGGGCTCCGAGTTCATGCCGACGCTCAACGAGGGCACGATCATGTACATGCCCTCGTCCCTGCCCGGCCTGTCGGTGACCAAGGCGGGCGAGCTGTTGCAGATCACGGACCGGATCATCAAGAGCTTCCCCGAGGTGGCCTCGGTGTACGGCAAGGCCGGGCGGGCCCAGACCGCCACCGACCCGGCGCCGCTGGAGATGTTCGAGACCGTGATCAACCTCAAGCCGGAATCCGAGTGGCGGCCGGGCATGACGGTGGACAAGCTGATCGCGGAGATGGACGCGGC
>JBBINK010000018.1:0-25877 GCA_037443925.1 Betaproteobacteria bacterium
AAACTCCTTCAGGGCCTTCTCCGCCGCGGCGATGGCCTTGGCGTCGGGCACCGGAGCCGCCCTGAGCTCGGCCAGCTTGGCTTCCGCCTTGGCCTTCTCCTCCCCATAGACGGCATCGGGATTGGCCTCCAGCTCCTTGATGCGCGCCTCCAGCGCGAGCTGCTTGTCCTTGTGGATCTGGCGCACCTCGATCTCTTTGGGGTCGTCCTTGATCCGCTTTTCCAGCTCGGCGAGCTTCGCCAGCTGCTGGCCATAGGCGATCTGCGCCACCGGGTTGCCCGTCTGCTGCACCGACAGCCACACCACGGGAATCATGTAGGCGATGATCAGGATGATGTACTGGGCCACCTGGGTCCAGGTCACCGCGCGCATGCCGCCCAGGAAGGAGCACACGAGGATGCCGGCCAGGCCCACGAACACGCCGATCTGGAACTCGATGCCCGACAGCCGCGCCGTGATCAGGCCCACGCCCATCACCTGGGCCACCACGTAAGTGAAGGAACACAGGATCGCGGCCAGCACGCCGATCATGCGCACCGTATGACCACCGTAGCGAGCACCCAGGAAGTCGGGAATGGTGAACTGGCCGAACTTGCGCAAGTAGGGCGCAAGGAACAACGCCACCAGCACGTAGCCGCCGGTCCAGCCCATGATGAAGGCCAGACCGTCATAGCCCTGGATGTAAAGACCGCCCGCCATGCCGATGAAGGAGGCCGCGCTCATCCAGTCGGCGCCGGTGGCCATGCCGTTGAACACCGCGGGCACGCGACGGCCCGCCACGTAGTATTCCGCCACGTCCGCGGTGCGGCTCATGATGCCGATGCCGGCATACAGCGCCACGGTGGCGAACAGGAACACATAGCCGATCCACTTGGCGGGCATGCCGGCCTGCTCGGCGATGGCGAGCAGGATGACGAACAGGATGAAGCCCCCCGTGTAGAAGCCGTAGTATTTCTTCAGGGATTGGGCGAACTGAGCCTGGGTCGTGGCAGCCATGTTATTTCTCCTCCCCTTCGGCCACGCCATACTCCTGGTCGAGGCGGTTCATGCGCTTGGCGTAGTAGAAGATGATGACCACGTAGATGATCAACGAGCCCTGGGCCCCCATGTAGAAGGCCAGCGGGAAGCCCAGGAAGGTGATCTCGTTGAGCTCCCGGGCGAAGTAGCCGATGACATAGGTCACGACGAACCAGATGGCGAGCAGCACCGCCGTCAGGGCGAGGTTTTTGCGCCAGTACTCTCGGTGTTTTTCGGTGATTTCCACGTTGCCTCCTTGCGCTGGGTTGGGGGATGTACCGCGGCTTGCGCGGCCCGCTCCGGCCTGGGTTGCCATGCTAGATGCATAAATTCTTTTTATGGCCCGAGCGCAGCGCAGTATAGGCCCGGCTCCGCGGGCCTGTAAAGAACGGCGCAACGTCATTCCGCCATGTGAAATGCGCCCCTCAGCGGCCCGACAGGCGCCACAGCGCCTGCTGTTCCCGTTGCAGGCGATCCAGGCCCGCGAAGTCGCCGATGCCCCGCTGTGCCGCCCGCACCAGGGCCACCTGGAGCAGCTGGGCCGTGGCATAGGCATCGGCGAGGGCCTGGTGGCGGGCAGGGTGGGCGATGCCATGGCGGGCGAGCCAGTCGTCCAGCTGGCGGCAGGAGCTGTCCTCGGGGAACAGGGCCGGCAGCAGATCGGCCAGATCGATCACCCGGGGCGCCCAGCGGATACCCAGGTGGCGGCGCAGGGCGCGGCCGATCATCGCGACGTCGAAGGCCGCATGGAAGCCGGCCAGCGGGTCCCTGCCGGCGTAGGTAAGAAAGCGCAGCAGGGCGTCGGCCGGCGCCTCGCCGCTTCGCTGGGCGGTTTCCCCTATGCCGTGGACCAGGATGTTCGCTGTGGAGCTTACCTGTTCCTGGCGCAGGACGACCTCCACGCTGTCGGCGAGCACGAGGGCATGGCCCGCGACCGCCACCGCCCCCAGGGAAAGGAGACGGTCGCGCGCCACGTCCAGCCCGCTGGTTTCCACGTCCACCACCACCCAGCGCAGCGTGTCCAGGGGCGAGTGGCGATCCGCTTCCGGGCGCGTGCGCCAGGCCACAAGCCGGCTGGCCTGCTCCGGCGAAAGCGCCGGGTGGCGCCGCGGACACAGCCGGTCGAGCCAGCCCACCGCCGTGCGCAACCGCTGGGACCAGGCCATCACAGCCCGTAATCCAGGGCCAGGCGCGTCTGGAGCTTGCGCGCCTGGCGGAAGGCTTCCTTGAGGATGCGCCGTTCCAGGTCGTTCAGCTGATCGGGATCGATGTGGTTGTGCAGGGCCTGGCCCTGGCGCTCCAGCCCGTGCTGGTGACGCAGCCTGAGCAGCTGGATGAACAGGAAGGCTTCGCTCCACGCCTCCACCTCGTCCGACGGCAGATGGCCGGAGGCCCCACAGGCGCGCAGACGCTGCACTGTGTTGGTGTGGACATGGCCCGCGGCCAGAGCATGGATGCGGGCCGCATCCACGAAGGGCATGGTGCCATGGAGCTTGAGGTCGATGGTGTGGGCATACTCGCCCTTCGCTTCCAGGACGAAGTCCCGCACCACGCCAAGGGGCGGCCGGTTGCGCAGGGCATTGGCCGCCATCTGGTGCAGGAAACGGGGATTGGCCCGCGCCCGGGCGGCGAGCCACGCCCGCAGCTCCTCGGCCAGGCCCACCTCGCCCTGCAACGGCCGGAAATCGAAAAAGATGCTGGCATTGAGCAGGGCCTCGGGATCGCCCTGGTCGATCCAGGTGCCGAAGGTCTTCTTCCATTCCTCGAGACTGAGGCACCAGCGGGGGTTGCCGGCCATGACGCCCCCCTTGCACAGGGGGAAGCCGCACGCATCCAGAGCCTCGTTCACCGCGCGGGCGAAGGGCACCAGCCGCGCACGCAGCGCGTCCGCCTCGCCTGCGGTGGCGGCGAACACGATGCCATTGTCCTGGTCGGTGGCCAGGGTCTGTTCCATCCGCCCCTCGGAGCCCAGCGCCAGCCAGCAGAACCCCACGTCGTCCAGGGCGAAGCGGTCCCGCGTCAGCTCGATGATGCGGATGGTGAGCAGATCGTTCAGGGTGGACACGAGCTGGGTGAGCTGCTCCGCACCCACCCCCTGGGCCAGCATGGCGTGGGCCAGGGCGCGGATGTCGGCGGCCACGGGGGGCAGCTCCTCCACCCGCCTGGCGGTGCGCACGCTGGTGCTGATCTGGGTGAGCCCGACCCGTTGCAGGGAAAACAGATCCCGCTCCGACACCACCCCCGCGAGCCGCCCCTCGCGCAGGACGATGACGTGGCGGATGCCGTGGCGCGCCATGGCCATGGCCGCCTCGTGGGCCGTGGCCTCCTGGGGCAGCGCGACCGGATCCCGGGTCATCACCTCGGCCATGGGCGTGGCGGCGTCGCGCCCCGCGAGCGCCACCCGGGACAACAGATCATGCAGGGTGAAGATGCCCACCGGCCGGTCGCCCTCCACCACCACCAGGGAACCCACGTTCTCCCGGTGCATCCGTTCGAGGGCCTCGCGGATGGGCATGTGGGGCGGGCAGGTGACCGGGTCGCGGCGCAACAAGGCCGACAGGGGCGTGGAAAGCGGCTGCTGGGCGGCGCTGGCCTGGGTGTACTGGGCCTGGATCAGCTGCCGCGAGCGCTCCAGCAGATGGGCGATGCGCCGGGTGCAGAAATCGTGGAACGGTGGGGAGCGCCGCAGCAGCTCCTCGAAGTCGGCCGCGGCAAGCCGGTAGCAGAAGGTATCGCGGACGGCGCGATAGACGTTGCCCACCGGGCGGCGTGCCGCCAAGGCGCCCAGGGGAAAGCATTCCCCTTCCACCAGCTGCCAGCGGGCATCGCCGCCTTCCCCCTCCTGGGCCGGCTCCCCCACCACGGCGCCCTGCTTGATGATATAGAAATGGGCCACGACCCCTTGCGCCGGGTCGAGCAGCACCCCGTCCTTGGGCGTGTACACGACGGACAGCCGCGCCACCATCCACGCGAGATCCTCCCGGCGCATCTCGGCGAAGGGCGCAAACCGCCGCAGATGGTCGATGGTGGCCTCGAGCAGGCTGGGCGGGATGGCGGCGGCTTCGCTCATGCCGCCAACCTAGCGGCTTTGGCCGGCGGCGGCAACCGCGTCATCCCATAGCAGGGGCTGCGGCCGGTGCACGCCATAGCCCTGGGCGTAGTCCACGCCGAGCGCGGTGAGGCGGCGCACGATCTCGTCGTTTTCCACGTATTCGGCGATGGTGGTGAGCCCCATCACGTGACCGATGTGGGTGATCGCCTCCACCATGGCATAGTCGACGGGATCGGTGAGCATGTCCCGCACGAAGGCGCCGTCGATCTTGATGGTATCCAGGGGCAGGTTCTTGAGATAGGCAAAGGACGACATGCCGCTGCCAAAGTCGTCCAGGGCGAAGCTCACGCCCACCGCCCGCAGGGCGTGCATCAGACGCAAGGCCCGGGTGAGGTTGGCGATGGCGGCCGTCTCGGTGATCTCGAAACAGATGTGGCGAGGCTCGATGCCGGCGACATTCAGCTGATCCAGCACGAAGTCCGCGAAGTCCTCGTCGCCCAGGGACTGGCCCGAGAGGTTGATGCTGAACACCGCCTCCGGGCAGAGCCGGTCACGATGCGCCTTGAGCCAGCCGAACACGCCGCGCACCACCCAGCGATCCAGGGTGGGCATCAGGTTGTAGCGCTCCGCCGCCGGGATGAACGCCATGGGCGGCACCAGGCGACCCGCCTCGTCCACCATGCGCAGGAGGATCTCCCGCCGGCGGCAGGCCTGGCCCAGGGGCAGCGGGTGGATCTCCTGGTAGTACAGGCGCAGGCGGTTCTCCTCGAAGGCACGGGTCATCTGGTTGACCCACTCCACCTCCCCGTGACGGCGACGGACCTCGGCGTCGGTGGGCTGATGCACGAACACCCGGTTCCGCCCCCTTTCCTTGGCCATGTAGCAGGCCGTGTCCGCCGCCGAGATGAGCGCCGCCAGATCGCCGCAGCCCGGGCCCAGCTCCACCAGGCCGGCCGAGGCGCCCACGGTGAAGGTCTTGTCCCCCCAGACGAAGCGGAACTCGGCGATCTCCTGGCGCAGCGCCTCGGCCACGGCTTCGCCCTGGACCGTGCTCGCTCCGGGCAGCAGCACGCCGAACTCGTCTCCACCCAGGCGCGCCAGCGTGTCCCCCGCGCGCAGGCGGTTGGACAGCACCACCGCGAGCTGGCGCAGCAGTTCGTCCCCCGCCACGTGGCCACAGGTGTCGTTGACCAGCTTGAACTGGTCCAGATCCAGATACAGCAGCACGTGGCGTTCTCCCCGCTCCCGCGCCCCGTCGGCCAGGATGCTCAGGCGGCGCTCGAATTCGTGGCGATTGACCAGGCCGGTCAGGGGATCATGGCTGGCCTGCCAGGCCAGTTCCTGGGCGAGGGTCCGCTCGGTGGTCACGTCACGGAAGACCACCACCGCCCCCAACACCCCGTCCTCGCTGCGGATGGGGGAAACCGTCTGCTCGATGGCGTATTCCTGGCCGTTGCGACTGACCAGCAGGGGCGCGTCGGGCCCCGGCACCAGGGAATCGCCCCGCAGGATGGCGGCCACGGTATGGCTGGGGCGGTCGCGGCTGGTCTCGTCCACCACCCGGTAGATCTCGTCCACGGCGCGCCCCTTGGCCTCGCCCAGCGGCCAGCCGGTCAAGCGCTCGGCCATGGGGTTGAGGTGCAGCACCCGGCCGGCACGGTCGGTGGTGATCACCGCATCGCCGATGGAATGCAGCGTGATCTCCGCCCGGTCCCGCTCTTCCTGCAGCGCCCGCTCCGCGGCCAGGGTACGCCGCACCACGCGGACCGACACCGCCACCGCGAGCCCGGCCGCCACCAGCCCCAGCACGGCCAGGCCGAGGAAGGCCAGCCGGGAGGCCCGCCTGGCCTCGTCCAGCGCCGCGGCCGTGGCCTGCTCCTGGAGCGCGAGCAGCGCCTGGAAGTGGCCATAGACCCGCTCCTGGGCAGGGATGGCCGCTTCCACCAGGAGCGATTGGGCCTCGGCGTCGCGGCCGTCGGCAAAAAGGTCCACCACCGCTTCCATGAGGCGGGTGGATTCCCGGATGCGGTCCAGGGCGGCCGCCAGGGCGGCGGCTTCCGCCTCCGTCAGGGACATGGCGCGCAGGGCGTCGCGGTGACGCACGAACTCGGCCGCCAGATCGCGGAAGCGCAGCATGAGCCGGTCGCGCTCGAAGGGATCCCGGGACAGCCGCATGGCGTGCACCGTCAAGGCCCGCTCCCGGGACGCCGACTGCATGGCGTGGACGTGGGCGATCTTGACGTTGGCCTCGCCCACCACCCGCTCCAGGCGCTGGCTGCCGGTCCGCATCTGCCATAGGGCGGCCGCCCCGAGCAGCATGAGCAGCAGGCAGACCACCGCGAAGCCCACGATCAGGGCGCGGGCGGACTGCGATGGGGCGGGGCTGCGGCCGGGCTTCATGGTGCGGAAAAGCGGATGGTTGGAAGAAAATGATGCCACCGGTGACCACCCACGCATAGCGGCAGGCTGAGGGGGTGCCTTGAACCGGAAAAGAAAAACCCCGCCTGGGCGGGGTTTTCCCGGGTGCTACCGGAAGCCGGACGGGCTCACATCATGTCCATGCCGCCCATGCCCCCCATGCCACCGCCGGCGGGCGCGGGTTTGTCCTCGGGCAGCTCGGCCACCATGCAGTCGGTGGTGAGCATCAGGCCGGCCACCGAAGCGGCGTTCTGCAGCGCGGTGCGGGTCACCTTGGTGGGATCCAGCACGCCCATCTCCATCATGTCGCCATAGGCGCCGGTCTGGGCGTTGTAGCCGAAGTTGCCCTTGCCCTCCACCACCTTGTTCACCACCACGGACGGTTCCTCGCCGCAGTTGGCCACGATCTGGCGCAGGGGCTCCTGCAGGGCGCGCAGCACGATCTTGATGCCGCAGTCCTGGTCGTGGTTGTCGCCCTTGAGCGCGGCCACGGCCTTGGAAGCGCGGATGAGCGCCACGCCGCCACCGGGCACGATGCCCTCTTCCACCGCGGCACGCGTCGCATGCAGGGCGTCCTCGACACGGGCCTTCTTCTCCTTCATCTCGACCTCGGTGGCCGCACCCACCTTGATCACCGCCACACCGCCGGCGAGTTTCGCCACCCGCTCCTGCAGCTTCTCCTTGTCGTAGTCCGAGGTGGCCTCCTCGATCTGCTTGCGGATCTGCTTGACGCGGGCCTCGATGTTCTCGGCCTTGCCGGCACCGTCGATGATGGTGGTGTGCTCCTTGGCCACCTCGATGCGCTTGGCCTGGCCCAGATCCTGCAGCGTGGCCTTCTCCAGGGAAAGACCCACTTCCTCGGCGATGACGGTGCCGCCGGTGAGGATGGCGATGTCCTCGAGCATGGCCTTGCGGCGGTCACCGAAACCGGGCGCCTTCACGGCGCAGGTCTTGAGGATGCCGCGGATGTTGTTCACCACCAGGGTGGCCAGCGCCTCGCCCTCCACGTCCTCGGCGATGATCAGGAGGGGCCGGCCCGCCTTGGCCACCTGCTCCAGAATGGGCAGCAGGTCACGGATGTTGGAGATCTTCTTGTCGTGCAGCAGCACGAAGGGATTCTCCAGCACCGCCAGCTGACGGTCGGCATTGTTGATGAAGTAGGGGGAGAGATAACCGCGGTCGAACTGCATGCCCTCCACCACTTCCAGCTCGTTCTCCAGACCCGAGCCGTCTTCCACCGTGATCACGCCTTCCTTGCCCACCTTCTCCATGGCATCGGCGATGATCTGGCCGATGGAGGTGTCGGAGTTGGCGGAAATGGAGCCGACCTGGGCGATCTCCTTGCTGGTGGTGCAGGGCTTGGAGATCTTCTTGAGCTCCTCCACGGTGGCGGCCACGGCCTTGTCGATGCCCCGCTTGAGGTCCATGGGGTTCATGCCGGCGGCCACGTACTTCATGCCCTCCTGGACGATGGCCTGGGCCAGCACGGTGGCGGTGGTGGTGCCGTCACCCGCCACGTCGGAGGTCTTGGACGCCACTTCCTTGACCATCTGGGCGCCCATGTTCTCGAACTTGTCCTTGAGCTCGATTTCCTTGGCGACCGACACGCCGTCCTTGGTGATGGTGGGCGCGCCGAAGGAGCGCTCCAGCACCACGTTGCGGCCCTTGGGGCCGAGGGTCACCTTCACCGCATCGGCCAGGATGTTCACGCCGGCGACCATCTTGTGGCGGGCGACATCGCCGAATTTCACGTCTTTAGCAGCCATTTAAGATTCTCCTGAATTCAAAAGCCTGGATCGCAAAGGCCGCGAAACGGTGCCTGGCAAGACCCTTGCGGACCGTGTCTCGCCGGGCGCCCCGCGCGTCTTCGCGTTGCGCCGGGGTTTACTTCTCGATCACGCCCATGATGTCTTCTTCGCGCATCACGAGCAGTTCCTCGCCTTCCACTTTCACGGTCTGACCGGCGTATTTGCCGAACAGCACGCGGTCACCCACCTTCACATCCATGGGGATGAGCTTGCCGGCATCGTCGCGCTTGCCCGGCCCCACGGCGATGACTTCGCCCTGGTCCGGTTTTTCCGCGGCGGTGTCGGGGATGACGATGCCGGAGGCGGTCTTGCGTTCTTCCTCCACGCGCTTGACGATCACGCGGTCATGCAGGGGTCGGATTTTCATGCTTGGCTCTCCTGAACGTTCCAACTGTTGATCCCGAAAGAATCGCTTTGCGATGGGCCGTCGCCCCGGCGACGGCCTGGCCAGAAGCGCAACGCCGGACTGTTAGCAGTCCGGCGCGTTGAGTGCTAATGATAGGGGGGCGCACCGGAAACTTCAAGCGCGGGCGGCATCCCTGCCCCCGTGAAGGCGCCGGCGCGCACAAAAAAACCCTCCCACCGGGGGAGGGTTTTCCCTTGGCGCGTGGCGCCGCGGCTCAGTACTCCATTTCGGGCATGGCCGGCGTGCTGGCCTTCTCCTCCTTCGGCGCCTCGGCAATGGTGGCGTCGGTGGTGAGGATCAGGCCGGCCACCGAAGCGGCGTTCTGCAGGGCGGAGCGGGTCACCTTGGTGGGGTCCAGCACGCCCATCTCCACCAGGTCGCCATACTGGCCGGTGGCCGCGTTGTAGCCGAAGTTGCCCGTGCCTTCCATGACGCGGTTGACCACCACGGACGGCTCCTCGCCGCAGTTGGCCACGATCTGGCGCAGGGGCTCCTGCAGGGCGCGCAGCACGATCTTGATGCCGCAGTCCTGGTCGTGGTTGTCGCCCTTGAGCGCGGCCACGGCCTTGGAAGCGCGGATGAGCGCCACGCCGCCACCGGGCACGATGCCCTCTTCCACCGCGGCACGCGTCGCATGCAGGGCGTCCTCGACACGGGCCTTCTTCTCCTTCATCTCGACCTCGGTGGCCGCACCCACCTTGATCACCGCCACACCGCCGGCGAGCTTGGCCACCCGCTCCTGCAGCTTCTCCTTGTCGTAGTCCGAGGTGGCTTCCTCGATCTGGGTGCGGATCTGCTTGACCCGGGCCTCGATCTTCTCCTTCTCGCCAGCGCCGTCGATGATGATGGTGTTCTCCTTGTGCACCTCCACCCGCTTGGCGCGGCCCAGATCGGCCAGTTTCGCCTTCTCCAGCGACAGGCCGACCTCATCGGAGATGACGGTGCCGCCGGTGAGGATGGCGATGTCCTGGAGCATGGCCTTGCGCCGGTCGCCAAAGCCCGGAGCCTTGACCGCGGCCACCTTGAGCACGCCGCGCATGGCGTTCACCACCAGCGTGGCGAGCGCCTCGCCCTCCACGTCCTCGGCGATGATCAGCAGAGGCTTGCCCGCCTTGGCCACTTCCTCCAGCACGGGCAGCAGGTCGCGGATGCTGGAGATTTTCTTGTCATGGATGAGGATCAGGGCGTCATCCAGGACGGCCGTCTGCTTGTCCGGATTGTTGATGAAGTAGGGGGAGAGATAACCGCGGTCGAACTGCATGCCCTCCACCACTTCCAGCTCGTTCTCCAGACCCGAGCCGTCTTCCACCGTGATCACGCCTTCCTTGCCCACCTTCTCCATGGCATCGGCGATGATCTGGCCGATGGAGGTGTCGGAGTTGGCGGAAATGGAGCCGACCTGGGCGATCTCCTTGCTGGTGGTGCAGGGCTTGGAGATCTTCTTGAGCTCCTCCACGGTGGCGGCCACGGCCTTGTCGATGCCCCGCTTGAGGTCCATGGGGTTCATGCCGGCGGCCACGTACTTCATGCCCTCCTGGACGATGGCCTGGGCCAGCACGGTGGCGGTGGTGGTGCCGTCACCCGCCACGTCGGAGGTCTTGGACGCCACTTCCTTGACCATCTGGGCGCCCATGTTCTCGAACTTGTCCTTGAGCTCGATTTCCTTGGCCACCGACACGCCGTCCTTGGTGATGAGCGGCGCGCCGAAGGAACGCTCGATCACCACGTTCCGGCCTTTCGGCCCCAGGGTGACCTTGACCGCGTCGGCCAGGATGTTCACGCCCTTGAAGATGCGGGCGCGGGCGGAATCATGGAATTTGACTTCTTTCGCACTCATGATCTGCACTCCTCGACGAAATCACGCTTCAGGCAGCCTTCTTGGCGCTGGCCGCATCCTGTTCGATGATGCCGAGCACGTCCTCTTCCCGCAGGACCAGGAGCTCCTCGCCTTCCACCTTGACGGTCTGCCCGCCGTATTTGCTGAACAGGACCCGGTCACCCACCTTGACCTCCAGCGGCCGGACGGTGCCGTTGTCCAGGAGCTTGCCGGGCCCCACGGCCAGGACCTCGCCCTGCTCCGGCTTCTCGCCCGCGGTGTCGGGGATCACGATGCCGGATGCGGTCTGACGCTGCTGCTCGATCCGCTTGACGATAATCCGGTCGTAAAGGGGACGAATATGCATATTCACTCTCCTATGCGATAGCAGATTACCCACTGAAAAAAGGATGCCGCGACTGCGGCCGATGCCGGCCGGGCGGCCGACGCCGCGGATGTGGGGCCGGCCCCGGGAATTTCAAGAGGGTCAGGGCAGGATCAGACGGGTGATGCGCCCCAGCCGGTACACGGTGCGGCGCACCGGCCGCGCTGGCCGTGAGGCCGTCTGCGCCGGCCGTGGCGCCACCGGGCAGGGCGGCGTGCGGCTGCCGTCGGCCGACAGCGTCTCGTCGCCGGGCGTGGCCGCCCACACCCCGCCACGCACCGGGCGGAACTGCCAGCGGACGTAGCCCTTGGCGGCGCCCGCCTCGAGCAGGGACTCCCGGTCCGGGGCCTCCGCCAGCAGCAGGGCCTGGGCGGCGCGCCGGTCGGTGTGTTCGCCGAAGGCCTGCAGGCACTCCAGGGCCTCGCGGCTGCTTGCACTGACGTGGTTGCACGGGCGGCGCTCCTCGCGCTCCAGATCCCAGGCGCCCAGCCGCCAGCCGGCCTCGAGCATGGCCTGGTCGATTTCCTCCAGCGCCTGCCAGCGCTCGTTGAGCTGCAGCGCCGAGCCGGGCACCGGCCGCAGCCCCGACCGCTCGTCCACGCGACGGAAGCCATGCCAGTGCAGGAACAGAAGCAGCGGCGTGTCGGCACGGGGCACGGCGGTGAGGCTCACGGCGTAAAGAGGCAGGCCCACCGCGGCGATCTGGCCGGCGATTTTCTGGAAGATCTCCATGGCAGCCTCCTTGTGCAAGCAGCAAAAAATCTAGCGCAGGGCGCAGGGCCGGGCAAGGTGGCGCCCGCCTCGGCTAGAATCCGGAGGTCCAACCCCGCGAGGAAATGTCATGTCCAATGAGCGTTGGCTGGCCCGCAGTCGGCATGCGGTCTGGCACCCCTGCACCCAGATGAAGGTGCACGAGCAGTGGCCCATCGTCCCCATCGCCCGGGGCGAGGGGCCGTGGCTGTACGACTTCGACGGCCGGCGCTACCTCGATGCCATCAGCTCCTGGTGGGTGAACCTGTTCGGTCATGCCAATCCACGCATCAACGCCGCCCTCACCGACCAGCTCGCCCGGCTGGAACACGTGATCCTGGCGGGCTTCACCCACCGTCCCGTGGTGGAGTTGTCCGAGCGCCTGAGCCGGCTCGCCCCCGGACACCTGGGCCATGCCTTCTACGGCTCCGATGGCGCCTCGGCCGTGGAGATCGCGTTGAAGATGAGTTTCCACTTCTGGCGCAACCAGGGGCAGCCGGAAAAGACGCAGTTCATCAGTCTGGAAAACGGCTATCACGGCGAGACCCTGGGAGCCCTGTCGGTGACCGACGTTCCGCTGTTCAAGGCGACCTACGCGCCCCTGCTGCGCCCCACCCACCAGCTGCCGACGCCGGACGCGCGGCGGGCGGCGCCGGGCCAGTCCGCGCGGGATCACGCCCTGGCCTGCGCCGCCGCCCTCGAGGACTGGCTCGCCCGACATCACGCCACCACCGCGGCCCTGATCGTGGAGCCCCTCGTCCAGTGCGCCGGCGGCATGGCCCTGTACGATCCGGAATACCTGCGCCAGGCCCGGGCCCTGTGCGACCGCTACCACGTGCACCTCATCGCCGACGAGATCGCCGTCGGCTTTGGCCGCACCGGCACGCTGTTCGCCTGCGAGCAGGCCGGCATCGCGCCGGACTTCCTGTGCCTGTCCAAGGGCATCACGGGCGGCTATCTGCCCTTGTCGGTGGTGCTCACCACGGAGGCGGTGTATGCCGCCTTCTACCACGACGATCTGGCGCGGGGCTTCCTGCACTCCCACTCCTACACGGGCAATGCCCTGGCCTGCCGGGCCGCCCTGGCGGTGCTGGACATCTTCGAGGAAGGCAACGTGCTGGAACAGAACCGGCGCCTGGCCGCGCAGATCACGGCGGCCTGCGAGCCCATCGCCCGCCATCCGCGGGTGAAGGATTTCCGCCACCTGGGCATGATCTGGGCCTTCGAGGTGGCCGATGCGGGTCCGGGGTTCGCGCGGCGCTTCGCCCAGGCGGCCTTGCAGGAAGAGCTGTTGTTGAGGCCCCTGGGAGAGACGGTCTATTTCATGCCGCCCTACGTCCTGGGGGAGGAAGAGGTGGTGCGCCTGGCCGAAGGCACCCGCGCCATCCTGGACCGCCTGTGATCCGGCCTCAGCGCCGGGCCGCGTCCACCAGCGCGCGCACGTGGGCCACGGGAATCACGTAGGTGATGCCGGAGGGCTCGCGGATCGCCGCCTCCTTGGAGCGCTTGACGAAGGCGCTGTTCAACACGCCCAGCACTTTCCCCGTCGTGGGGTCGTACAGGGGGCTGCCGCTGTTGCCCGGATAGGCGGTGGCGTCGAGCTGATAGACGTGGAAGGGGCGCTTGAGCCGCTCGATGGCCTCGGGGTTGAGCTCCCGTGCGTTGCTCATCCGGGTGGCCACGGGCGTGATGGCGGAAACGATGCCGCGGTGGGTCACGGGCCGCAGGCCCAGGGCCATGCCCAGGGGGAAGCCGGTGAAGGCGACCTCCATGCCTTCCCGCACCTCGTCCCCGTCCCCCAGGGCCAGGGTCGGCAGGGGCGAACCGTCGATGGTGAGCAGCAACAGGTCGTGCTCCAAGTCCACCCGGCTGATGCGGGCCCGCCGGACCTCGGGCCGGCCGCCCGCCTCGGTGAGGACGATCAGGCTCGTCTGCCGGGCGGGATCCGGCGTCCGGGCCACGACATGGGCGTTGGTCACCACCGTGAGGCCGTCGCCCACCACGAAACCGGTGCCCTGGAACACCTGCGCGGGCGAGCGCAACGGCTCATGGGTGCCCACCGCGACGATGGCGGGCTTGACCCGGGCGATGGTCTGCACCAGGTCGGCCCGCGCTGGCATGAAACATGCAAACAGCAGTATTGCAGCCAGCATCCTCGTCCGCATCCCGCGCTCCATCCGTCGCCTGCCTGGGCCAACGGCCATTATACGGCAGCGTCATGCACCTATCATGGGACGGGTTGCTTGGTTAGAATGCGTGGAAAACTCGGTCAACAAGGGGAATCTTCAACATGAGCATCGTGGGCGTCGTCGGTCTGGGCTACGTGGGCCTGCCCCTCGCCGTGGAGTTCGGCAAGAAGTTTCAAACCATCGGTGTGGACCTGTCCGAGGAGAAGGTCGCCAACTATCGCCGTCATTGCGATCCGACGGGCGAGGTGTCCAGCGAGGACCTCAAGGCCGCCATCCACCTCACCTGCACCACCGATGCCTCCCAGCTCGCCGCCTGTGATTTCATCGTGGTGGCGGTGCCCACGCCCGTGGACGCAGCCCATCAGCCCGACTTCGGGCCGCTGATCGGATCATCCACCTCCGTCGGCCGGCACATGAAGAAGGGCGCGGTCGTGGTGTATGAATCCACGGTCTATCCCGGTGCGACCGAAGAGGTGTGCATTCCCATCCTGGAGCGGGAGTCCGGGATGAAATGGAAACGGGATTTCTTCGTGGGCTATTCGCCGGAGCGCATCAATCCCGGTGACAAGGAACACACCCTCACCCGCATCCTCAAGGTGGTGTCCGGCGACACGCCCGAAACGCTGGAGAAGGTGGCGGGCCTGTACGAATCCATCATCCAGGCCGGCGTGCATCGCGCCTCCAGCATCCGGGTGGCCGAGGCGGCCAAGGTGATCGAGAACACCCAGCGGGATCTGAACATCGCCCTGATGAACGAGCTGGCGCTGATCTTCCACAAGATGGGCATCGACACCCTGGAGGTGCTTCAGGCCGCCGGCACGAAGTGGAACTTCCTGCCGTTCCGTCCCGGGCTCGTGGGCGGCCACTGCATCGGCGTGGACCCGTATTACCTCACCCACAAGGCGGAGATGCTGGGCTACCACCCCGAGGTGATCCTCGCCGGCCGCAGGATCAACGACGGCATGGGCAAGTACGTGGCCGAACAGACGGTCAAGGAAATGATCGCCGCCGGCAGTCCGGTCAAGGGCGCCAAGGTCCTGGTGCTGGGCCTCACCTTCAAGGAAAACTGCCCCGACCTGCGCAACTCCCGCGTCATCGACGTCATCCGCGAGCTGGAAAGCTTCGGCGTGGAGGTGCACGTGCACGACCCGATCGCCGAGCCGGCGGAGGCGATGCATGAATACGGCGTGACCCTAGAGGCCTGGGAGGCGCTGCCCACCGCCGATGCCATCGTGGTGGCGGTGGCCCACCAGGCTTTCCGGGACAGGCCACTTGCCGAGTACCGGGCCAAACTGAATGGGCGCGGCGCCTTCATCGACGTCAAATCGATTTTCGACCCGAAGGCGGCGCAAAGCCTGTTCGCCCGTTTCTGGAGACTGTGATGGACGCTCCCGCCTATCGGGCACTGTGCCAGCGCCTCGCCACCCGGCCCGGCACCTGGCTGGTCACGGGCGTGGCCGGTTTCATCGGCTCCAACCTGCTGGAAACCCTGCTCCGCCTCGATCAGAGGGTCGTGGGCCTGGACAACTTCGCCACCGGCCACCGCCGCAATCTGGATCAGGTGCGCGAACGGGTATCGCCGGCACAATGGGACCGTTTCCGGTTCATCGAAGGCGACATCCGCGATCTGGACACCTGCCGCCAGGCCTGCCAGGGTGTGGAATACGTGCTGCACCAGGCGGCACTGGGCTCGGTGCCCCGTTCCATCGAGGACCCCATCCTCACCAACCAGAGCAACATCGATGGTTTCCTCAACATGCTGGTCGCCGCGCGCGATGCCGGCGTGAAGAGCTTCGTGTATGCCGCCTCCAGCTCCACCTATGGTGACCATCCGGGCCTGCCCAAGGTGGAAGACGAGATCGGCCGTCCCCTGTCGCCCTATGCGGTCACCAAATACGTGAACGAGCTGTATGGGGAGGTGTTCGCGCGCTGCTACGGATTTGCCACCATCGGGCTGCGCTATTTCAACATCTTCGGTCCGCGCCAGGATCCGGAGGGCGCCTACGCCGCCGTGATCCCCAAATGGATCGCCTCGATGATCAAGAACGAGCCGGTGTACATCAATGGCGATGGCGAGACCAGCCGCGACTTCTGCTTCATCGACAATGCGGTCCAGGCCAATCTGCTCGCGGCCACCACCGAGGACGCGGCGGCGAAGAACCAGGTCTACAACATCGCGGTGGGGGAACGCACCAGCCTCAACCAGCTCTACGAAGCCTTACGGGCAGAGCTGGCGCCCCGCTTTCCCCATCTCGCCCACGCCCAGCCCATCTACCGCGACTTCCGTCCCGGGGATGTGCGCCATTCCCTGGCCGACATCTCCAAGGCGCGCCGTCTCCTCCATTACCAGCCCACTCACACCATCCGCGAGGGCCTGAGCGTCGCCATGGACTGGTATGTGCGGGACCTCACCGGCCACCGCTGAGCGGCCCCGCCCCCCGGACGCAGCCAGGGGCCGGGCCGCGGGGTTGGGCTGGTCCCGGCTTGGCGCCCGGCTGATCGGACTTGCCCTGGTCCTGGTCGCGGGCCATGCCCGGGCAGCGGCCGGACTGCCCACGACGGTGGCAGAGGCGTTGGCCGCGCTGGACATTCCACCGGCGGCCATCGCGATCTACGTCAAGGATCCCCGGCAGCCGGCTCCCCTCCTCGCCCACCAGGCCGACCTACCCATGAATCCGGCCTCGGTGATCAAGCTGGTGACCACCTACGCCGCCCTCGAGGCCCTCGGCCCGGCCTATCGCTGGAAGACGGACATCTACGCCGCCGGACCCTTGCGGGGCGATCGCCTGCTGGGCCCGCTGGTGTTCAGGGGCTCGGGCGACCCGCGCATCACGCCGGAAACCCTTTGGCTGTGGCTCAAGGATCTGCGCGCGCGGGGCATTCGCGACATCCGGGGCGATGTGGTGGTGGACCGCAGCGTCTTCGACCTGCCCCACGAGGATCCCGGCGCCTTCGACGGCCAGCCGCAGCGGCCGTACAACGTGCCCCCGGACGCGCTGTTGATCAATTTCCGGACCTGGCAGCTGCGTTTCTTCCCCGACGAGCGCACCCGGACGGTGCGGGTGGCTCCGCTGCCGGACATGCCCAGGGTGCGGCTCGTCAGCGAGGTGCGTCTCCTCGACGGGCCATGCGGGAACTGGAAGGAGGGCATCGGCACGGACCTGCTCGCCGCCGGGCGGGGCATGACCCTGCGGGTGCGGGGCGCCTATCCCGCCTCCTGCGGCAGCCAAACCCTGGACCGGGTGCTCCTCGCGCCCGATGAGCAGCTCGCGGCCCTGTTCGCCAGCCTGTGGCGGGAGATGGGCGGACGCTGGCAGGGAAAGGTGGTGGACGGACGCGTGCCGGAAGACGCCCGGCTGCTGGCCCGCCATGACTCGCCACCGCTGGCGGAGGTGGTGCGGGACATCAACAAATTCAGCAACAACGTCATGGCGCGCCAGCTCTATCTCACCCTGGGGGCCGAGCTGATGGGCGCCCCCGCCACCCCGGAGAAAGCCGCCCAGGCCGTGGAGGCCGTGCTCGCCTCGCGTCACCTCGATTTCCTGGAGCTGGTGATGGGCAACGGCTCCGGGCTCGACCGCCGCACCCGGGTGAGTGCACGCCACCTGGGACAGCTGCTGGAAGCGGCCCTCGCCTCGCCCTGGTTCGCGGAGTTCGAATCCTCCCTGCCCATCGCGGCCATCGATGGCACCATGGCGCGCCGCCTGCGCGACGCGCCCCTGGCCGGTCAGGCGCGAATCAAGACCGGCACGCTGGACGGCGTGCGGGCGATCGCCGGCTACGTGCTGGGACCCCAAGGCAGAAGGCGCATCGTCGTCTGCCTGCTCGCCCATCCCGAGGCGGCCCGGGCCGCGCCCGTGCTGGACGCGCTCCTGATGTGGGCACATGCCCAGCCGTGACGGCCCCAGAGGACGTCAGGCACGGCCCGGCTCAACCCTCGGCCTCGCCTTCCTCGAAGGGGTTGTCCACCAGAGGAAAGGGATGATCCACGGGCAGCTCGCGAAAGGCCTGGCGGCTGGCTTCCGACTCGAAGTAGATGATCACGTTGCCATCCACGAGATAGGGATGACCCGCCAGGTCGGCGATGGCGTTGCCCGTCATGGGATCGGCATCGAAGAGGATCTGCGCGGGTTCGTGCAGACGCCGGCTTTGGGTCTGATCCCGGGGCAGGGCGTCGGTGGCGGTCCAGTTGGGCGCGTCAAAGCAAAGCATGGGGCACCTCCTTGCAGCCGAATGGCTCATCCCTCTATAGCACGCACCCACCGGTTGGGGTCATCAAACAAATTTGGGTGCCCCGCCGTCAGGGTCTTTTGGCCAGGATGGCGTCGAGCAGTTCGATGGGCAGGGGGAAGACGATGGTGGAATTCTTGTCCGCGGCGATGGTGGTGAGGGTCTCCAGATAACGCAGCTGGATGGCCGCCGGCTGGCGCGCCAGCACTTCCGCGGCCTGGGCGAGCTTCTCCGAGGCCTGGAGCTCGCCTTCGGCGTGGATCACCTTGGCGCGCCGCTCCCGCTCCGCCTCGGCCTGCTTGGCGATGGCCCGCACCATGGATTCGTCGATGTCCACGTGCTTGATCTCCACGTTGGACACCTTGATGCCCCAGGCGTCGGTCTGCTGGTCGAGCACGGTCTGGATGTCGAGATTCAACCGCTCCCGCTCCGCGAGCATGTCGTCCAGCTCGTGCTTGCCCAGCACCGCCCGCAGGGTGGTCTGGGCGAGCTGGCTGGTGGCCGAGAGATAGTCCTCCACCTGGATGATGGCCTTGGCCGGATCCACCACGCGGAAATACACCACGGCGTTGACCTTCACCGAGACGTTGTCCCGTGAGATCACGTCCTGACTGGGCACGTCCATGACGATGGTGCGCAGGTCCACCCGCACCATCTGCTGGATGCCGGGAATGACGATGACGAGTCCCGGCCCCTTGACCTTCCAGAACCGGCCCAGCATGAACACCACGCCGCGCTCGTACTCCCGCAGCACCTTGAGCGCGGAGACGAGGAAGGCAATCACCAGGATGATGAGCCAGCCTGAACCAAAGATGAGTTCTACCATGGGATTGCTCCTTTCCGATTCACGTCATTGCCGATCCGATGCCGCCGAGGCCGAGCCAGGCGGGTTGGCAACGGCCCTGCCAGCCAGGACCCCATCAGCCGATGCAAAGATCGCCACGCCCCTTTCGCCGTGGGCCTGCGGGCCCTGCGTTTCAGGCTTCGGGCGTGGTCGCGGCAGCCGTCCGTCAGGCTGCCTTCACCCACAGGGTGAGCCCCTCCACCGCGGTCACCTCCACGTCCTGACCCACGGCCAGCGGCCCGTCACTCCTTGCCCGCCACAGCTCGCCATGCACCCGGACCCAGGCCTCGCCCTGCTCCACGCTGACCACTCGGCCCCGGGCACCCAGCAGTTCTTCGCGACCGGTCACCACCGGACGTCGGCGGGAGGCCAGGGCCATGCGTCCCACCAGCAGGATGAAGGCCGCGGTGGCGATGGTGAAGGCGATGATCAGGCTCATGGGGATGGAGGATCCTGCCACCTCCCGATCCATGAGCATGACCGAGCCGGCCACGAAGGCCACGATGCCACCCAGACCGAGCACGCCGAAACTGGGCACGAACACTTCCGCGATCAAAAGGCCCACGCCCAGGAGGATCAGGGCCAGGCCCGCGTAGCTGACGGGCAGCAGCTGGAAGGCGAACAGGGCGAGCAGCAGACAGATGGCACCGGCCACGCCGGCGATGCCGAAGCCGGGATTGGAGAACTCGAAGAAGAGGCCGTACATGCCAATCAACAGCAGGATATAGGCCACACCGGGATCCGTGATGACGGCAAGCCAACGGGTGCGCCAATCGGGCGCGCGCTCTTCCAGGGCCGCCTCCCGGGTGGCGAGGGGGCGCTGCCGGTCTCCGACCTTGACGGGGCGGCCATCCACGGCGGCAAGCAGGCCCGGCAGATCGGCGGCGATGAGATCGATCACCCCTTCCCTGAGCGCTTCCTGTGCCGACAGGGAGACCGCCTCCTTCACCGCCCGCTCGGCCCACTCGGCGTTGCGCCCCCGCAGCTGGGCCAGGCTCCGGATGTACGCGGCGGCATCCTGCACCTGCTTTCTGGCCATGGCGGAGGGTTCGGGCTTGGCCCCCTTGGCTGCGGCGGGCGGTTCCGCTTCCCCGCCACCGATGGCCACCGGTGTGGCCGCGCCGAGATTGGTGGCGGGCGCCATCGCCGCCACGTGGGCGGCATAGAGGATGTAGGTGCCGGCACTCGCCGCCCGCGCCCCTTCCGGGGCCACCCACACCACCACCGGCACGCGGGAGGCGAGCATCTTGCGGATGATGTCGCGCATGGCCGAATCCAGTCCCCCCGGCGTGTCCAGACGCAACACCACCGCCTCCGCGCCCGACTGCTCGGCATGGCTGATGCCCCGCACCACGTAATCCGCCGTCGCGGGCGAGATGGCGCCATCCACACCCAGCACGACCACGCGCGGCGCAGCCCCGGCCGCAAAGGACAGGCCCAGCACCATCAGAAGGAGGAAGGCACGCCCGTTCATGCTCTTGACTATAGCGGCAAAAAGCGGGGCCGCCAGCCTGCTGCGGGGCCGATCGGCTCGATGCCCATGCAGAGCGCGGATGCCGGGCATGGCCCGGCCGGCGGCCACGGGGCCCCGCTGAGCTCGCCAGGCGTCAGCGCGAGGGCCGCAGCAGATCGATCTTGAACTCGGGCTCGTAGGGGGGCACATTGCATTCGATGATGTCCGTGGGCGCGACGTCGAGCGTCACCCCCACGATATCGGTGCGCACCGGCAGCTTCGCGGCCCCACGGTCCACCAGCACCGCCGTGCGCAGCTCCGCCGCGCCCTTGCCCGCCAGATATTCGACGGCACGCAGCATCGAATAGCCCTTGTACATGACGTCGTCCACCACGATGAGGGTCCGCCCGGACAGATCGAGCCGGGCATGGGCCGGGTCCTCGGTGAGCCGCGTCTCGGGATGGATGAGGGTGAGGTCGTCGGCATAGCGCTTGATGGCGAGATCCAGACGTGACAGCCCCTGGATCTCGAAGTCCCGCGCGAGCCGCTGGAACAGGCGGTCGGCAAGGGGCGCGCCGCGGCGCAGGATGCCCACCACGATGACCTCCTCCCGGCCCGTGAGCAGACCCGCGGCCTGCCAGGCCATGGCGTCGAGCACCTGCTCGAGCTGTGCCGCGTCGTACAGACAGAAGCGTTCACCCCGCACTTCGCTCACGTTCGCCCTCCCTGGTCCAATCCCCTCACCAGCCGGCCCGACGCGGGCATCGGCCTCACAGCCCCAGGTCCTTCCAGATGCCGTCGATGCGGGCCACCACCCGGGGATCGCGGGTGATGGGCCGTCCCCACTCCCGGCTGGTCTCGCCCTTCCACTTGTTGGTGGCATCGATGCCCATCTTGCTGCCCAGACCGGCCACGGGGCTGGCGAAATCCAGATAGTCGATGGGCGTGTTCTCGACGATCAGGGTATCCCGCGCCGCATCGACGCGGGTGGTCAGCGCCCAGACCACCTCCTTCCAGTCGCGCACGTCCACGTCGTCATCCACCACGATCACGAACTTGGTGTACAGGAACTGGCGCAGGAAGCTCCACACGCCGAACATGACCCGCTTGGCATGACCGGGGTACTGCTTCTTCATGCTCACCAGCGCCAGCCGGTAGCTGCATCCCTCCGGCGGCAGGTAGAAATCGACGATCTCCGGAAACTGCTTCTGCAGCAGCGGCACGAAGACCTCGTTGAGGGCCACGCCCAGCACGGCCGGCTCGTCCGGCGGCTTGCCGGTGTAGGTGCTGTGATAGATGGGATCGCGGCGCAGCGTCATGTGGGTGATTGTGAAGACCGGAAAGGTCTCCTGCTCGTTGTAATAGCCCGTGTGGTCGCCATAGGGCCCTTCGAGGGCCGTCTCGCCCGGATCGATGTAACCCTCCAGCACGATCTCGGCGGAGGCGGGCACCTCCAGATCGCAGGAGACGCACTTCACCACCTCGGTCTTCGCGCCCCGCAAAAGCCCGGCGAACTGGTATTCGGACAGGGTGTCGGGCACCGGCGTCACTGCGCCCAGTATGGTCGCCGGATCGGCGCCCAGGGCCACCGCCACCGGGAAGCGTTCGCCCGGATGCCTCTCGCAGAAGTCCCGGAAATCCAGCGCCCCGCCCCGGTGGGCCAGCCAGCGCATGATGACCTTGTTCCGGCCCAGCACCTGCTGACGGTAGATGCCCAGGTTCTGGCGTGGCTTGTTGGGACCGCGGGTCACCGTGAGCCCCCAGGTGATGAGCGGCGCCACGTCCCCCGGCCAGCAGGTCTGGATGGGCAGCCGGCCGAGATCCACCGCGTCACCTTCCAGCACGATCTCCTGGCAGGGGGCACGGGAAACCCGCCGCGGCGCCATGTTCAGCACCTGCTTGTAGAGGGGCAGCTTCTCCCAGGCATCGCGCAATCCCCGTGGTGGATCCGGCTCCTTGAGGAAGGCCAGCAGGCGTCCCACCTCGCGCAGCGCGGCCACGTCTTGCTGGCCCATGCCCAGGGCCACGCGCCGGGGCGTGCCGAACAGATTGCCCAGCACGGGAATGGTGTGGCCCTTGGGTTTCTCGAAGAGGATCGCCGGGCCGCCTGCGCGCAACACCCGGTCGCACACTTCGGTCATCTCCAGGTAGGGGTCGATCTCGACGGCCACGCGCCGGAGTTCGCCCATCGCTTCCAGTTGCGCGAGGAAGTCGCGCAGGTCGGAATAGTTCATGTACGCACCCTTTGCCATCGCCCGATGATACGCGAGGCGAAGCCGGCGGCGAAGACGCCCCCGTTGCGCCTGCCATCCCTGCCGCCTATCATTGCCTGCGTTCCGTCCTCTGCTGCGCACGCCCTGCGTGGCTTCCCGGCAAAGAAAGGAGACTCCCCATGCAGCAAGAGTTCGACATCTTCCTCGCCTCCTTCAATGCGGTGGTGCGCCAGGTGGCCGATTTCCTGCCGAAGCTGATGGTGGCCCTGGTGCTGCTGTTCGTGGGCTGGCTGGTGGCCAAACTGGCCAGGAGCGCGGTGCGGCGCCTGCTCACCCTGGCCCACTTCGACGTCCTCGCGGAAAAAACCGGAGTGGAGGAGTTCCTCAAGCACGGCGACATGCAGATCACCTTCTCCGGCATCATCGCCGAAGTCACCTACTGGCTGGTGCTGCTGGTGGTGCTGGTCACCGTCTCCAGCAGCCTGGGCCTGACCGCGGTGGCCGAATTGTTCAACCGGGTGGTGCTGTATCTGCCCAACATCGTGGTGGCGGTGCTGATCATCATTTTCGGCACGCTGCTTGCGCGCTTCATCAACCGCCTGGTGTTCGCCTGGCTGCGCAACCTGGGCGTCGAGGGCGCGCTCACCATCAGCACCGTCGCGGAGTACGCGGTCCAGGTCTTCGCCGTGTTCGTGGCCCTGGAACAGCTGTCCATCGCCACCCATCTGCTCACCACGGCCTTCGCCATCCTGTTCGGCGCCGTGTGCCTCGCCCTCGCTCTGGCCTTCGGCCTGGGCGGGCGCGAATGGGCGGCCGGCGTCATCCAGAAGTGGGCGTCCCGGGACAACAAGAAGGGCTCTTGAGCGGCGCCCGGAGCGAGGGGCCCGCGACCCGGTGCCCGGGCATCCGGCCCCGCGCCGGAACGACCCCGGCACCTGCCCTACCCTCCGGGCAGGCGGGCGAGCAGTTTCTTCAACGGCGCCGGCAGCGCAGCTCCCGTCACCTCGGCCAGGGGCAGCCACAGGGCGCCGGCCTCGCCCACGTGCCCACGGCCGCACCGGCCCTGGAGCAGCCACGGCTGGATGCGTAGCCGGAAGTGCGTGAACCCGTGGGCGAGCGGCGGCAGGGCCTGCGGCCGCGCGGCGTGCACGCCGTAGCGGTCACGCGCCGCGGCAATGGGATCGGCATCCACCGGAATTTCGGGCAGGCTCCACAGACCACCCCAGACGCCCGAAGGCGGGCGCTTCTCCAGTAGCACCTCACCCCCGCACAGCAGCACGAGCACGGCGATGGCCCGTTCCGGCAGGGCCTTGCGCGGCCGTGGCGCGGGCAGTTCATCCACGCGGTTCTGGATGCGGGCCAGGCAATCCTGCGCCACCGGACACCCGTCGCAACGGGGCGCGCGACGGGTGCACACGGCCGCGCCGAGATCCATCAGCCCCTGGGTATAGGCTTCGATCTCGCCTTCGGGCAGACGCGCCTCGGCAAGGCGCCACAGTTGGTCCTGCACCGCCTTGGCACCGGGCCAGCCTTCGACCGCCCCATGCCGCGCCAGCACACGTTTGACGTTGCCATCCAGGATGGCGGCCCGGGCGCCGAAGGCGAACACGGCGATGGCCGCGGCCGTGGAACGCCCCACTCCCGGCAGGGCGGCGAGGGCCGCCGGCGTGTCCGGGAAGCGCCCGCGGTGGCGTTCCATGATCAGGCGCGCGGTGCGATGCAGATTGCGGGCGCGGGAATAGTAGCCGAGCCCGCTCCAGTGGGCGAGCACCTCGTCCTCGGTCGCGCCGGCGAGGCTGGCCACATCCGGGAAACGCGCGATGAAACGCCGGTAGTAGGGAATGACCGTGCCCACCTGCGTCTGCTGCAGCATGATCTCGGAAAGCCAGATGCGATAGGGATCGCGCGTGCCCTGCCAGGGCAGATCGTGGCGGCCATGGCGCTTCTGCCATTGCACCACCCGCGTGGCGAAGTCCCCGCTCATCGTCCGAACAAGCCCTTGATGAGCTCCTGCCCGGCCTTTTCGCCGAGTTCCTGCTTCTTCTCCTCGAGCCGGGCCCGGGCGGATTCGGTGATCAACGAGGAGACGTCCAGACTGAATCGCGGCGCCTCCATGGGCCCCTGGATGCGAACCGGCACACTCACGCCGCGTAGCTGCGCCAGGTCCCGTCCGCCCTGTCCCTCGAGGGTGCCCACCAGCGCCGCCTTGAGGACGTAGTCGAGGGTGCCGCCGCCGATGTCGATGTCGCCCCTGCCCGCAAGCCGCAACAGGGGCGACTTGGCGGTCAGGTCCTCGTTGTGGGCCACGCCGTCGCGGATGCGGAAGCTGGCGGCCAGTTCGGTGAAATCGGTCTGTTGGCTGGGGCTGGCCGCCTGACTGGCGCCGGCCCCGGCCAGCGCCGTCCGGGCCTGCCGCAGCAGGGCCGCGATGTTCACGCCCTTGATCGCCCCATCGCTCAGGCGCAGCGCAGCCGTGCCGGAGAGGGCTTTCCGCAGGGCGTCGGCCGTGGGCCCCTGGGTCGCCACATCGACCACGACGTGGCCACGCCCCTCGAGCAGATCCTTGTCCGCCAGATCCCGCAGGAGAGGACCGATGCTCACGTTGCTCAGGTTCTGGCGGACGAGGATGCGCGGCGAGGCGGTGGCGGTCGCCGACACGGAACCTTCGATCGTACCCTGGTAGAGATTGGCCGAAAGGGGATCGAGCGTGATGCGCCCGTCGTTCGCCCGCAGCCGCAGGCGCACCTGACTGGCCCGGACGTTCGCCACCTTGAGCTCCCCGACGCGCACGCTGCCATCCGCGTCGATGCCCTTCAGGGCCGACAGGTCGATGGGACCACCCGGCTGCGGCGGCGCACCCTTGGGCCGGGGCGGCCGATAGCGGTCCAGGTCGAGCCGGTCGATGGCCACGTCGAAGCCCAGGCGCGGCGGCTGGAAGGAAGCCAGCGCCAGGCGGGCATCGACAGGGCTGTCGTCCAGGCGCCCGTGCACGGCCAGGGACGCCTGCTGCCTGGCCAGATCCCCCTGGGCGCGCCCGGCGAGCGCGAGCTTCAGCGTCTTCTGGGCAAGCCCCGGGCTGGTCCATTCCAGCTGCCCGTCGATGCCGGGCAGATCGAAGGTCCTGGCCTCCAGGCGGCCCTCGAGAGGGCTGGTGAGCCGGCCCCGGAAGCGGGCCTCGCCCTGCCTGCCATCGAGCTCGAGCTCAAGCCGGCTCGACCGGAACTGGCGGGCATCACCCGCCAGCCCGGCCAGCGTGGCGGTGAGCGAAGCCGCGCCCCCGGGCCGCTCCACCTTCG
>JBBINK010000019.1:0-6448 GCA_037443925.1 Betaproteobacteria bacterium
CAACGTGACTACGCGGGCGCAGTTCGACACCTGCCGCGCCCTGGGGTTGGATCTCTACCAGGGACGCCTGCTCGCGCCCGCCCAGACCCTGGCCATGAACCGCCTCGACCCCAGTCGCGCGCGGGTGATCGAGCTGTTCAACCTGGTGGTGAATCAGCGGGACGTGGGAGAGATCGAGGACGCCTTCAAGCACGACGTGGCCCTGTGCTACAGCCTGCTGTGCTACATCAATTCGGCAGGCGTGGGGCTGCCCTACACGGTGTCCTCGATCCGTGACGCGGTGATGCTCCTGGGCTACGACTTCCTCTGGCGCTGGCTGGGCCTGCTGATCTTCGCCGGTGTGGATCTGACGGCAGCGCAGCGGGTGCTGCTCAATACGGCCATCATCCGTGGCCGTCTGGCGGAGCTGCTGGGCCAGTCCCGTCTGCCCAGCCGGGAATGCAACCTGCTGTTCCTGATGGGCCTGTTCTCCCTGCTGGACGTCCTGCTCGGCCTGCCCCTCGACCAGGTCGCGGCAAGGCTGCACCTGCCGGAGGAGGTCGTCCGGGCGCTGGTCGAAGGCAGCGGGCCCTACGCCCCGTATCTGAGACTCGCGCGGGCTTTCGAAAAGGACGATGCCGCCGAAGCCGCCAGGCTGTGCGCCGAATTGGGCTTGGGCCTCGACGAGGCGACACGGGCACACCTGGCCGCCCTGGAATGGGCGGGTGTGATCGCCCGCTAGGGCACCCTCACTCCTTGGCCAGACCCTCCCGATGGGTCCGGTTGATCAGCTCGAGCAAACCACGGAAGGGAATGAAGCGCCCATACTGGCGCACCAGGGGCATGAAGGGCAGGTCCTCGGCGGCGGGGAACTGGTAGCGCCCCGAGGTCATGGCCTCGTACAGCGCGCGCAGGTGTACGTCCAGGGGGCCCACATACTGGTTGTAGAGGTCGGTATCGTCCATGTCGTCCTCTTCCATCATGCAGGCACGTAGCTCGTCCACCTCGTACACCGCCTGGTGGACGAGATCCAGATACTCATCCCAGGTCTTCGGACCTC
The DNA here is from genome assembly GCA_037443925.1 of Betaproteobacteria bacterium. Taxonomy (GTDB): domain Bacteria; phylum Pseudomonadota; class Gammaproteobacteria; order Burkholderiales; family Thiobacteraceae; genus Thiobacter. The sequence goes on from JBBINK010000019.1 coordinate 1,040, forward strand.
TCATCTGCATGGCCAATCCTCGCAACGACGATGGGAGCAAAAACGATGGGAGCGGTCATGCAACCGCCCCCGCCTCGAACGACGACCCAAGAATCACTTCTTGGCCGCGAAGGCCTCCAGCTTCGGAGCCTTGATCACCTGCCCGTCGAGCCCGGCCTCCTTGGCCGAGCCGCCATAGGCCAGGGTCATGAGCTGGCTGTAGTAGAGCACGGGCATGCTGAACTTGGTGCCATAGCGCTTGTTCACCTCGCCCTGGTAGATCTCCACGTTGGCCTGGCACAGGGGGCAGGGCGTGACGATGAACTCGGCTCCGTGGTCGTAGGCCGACTCCACGATGTCCTTGATCTGCTTCTGGCTCTTTTCCGGCTCGGAGAAGGCCAGCGCGCCGCCACAGCAGGTGACCTTCTGGTCATAGGGAACGGCCTCCCCGCCCATGGTTTCCACCAGCCTGTCCAGGTACACGGGATTCTCGAACGACTCGCCGTGGATGCCGAAGGGCCGGTTGGTCTGGCAGCCCACGTAGCCGGCGAACTTCATGCCCTCGAGCGGCTTGACCACGGGCTTTTTCAGTTCGTCGTAACCGAAGTCCTCGATCAGCACCTCCACCATGTGGCGGATCTCGACCTTGCCCTGGTATTGCAGGCCGGCCTCCTTGAGCGCCTCGTTGGCGTCCGATCTCAGCGTGGCATTGTGTTCCAGACGTTCCTTGGTCTCCCGCGCGGACAGCCAGCACGCGGCACAGGTGGCCACCACCTGCTGGCCGGGCAGTTCCTTCTCGGCCAGGGCGAGATTGCGGGCATTCATCACGTGACGAGGCAGCTCTCCGCCCTCGGCGTAACCGATGGAGGCACCGCAGCAGTTCCAGTCCGGGATCTCGTTGAGCTGGATGTCCAGCGTCTTGCACATGGACTGGACCGAGGTCAGGTAGTTGGAAGCCGAAGCGCCCTTCTGCGACGAGCAGCCCGGGTAAAACGCATACTGCTTTTTCGCCATCTTGCTCTCTCCTTAGGCCGCGAAGCCTTTCCGTTTCGCTTCGATTTCCTGGGCCTTCTTCAGCATGGCATGAATACCCTTGGCATCCTTGCAGCCATGCCCCTTGAAGAACTCCAGGGGGTTGAGGCGTTTCGCCTTGAGCATGCCCAGGCCGATGTCCTTCATCGCCAGGGCCGTCTTGATCCCCGGCCCCAGGCCGTCCTTGAAGTAGAGTCCCAAAGACAGCTTGAGTTCATTGACGCGGCCGGTCTTGACGATGTTGTCCCAGAACATCTTGGCGAACTGGCGCGTGGGCTGATTCTTGGGCGCGAGCCCCAGGCGGTGCGCATAGTTGGCCAGGCCGTGCATGATGTGGGTGATGGGCAGCTTCCGCGGGCAGCGCACCATGCAGTTGTAGCAGGAGGTGCACATCCACATGGAGTCGGAGGTCAGCACTTCCTCGCGCTTGCCGGCCCGGATCATCATGAAGATCTCCTGGGGCGGATGCGCCCAGTGCGGCCCGAAGGGGCAGGAGCCCGAGCACACGCCGCACTGCATGCACATCTTCACCCATTCGCCCTCCTCGACGCGGGCCTCCACCTCTTTCAGGAAGTTGTTGCCGTACTTCTTGACGGCCTGGGCATTCAGATCGTTCATCGTCGGGCTCCTAGAACTTGAACGGGCTCATGCCGATTTCCATGATCTTGGCGGCATAGTCGTTGATCAGCTGGGGGACGCGTTCGATGTCGGTGATCGCGACCTCGTAGTTCTGCACCCGTTCGCTCTCCAGGTTGAGGCTCTTCAGGGTGTCATCCACCTTGGACAGCCGGTAGCTCGCCATCTCGGAGCCCTTCACGAAGTGGCACTGGTACTGCTCGCCGTGCTTGCAACCCATGAGCATCACGCCATCGTAGCCGCTGTTCAGGGCGTCGGTGATCCAGATCAGGTTCACCGAGCCGAGGCAGCGCACGGGAATGACCCGCACGAAGGCGCTGTAGGTCTGGTGCTTCATGCCTGCCATGTCCAGCGCCGGGTAGGCGTCGTTCTCGCAGGCCAGCACCAGGATGCGCGGCTTCTCGGAAAACTCGTCCGGGATGTCCACCGCCTTGATCTGTGAGCCCACGGTGTCCACGGAATAGTTCTCGAAGGAGATCACCCGCACCGGACAGGCGCCCATGCAGGTGCCGCAGCGCCGGCAACGGGACTCGTTGAACACCGGATAGCGCTTCTCGTCCTCGTCGATGGCCCCGAATGGGCATTCCACGGTGCAGCGCTTGCACTGGGTGCATCCCTCCGCCCGGAAGGTGGGATAGGACAGGTCGCCGGAGCGGGGATGGGCCGCGCGCCCCGCCGCCGCGTTCTCGATCGCCTGGATCGCCTTCATGGCGGCGCCGGTGGCATCTTCCATGGCCTGGGCAATGTCCATGGGACGGCGCACGGGACCGGTGGGATAGATGCCGGTGCGCCGCGACTCATAGGGGAAGCAGATGAAATGGGAATCGGCGAAGCCGTGCACCAGCTGGGGCACGTCCGGGCCCTGGCGATAGTTGAGGTTGAGGATGGAAATGGGCCGGACGTCCATGCCCTCCTCGCGCGGTGCGTCGATGTTGACGCCGGAATTGGGCACCTGGCCCGTGGCCAGGACCACCAGATCCGCGTCGATGGTCGCGTTCTTGTCGTCGAGGATCAGATCGTGGAAGGTGACCCTCAGGCTGTTGCCGGAAGCCGTCACGCCCGAGACCTTGCCCTTGGTGAAGGTCACGCCCTTGCGCTGGGCGCTGCGGTAGAAATCCTCGCCATTGCCGGGGGTGCGCAGGTCATCGAAGATGACGACCGTGTCCACGTCCGGATTCTGATCCTTGAAGTACATGGCCTGCTTGATGCTGGTCAGGCAGCAGTGGCCCGAGCAGTAGGGCAGGTGTTTGCCGGTGGTGTCGCGCTGGCCGGCGCACTGGATGAACACCACGGTCTTCACTTCGACACCGTCGGCGCGCTTGATGGGTCCGCCATTGGCGGCCCGGGCCAGGGCCTCGAGGCCAAGCTGGTCCACCACGTGGGGTTGGCCCGCCCCCAGTTCCGGCAGCTTGCTCATGTCGTAGAGCGTGAATCCGGAGGCCTGGACGATGGCGCCCACGTGTTCCTGACTGATGCTCCCGGATTCGGTGGCGATGTCGATGGTGAAGCGGCCCGGCGCACCGTCGGTCTTGGCCACGGTGGCGTTGAGGTAGACCTTGATGTTGGGATCGGACTGGACCCGCGCCACGAGGTCCGCCACGCCGGTGTCGGCCGGGTCGGCGAAGGGTTCCTTGTAGGCCACGCGCTTCCAGAGCTGGGCCGCCATGCCGCCCAGGGCGCCGGTCTTTTCCACCAGCACCACCTGGTAACCCGCCTTGGAAGCCTCGAGGGCCGCGGTCATCCCGCTCACGCCGCCGCCCACCACCAGCACGGTGGTGTTCCTGGCCGCCTGGGGATTGCCCTTGGGCTGGATCATCTTCTTGACCTCGGCGCAGGCCATGCGCACGTAGTCGTCGGCCATCTCCTGGGTGGTTTCCTGATGCTCGTCGCCCTCGGGGCGGATCCAGATCACGCCCTCGCGCAGGTTGGCGCGGGACATGGCCACCGTCGGGAAATGGAAGGCCTCGGTCTTGGCGCGCCGCGAGCAGGCTGCGATGGCGATGTGGGTCACGCCCTCGTTGTCGATGTCGTTCTGGATCATGGCCACCCCTTCGCTGCTACACAGGAAGGGATGCTCACGCACCAGGTTCATCTTGCCGTCACGCTGGGCCACCTGCGCCAGTTGCCGGGTATCCAGCCGTTCGCCCAGGCCACAGCCCTGGCAAATGTATGCTGCCGTTTTCTGATCTGCCATTTCCTTATGCCTCCGCCCTTGCCACCTGGTTCACGACCTGGATCGCACGCAATGCGCTGGCCGTGGCCGACTGCACCGAACGGTTCACGTCCAGCGCGTTGGTCGCACAGCCTGCGCCGAAGATGCCGCCATTGGCCTCGTCGAGCTGGATGAAACCGCTGGAATCGGCCACCACCTGCGCCGGCAGGGCTCCCGCGGGCACCGAGGGCGTCATGCCGATGGCCAGCACCACCAGGTCGTGCTCGTTCGCGTAGCGGTGGTAACCCTCGGTATCCACCCCGTGCAGGATGGGGTTGCCGGTCTTCTCGTCCTCGACGATGCGGGCGACCTTGGACTTGATGAACTTGACGTTGGGATTGGCCTTGACCTTGGCGTAGAAGTCCTCGAAGCGGTCGATGGCGCGGATGTCGATGTAGTAGATGGTGGATTTGCCCTCGTCGCCGAACCGCTCGGTGAGATAGTTGGTCTGCTTGAGGGAGGCCATGCAGCAGATGCGGGAACAGTGCCGCAGGTGGTTCTCGTCGCGGGAGCCGGCGCACTGGATGAAGGCCACGTTCTTCGCCTCCTTGCCATCGGAGGGACGCAGGATCTTGCCGCCCGTGGGGCCGTGGGGATCCGCCAGACGCTCGAACTCGACGCTGGTGATCACGTTGGCGTAGCGGTCATAGCCGTAGGGCTGGATCTTCGCCGCGTCATAGGGTTGCCAGCCGGTGGCCCAGATCACCGCGCCGGCCTTGAGCTGGATGGTCTCCTCCTTCATGTCCAGGTCGATGGCGCCGTACTTGCAGGCCGCCTTGGCCTTTTCCGCATCCGGTGTGCCGATGATGGAAGGATCGAGCACGTAGCGCTGGGGATAGGCCATGGGGTGGGGCAGGTAGGCCGCCTTGGTCTTGCCCAGGCCGTAGTTGAAGGCGTCGGGGATTTCCTTCTCCACGGCGTTGGCGCATTCGCCACAGGCCGTGCAGTTCTCGTTGACGTAGCGGGGCGAAAGGCGCACGTCCACGGTGTAGTCACCGGGGCCGCCGCGGATGCCCGTCACCTCGGCAAGGGTGAACACGCGCACGCGCCGGTTGCCCTTGATGCGCCGCAGGTTGATCTCCAGGCCGCAGGTGGGATGGCAGAGCTTGGGAAAGTAGCGATAGAGCTGTGATACGCGGCCACCCAGGGAGGCATTCTTCTCCAACAGGATCACATCCTTGCCGCATTCGGCCGCTTCCAGGGCCGCCGTCATGCCGCTGATGCCCCCGCCCACCACCAGAATGGTCTGGTTGGTTGCCACTACGTCCGTCATGAGGTCTCCTCCAAACACGGATGGGTTGACGGCCCGCGGCCCGCGCCGCCGACCGTTGATGACTCGCCTCGAATCCGCTACCCGCCGGGCATTGCGGGCGCTCTTTGCGGTCGCTGAATGTTACTCTGCTTTCCCGGTCCCTTCCAGATTCGCCGGCGCCAAAAAACGATTCAAATTTCTTATGCGCCAATAGACCCGCCCAATCCCGGACGGGGCGCGTTTTCTCCCATCGCGACAAGCACTTGCCTCGCCTGACGGAAGACCCTGCCGGCTTCTC